>JAFVUF010000014.1 GCA_017502875.1 Clostridia bacterium | reverse complement strand
TTATGAAAAACGGAAAGCTTCTTGCAGTAGGCACGGTGGATGAACTGAACAAGAAAGTCGGAACCAACGATTTTGAAACGACGTTCGTTTCTATCGTAAAGGAGGGGGTGGTATGAGAATGATTACTTTTGCTAAAAGATGTACGAAGGAGATCTTGCGCGATCCAATCAACCTTGGTTTCGGCTTGGGATTTCCGTTGGTATTACTGCTGCTTCTCAGTGCTTTACAGGCAAATATTCCCGTGAGCTTGTTTGAGATCGATACATTGACTCCCGGCATTACCGTGTTTGGATTATCGTTTATGACTTTGTTTTCGGCAACGTTGGTTGCCAAAGACCGTGAAAGCGCACTCTTACAAAGACTATACACAACACCTCTTACGGGATTTGATTTTATTATTGGATATATGCTTCCGCTTCTGCCCATTGCTCTTGGTCAGACTGTTATTTGTTATCTGTTTGCGATTCCCTTGGGGCTTACGCTCAGAGTGAATATTATTTATGCGGTTATCGGTATGATACCTATGACAATTTTTAATATCGCACTCGGACTTTTGTGTGGCAGTATTTTTGGCGTTAAACAGGTTGGCGGTATTTGCGGAGCATTGCTTACCAATCTCTCTGCGTGGCTTTCGGGCGTATGGTTTGATTTGAAACTGGTGGGTGGAGTCTTTGAGAAAATAGCCAATGCTCTCCCATTCGTTCACGCAGCCGAAATGGAAAAAGCGTTGTTTAGCGGAGATTTCGGGCTTGCAGAAACACATATTTTGCCGATTGTTCTGTATAGCGTAGCAACAACGGTGATTGCAGTGTTCTGTTTCCTCAGACAAATGAAAAAACAGTAAGGATATTGAAAATGAAGTACAAACTCATCATTGATAAAGATGCTGAAGAAGAAATAATAGCAATCGTTCACACGCCTTCTTCTCTGACACAAGAGATAGAAGATCTCGTGCATAGCTTTTCGGGAGCAGACTTTATTATAGGATATCGTGAAGAAGAAATGCGAAAGCTCCCTTTTGGAGAAATAGAGTGCATTACTGTTATGGATAGAAAGGTAATTGCAATTGATACGAAAGGCAACCGCTATTCGCTTAAAGACAGACTTCGAGAATTAGAGGTCGTTTTGCCTTCTTACTTTATCCGCATTAACAAATCAACTCTTGCCAATGAACACCGAATTCAGAGATTTGATGCAGTATTCAGCGGTGGTATCGATGCCGTATTTCAATGTGGCTATCGAGAATATGTTTCAAGGCGTTGCTTTGCGGAAATCAGAAGGAGGTATGAAGGAATATGAAAAAGTTTGTTTTGGAGTTTTTACGCCGTGGCTTCATTGCCGCGGGCATCGGTCCGATTGTTTTAGCAATAGTATATCTGATTTTACAGCAGGTTGCCGATGTACACACTTTAACCGTCAATGAAGCTTGCATTGGCATATTCTCATTGACCGCGTTGGCTTTCATTGCGGGCGGCATGAATGCGATCTATCAGATTGAGCGTTTGCCGTTAATGCCGGCGATTTTAATTCACGGCGGTGTTTTGTATATCGCTTACCTTGGAACTTATCTGATTAACGATTGGCTTGACTTCGGGGTAATACCGATTATAGTATTCACAGCAATTTTTGTTGTGGGTTATATCGTGATTTGGGCTATCATTTATTCGATTATCCGAAGAAACACAGCCAAGCTCAATGAAATGCTGAAGAAAAAACAGCAAAATCTATCATCTGGGTTTTAGGTTCAAAATTGTTGGGGCAACTCAAAAAAGACCGTTTTAAACGGTCTTTTTTAATGATGTTTGCCTTTGGCAAATGATGACGGCTTTGCCTAATGATGTTCACTTCGCGAATGATGTGTGCCTTCGGCACGTGAAAAGGAACACATCACTGCGACCGCAGGGAGCAACATCACTATGCGAAGCATAACATCACTTGGCGTAGCCAAAGCTTCATTAAAATCTTAAAGTCCTTGATTTTCAGGGGCTTTTCGTGTTTTTAGGGGTAAAAAGAAACCTCCTTTCACCATTGCATTTTTTACGACTTCCGCAATTTTATTATTTTCCTTGACAAATCGGGGGCGCTGTGATATAATGCAAGCGAAAGCGGCGTCATATATAATTTAAATGATAATTTTGGGCAGAGCTTTGTTTTTTTAATTTTGTTTAATATACACTTGGAGGTGTAGAATGAAAGAGCATATATTGACAATATCAGAAGTGGCAAAAAGGACTCCTTCAAAATCAGTTCCGGACGGAGCGATAACCGGAAACGGCGACGTGGTGGCTATTCTGGGCGGAAACGCCGAAAAAGTGCGAATTCATATTGGAAAATCGGATTTTTGGAAGTCTGACTGGAGAGGTTATGTGGATTGTTTGGGTGGCCTTGCGCCGCTTGGAACCGTTGAAATTCTTTTACCTCATCTGGCTTATGCCGATTATAAAGCGGAGCAAAACATAGATAAGGGATTTATCAAGCTAAGTCTGAAAACCGGAAAATTTGACGCAACAGTTAAAATAACCGTGTGCGCTACTCAAAACACAGTGATAATTGAGCTTGATCATACGCATCGTTTCATTTCTTCGTCCATATCGCTCTTCCCGGTAGAGGGCGCGGACGCAATTACCGAACAAGGCTCAACAAATGACGTGAATTATGTGATACGCGGATTTGATACCCCGGAATGCAGATTCCCTACGTACGGAATTTGCGCTTTGCGTAAGGTTTCATCTACTGTCTACGACGGTAGAGTACGCACGGTTTGGGCAATGAACGTTTGTACCAATCACGATTCCGCCGCTTACAAAATGCAGGCAATCGAGAGCGTTGGCGCCATTGATGAAGCCATGTGTCAAAAGCTTCTCGCCAAACACAGCGAATGGTGGCGACAGTTCTGGTCTAAAAGCAGTGTTCAGTTATCTGATGATACCCTTGAGCTATATTGGTATATAGGGCTCTACGCAAATGCGTGCTGCGCCAGAAACAAGAAGTTCCCTCCCGGTCTTTACGGATATTCCACGTCAGACGGAATGCTCTGGTTTGGAGATTATCACTTAAACTATAATTACGAGGCAGCCTTCTACGCGTTTGCATCCTCTAACCATACTGAGCTTATGGAATGTTATTCTACTCCGCTAAACGACTTTTTACCCATTGCAAAACATTACGCAAAGAAGTATTTGGGCATTAGCGGCGCGTATTATCCCGTAAGCATCGGTCCTCTCGGAATGGAAACCGATTACCGTCCCGATACAAAGGAGCACGGTCATCTGTTCCTCGGTCAAAAAAGCAACGGCGCCTACGCGTCAGTCATACCGATGATGCATTGGTATTCTACTCGTGATACCGAATTCGCAAAGCGTGAGTATTACGATTTTCTTCTGTCGGTTGCAGAGTTTTGGGAAAACTATCTCATTTTCGAGGACGGCGCGTATCAAATCTATAACGATGCGTTAAACGAGGTTGAGTGGTATATAGCGGATTGCATGCCGCAAGGCCATGATGATAAAAACTCCACTCTATCCTGCGGTCTGGTCAGAATGCTGATGAAAATGATTATCGATATTTCGAAAGCTTTGGGTGAAAATCTTGATAAGATTCCAAAGTGGCAGCATATTCTTGACAATTTGGCGCCTATTGAGACCTTCGAAAAGGACGGGACTGTATATTTGCGCGGTATTGCGGGCAGTGATGTCGTAAGAGAAGTTTCCATTGACGCGATGTATCCCGCGGGAGCTATAGGAAAATATACGACTCCAAAGCTTTTCGAAGCCGTAAAAAACAGCCACAAGTATTTGCAGCTTTGGGATAGCCATAACCGATTCTGTTCTTATTATCCCCTGGCGGCGAGACTTGAATATCCGCCGGAAGAGCTCATTTCTCGTATTCACGCGAATATAGCGAATCACGGACTTTCCAACGGAATGTTCGCGTTTGACGGCGGTGGACTTGAAAGCAATTCGGCAATTCCAAGCACATTGAACGAAATGCTTTTACAAAGCTACGAGGGTATCGTAAGACTGTTCCCCGTTTGGGATAAAAAACAGGATGCCAGCTTTAGCGGACTGAGAGCGTTTGGCGCGTTTTTGGTAAACGCAACCTTGAAAAACGGAGTTGTATACGCAGAAATATTCAGCGAGAAGGGAATGCCGTTAACCCTGGAAGCTCCCGGTAACGGATACGTACTGAAAAGAGCAGACGGCACAAGCATTCCTATATCCGAAGGAATAATTACGGTTGATACCAAGCAGGGCGAGACTGTTTTTGTAACAAAAGAAAACTAATGTGAGATTAACTGAGCGTTATCGCATATATCTACGTTTGTAAAAAGCGCGGCAGCGATACGCGAGCGTTTGTCTTCCGGCGTTTTGCTGATGAAAAGAAAACCTATTCTGTTTGGGCAAATCAAAAAGGAAACCTAAGGTAAAACCTCAGGTTTCCTTTTTCTCTATGCTTGATTTAAGGCATAGCGGCGCGCTTTCCTCTGTGTAAACGTCCTTTTATTTAAAAATAAAACTTTTAGTATTTTTTATATTTCAAAATCATATTGACATTCAAGCTAAAAAGTGCTATAATCAGCGTGTTAAGAAAATTATCCCAATCCAATCTTAAAAGACCTAAGGTTGTTATTCGGAAATGAATAGGAGTTTTTTATGAATCTTTTGCCAGTTTTCGGTGTAGGCGGTTTGCGAATAGCTCAATCAACCGTAAATAAAAAGACAAGTAAGTTTATGAAATCCACAGCTGCTTACTATCAATACGGTTTTTATTTTGAAACGTTTGCCGCAATTTTTTCTCTCATCTACTTCCTTGTTTTAGACAGAAGCGGCTTTAATATACCTACGCTCATTTGCTCCGCTTTTATGGCGGTGGGCTTTTTCCTTGAACTCATTACCTCTTTAAAAGCCTTACAGCTGGCTCCGCTGCCTCTTTGTACTTTATGCGCCTTCGGCGGCGGTATAGTTATACCCGCGATTGCCGGAATATTCTTCTTCAATGAGCCCCTGTCAATCTATCAATGGGGCGGTATGGTTTTATTTTTTATTGCGGTATATTTTCTGATATTCGAGCCTAATCAAAACTCCAAGATAAGCTTTAAGGCTATATCAGTTTTGTTTGTTAATTTCGTAGTAAACGGAATATTAAATTTTTTGTCAAAATATTTCGCGATTAACGTTGAAAATGGAAGCGCCGCGTTATATTCTTGTCTGTCGTATGCTTTCGCAAGCTTAATTTTTGCATTTGCTGTAATATTTACTCATAAAAGCGCAGATAAAACAGTAGAAAACGAAAAAAGCAAGCGTTTGCTATTAAATCCGTTTAATGCCCTTGAAAAGCCGCTTTACATATACGGTATTATTGTTGGCGCGGTTTGCGCTACCATTGTATTTTCAACAACGCTTCTTTCGCGCACAATTCCGATTATTATGCTTAACGTTATACCGACTACTATATCTCTTATAGGAAGCTTGTTTATAGGCTTATGGTTCTTTAAGGAAAAAATTACTGTGAAAAAAGTAATAGGAATTGTACTTAGTATAATTTCTACGGCGGTTATTACAATACTTTAAGATTAAATATTCATATAAAAACAAGGTGGCTATCAGCCACCTTGTTTTTGTTAAATCAAATACTGTTTATAACGTCGATTATCATCTGACGGAGCGTCTGCGGATCGCAGTTGCCTTTAAGAGCCTTCATACACTTTCCGAAAATAGCCATAAGAGCCTTTTCCTTACCGCTTTTATAGTCCGTAACGGAGCGCTCATCGGCTATAACTATCTCACGAACAGTTGCTTCAATCGCACCCGTATCGCTTGAAACGATATATCCCTGCTCCTCGGCGTACTTTGCGGGATCTATCTCACTCTCGAACATCTCGGCAAGTATTTTCTTTGCGTTCGGACGGCTTACCTTACCGTCGGTAACGAGCTTTATAAGCTTTCCAAGCGTTTTTCCGTCAAGAGTAAGCTGATCGGGGGTCATCTGCTTTTTGTTTAAGATATTAAGAACGTCGGACAGCAGCCAGTTTGCCGCCTCCTTTGCCTGACCGCACTCAGCATAGGCGCTTTCAAAGCAGTCGCAGAGCGCGCGGCTCTCGGTCAGCAGAGTGGCGTCGTAGTCGCTCAGTCCCAGCTCGCCTATATATCTTGCCTTCTTTACCTCGGGGAATTCGGGAAGCGTACCCTTTATCTTAGCAAACCACTCGTCATCAATGACGATAGGCATTACGTTAGGGTCGGGGAAATACCTGTAATCTCCCGCAGTTTCCTTGTTTCTCATCGCAAAGCTCTTGCCCTTGATATCGTCCCAACGGCGAGTTTCCTGAACAAGCTCCTCGGTGCCGTTTTCAAGCGCGTCAATGTGTCTTGCGGTCTCGTAAGCGATAGCTCGCTCGATAGCGGAAATGGAGTTCATATTCTTCATCTCGGTTCTGACTCCGAGCTTATCGCTACCCTCGGGGCGCACGGAAAGGTTAACGTCGCATCTCATAGAGCCCTGCTCCATACGGCACTCCGAAACCTTAGCAAATCTAAGAAGTGAACGGAGTCTTTCAAGGTATGCAACTACCTCCTCTGCGCTGGAAAGGTCGGGCTGGCTGACTATCTCAATAAGCGGAACGCTCGTTCTGTTGAAGTCAACAAGCGTGGTGTTGGTCCACTCGTCGTGCACAAGCTTACCCGCGTCCTCCTCCATATGAATCTGCTTGATTCGTATATCCTTTTTGCCCTTTGAAGTTTCAATAGTAACCGTACCGTTGACGGCTACGGGAGAAAACCACTGGGTAGTCTGGTAGGAGCAAGGAAGATCGGGGTAATAATAGCTCTTTTTGTCAAAGGTGGTTACTCTGTTGATATGGCAGTTAAGCATCATTCCCGCTGTCATACCGAGGTCAACTACCTTTTTATTGACTACGGGGAGCATTCCGGGCATTCCGCAGCATGCGGGGCAGACGTGATCGTTCTGCTCTCCGCCGAACTTAGCGGAGCAGGAGCAGAATATCTTCGACTGCGTTGCCATCTCTATATGAACCTCAAGACCGATAACGGTTTCGTATCTCATATTACTTGCCCTCCTTCGTAAGAATAGCCGAGACGTCAAGGAGCGCTCCGTCGCTAAACGCCTTGCCTACAAGCTGCACGCCGCCTGCGACCACCGCCGGAAGTCCGGTAACGGACGCGGGCGCGGTATATTTGTTTTCGACAAACACATCGTCCGAGGCTGTATATGACGTCTTTGAGCAAGCCGGCAGCATAACCGCATCGTATTCCTTGAATATCTCGGTAAACGCCTCGACTATTACACGGCGTACTCTCATCGCCTTATCGTATTTGGACATATAGTTATTTGATGAAAGCACGTCGGAGCCGTAAAGGATAGCTGTCTTTACAAGCTCTCCAAAGGCTTCGGTGCGGCTATTTGTATAAAGCTCGTCAAGGTTTTTGTAATTCTTTGCGCGATAGCCGTACTTGATACCGTCAAAACGGGAAACGTTATTACAAAGCTCGGCGCACATAAGGATATTCCATGCGGCGTTTGCGCTTTCTATGACACCCGCGTCAACCGAAGCAACCTCGATTCCGTTTGCTTCAAGCTCTGACCTTGCCAGGTCAAGCTCGGCGCTCTTTACGCCCATATCAAGAAGCGCAACCTTCTTTACCTTTTTAATACCGAGCGCGCTCTTGCAGACCCCGTCCGCGTGCATAGTGCCGTCGCGTTCGTCATTTCCTACGAGTACGCTTAACACTTCTTTACATTCGGAAGCGCTTTTCGCCATTACTCCTACACACTCACCCGAACAAGCGACAGCTACCGTTCCAAATCTTGAAACGATACCGTAGGTGGGTTTGATATAAACAAGACCGTTCTGCGCCGCTATACGTCTGGGCGAGCCGTTTACGTCAAGCATAACGGTAGCGCAGTCCTCGGAGGAAACCGTCTTCCCTTCAAAGTTTGTCTCGCCTGAAAGGTCGATTGCAAACTCGCCAACGGGAGCTTTCCCCGCTATTTCATAGCCTGCCTCGGTAAGTCTTTCCACTACCGCGGCATTGAACGGACTCATATATCCGTCAAGCATTTTCGAGCCTGCCGAGGTGGGAAGCTCTTTTGTAAGAATCATATCGTCAAGAAGAATCTTTTTCATTTTCAGTACCTCCTTACTCAACGACACGGGGGACCTGCCAATAGCCGTCCATCGTCTCAGGCGCGCCCTTTTGAAGCTCATCACGTGTAAAGAGCTTCTTCTCTACGTCCTCACGCACTACGGTCATTATGGGCATTACGTGTACCATTCTCTCAACGTTTTCTGTATCGATAGCGTCAAGAGCCTTTATATCGGCTTCCCTTGCGTCCATAAACTTAAGGAAGCTGTCCTTTTGCTCCTCAGTAAGAGCAAGCTGGTTGACCTTACAGAGAAGTCTCAGTGTTTCTTTTTCCATTTTAGTTTACCCTCCTCTTGGGTGAAAAACAGTTTATGGGTTTAATCACGAACCTTAATGTGTACTTCTCTGAGCTGCTGCTCGGTAACCTCACCGGGCGCGTTCATCATAAGGTCCTGAGCGTTTCCGTTAAGCGGGAACGCAATGACGTCGCGAATTGTCTCCTCCTCGGAGATAAGCATTATCATTCTGTCAACGCCGGGCGCCATTCCCGCGTGGGGGGGAGCGCCATAGGAAAACGCCGTGTAAAGAGCGCCGAACTTAGCCTTCAAGTCCTCCTCGCCGTAACCCGCAATCTCGAATGCCTTTCTCATTATCTCGGGATTATGGTTTCTGACAGCGCCCGAGGAAAGCTCTACGCCGTTACATACGATGTCGTACTGGTATGCGAATATTTCAAGCGGGTCCTTATTAAGAAGCGCGTCCATTCCTCCCTGAGGCATTGAGAACGGGTTGTGGGTAAAGTCTATCTTATTGGTTTCGGGGTTAAGCTCATACATCGGGAAGTCTACTATGAAGCAGAACTCGTAGCTGTCCTTTCTTATAAGTCCAAGCTCGTTTCCTATCCAGGTACGCATCTGTCCCGCAAGGGAGTTGATGACCGCGGGAGAGTCGCTGATGAAGAACAGGGAGTCGCCCTCCTTTATTCCGCAAAGCTCGGTAAGCTCCGCCTTTTCCTGCTCGGAAAGGAACTTCGCTATCGGGCCCTTATACTCTCCGTCCTCAAGAGTGATATATCCGCAGCCGAATTTCATTCCTATGCTTCTGGAATAAAGGTCTATCGCCTTCTCAAACGCCTTCTTACCGTCGCCCTCTCCGTCCTTCTTTACGAGATAATTGGCAACGATACCGCGCACAAGCTTATTCTTAAACGGAATGGTTCTGCCGTTGACCTCAACGAACTCGTTCTTTGAAAAGAACTCGGTTAAGTCCTTGATTTCAAGAGGGTTACGAAGGTCGGGCTTATCGGAGCCGTATTTAAGCATAGCGTCCGCAAAGGTTATGCGCTTGAAGGGGGGCTTTGAGACCTCCTTGCCGCTGAACTCCTTGAAGGTATTGTAAACTACGGTTTCGGCTACCTCGAAAACGTCCTCCTGAGTGGCAAACGCCATCTCAAAGTCAAGTTGATAGAATTCTCCGGGAGAACGGTCCTGACGCGCGTCCTCGTCGCGGAAGCAGGGCGCTATCTGGAAGTATCTGTCAAATCCCGAAGCCATAAGCAGCTGCTTGAACTGCTGAGGCGCCTGAGGAAGCGCGTAGAATTTACCCTTATGCTTTCTGCTGGGTACAAGATAGTCTCTTGCGCCCTCGGGAGAGGAAGCGGTAAGGATAGGAGTCTGTATCTCCATAAATCCGAGGCTTTCCATCTGCTTACGGAGATAGGAAAGTATTTTGGAACGGAGAACGATATTATTATGAATATGACCGTTTCGAAGGTCAAGATAACGGTATTTGAGTCTTACCTCTTCTCTGGTCTGAGTTGATAAAGCTATCTCAAAGGGTAAGCCCAGCTGGCAGGGTCCGAGAACCTCAATGCTATCTGCTCTTACCTCAACAGTACCGGTCTCTATCTTCGGGTTAACGGTCTCGGCGTCTCTTTCGGTAACCTTACCGGTTATAGAAACTACCGTTTCCTTAGAAATGCCCGAAAGCATTTTGTCGTCCGAAAAAACGATCTGTGTTACTCCGTAGTGATCACGAAGGTCAACGAAAAGGACTCCTCCGTGGTCTCTTACCGTATCAACCCAGCCGCAAAGCGTTACGCTCTGACCGATATGCTCCGCGCGAAGCTCATTACAAGTGTGTGTTCTTAACATAGCATTCCTGCCTCCTATGTTTTTATTACTCATTTTTTGTGGAAATCTTTTTTGCCCAAACGGTGTTTTGAGAAAATAAAAAAGCTTTTCACCCCAACATAATGGGACGAAAAGCCTTCAAGCTATCCGTGGTACCACCCAAATTGATCTTCCCCTTACAGAAAAGACCCACTTTAAGCATCTTTACGCGATGAACGTGCGGTTCTAATCACCTAAAAAAAGCTTTCTTCCGCCGGCTCCGGAGCGTTGATTCCCATACAGACCGATATCGCGCTCACACCTGCCGCGACTCTCTTTAATCGGTTTACCTGACAGTACTGTCTCCATCAAAGCTTTTTACGCCATATAGTATACCACATTTTTTTATATATGTCAATAGAACATGAAAATTTTTTTGAAATAAAAAAATCCCAACCTCAGCAAAAATGAGGTTGGGATTTAAAATCAGTCTACGTCAAGATGCTCAAGCGCGCTCTTTTTTTCAAGTACTTTGGCGTCTCCGTGCTTTACGAAGAACATTGTTACGAAGGAAAGCGCTACGAACACCGTGCCGAAAGCGAAGAACACGTATCTCATGCCAATAAGGTCATATAGAATTCCGGAGAGTATCGGAGCGACTATCTGCGCAGACATCGAAGCCGTGTAATAGTAGCCTGTATACTTTCCTACGTCTCCGCCCTTGGCAAGCTCTACTACCATCGGGAAGGAGTTGACGTTTATAGTCGCCCAGCCCATTCCCGCAAGAATAAAGACGGGGTACATAATAAATTCAGGAGTTTTGGGTGTGATGAAATTACCTATAAGGAATGCGGAGGCAAGCATCACTATACCCGCGAGTATAGTCTTTTTTCTGCCTAACTTTGACGATACGATTCCGACAGGTATATAAGAAACGATAGCCGCGGCTTGCGCGATTATCAGGGTGAAATTGAAATCAAAGCCAAGAATATTGGTGGCGTATACGGAATATTTACTTGTTATGGAATTATATCCGATAAACCAGAGTGCAACCGAGGCAAGTATCAGCAGAAGCGATACAAGCTCAGGCCTTGAAAGCTTTCTCTTTTCACCTATTTCGGTCTCTGCGGGCGTATCCTCAAGTCCGAGAGCAACCGTCTGCTCTTCCATTTCCTTTGCCCACTGCTTTTCCTTAACGCATAGGATAAAGACGATAAGTCCCGTAAGCATTATAGCGGTAACCGCTACGACGTAACCCGTGTACTGCATATAGTGGTTTTTCGAGGTAGCGAATACCATTCCGAGAACCAGAACAAGTATACCGCCGGCGGTACCCGTGAGGTTTATAATGGCGTTACCCTTGGAACGAAGCGGCTTTACCGTAACATCGGGCATAAGCGCGACGGCAGGGGAACGGAACGTCGCCATTGAAACAAGAACTACAAGAAGCGTCGCTATAAAGCCTATAAGCGGAGCAGGATTTTTTATAGTTAGCTCAACGGTGAGCTTTCTGATATACTCGTCATACGCTTCGGCTGACATATCGGCGCAGGCTCCCCGAATTTCGGGTATCCCCGCCTCTATAACTCTGGCGAGCTGATAGTTATCTACCAAGGTAAGTCCTATGAACGCTACGATAGCGGCTACCGAACCGATAACGATAAACGGCGTACGTTTGCCAAATTTCGTATTGACCTTGTCCGACAGCGCTCCGAAAATCGGCAGCATAAATACAGCCAGAACGTTATCTATGGACATAACAGCGCCCGAGGCTGTCTGCGGCAGACCGAAATGGTTGGTAAGAATAAGCGGAACTATCGCGTCGTACGCTTGCCAGAAGGCGCTGATGAGAAAGAACGCCATTCCAACGAGTATTGTGCGTTTGTAATTCAGTTTCATAAGCTATCCTTTCAAACGTGTTTTTAAATAGTATACCATATTTTTCATAAAAAAGCAAGAGATTACCGATTTTTTACGTTTTCCCGGTTTTCTGGCGGTAAAGGAGTTATGTTTTTGCTTACGCAAAAGTGATGTTACTCGCTCTGCTCGCAGTGATGTGATGTTTGCCCACTGTGTCAAAGGCACAACATAATTGCCATAGGCTACATCATTAGGCGAAGCCGACATCACTTGCCCGTAAGAGCAAACATCATTCGGCAGACCTGCTTTATCGCAGGTCGCCGTAAGAGAGGACTTTTTCGGTATAAAACCGATTTATCCTCTTTTTTTGTCTGTGATATTACTAAAACTATATAGGTTTTCTCACAAAACACAACCGATATACAATGATATTTAGCTTTATAACGGTTTTACGGAAATTCTAAAATTCGCGCAAACAAGACTATTTCTTTTCGGCAATTTTTATTATTATATCTCCCGTATCGGTAGTTATCTCACACCTGCCGCCCGTAACAGAGCTTGGAACTCTTACGCTTCCCGTATCGGTTTCGGTAATAAAAACCTTATCGGTAAGTAAGGTGCCCTCAACGTCGCCTGTATCTGTTTCTATGAAAATCTCGGAAGCGTCGCAACCATCGAGCTTAACGTCTCCCGTATCTCTTTCAATATCAAGCTTTCCCGTAGCAATAACGCTATTCATAGTAATATCTCCCGTGTCTCCGTCTGAGATAAAGCTTCCGCACGCAACGTCCGTAATAACTGCTGTACCAGACGATACCGTAACCTTAAAGTCGCCGCCGCAGGCAACTCCCGAAGCCTTCACATCACCCGTGGAAACGGATAGCTCAATCGAACCCGCGGATACGTTTTCTATACAAATATCCCCCGTTGTCGTCTTGATTTTTACGTCTGCCGAAGCGCTGGCATAGCTCGTTACGTCGCCGGTGTTTTCTGAAATATCAATGCATGCAAAGCTGAAATCCTTTGGCAAAAGCACGTCTCCCGTGGTCGCCTTTAACGAAAACGCGCCGTACTGCCCCTTGGGAATGTATACGGTTATCTTTGGTGATCCGAAATTGATTCCGATATGTTCATACCATTTTCTCGTGTCTTCAAGCTCTATTACAAGCGCGCCGTCCTTTACCTTTACCGAATGATTTAAGCCTTTCTGCCCGTAGCAGGTAACCGAGCTTTCGGCAGCCTCCGACGGAACGAGCTCAACGTCAGCGGTATCGGTAACAATCCGAATATCCTTGAAGCTTTCATTAATTACATAGCTATTCGTTTCGTATTTGCTCGTTGATAATTCCAAAAAATCCCATTTTAGCGCCGTCATTACGCCTCCAAAAATAACACACCCCGTTAATATAAGCGCAGCGGCTATGATAAGACATATTTTCGTCGTCCCTTTCATTATGCTTTCTCCTTTACCGCAAAACATTTTTTAATGCCCAAGGCAATTTGGGGTGTGAGCGCTATAACACCTTTTGTCGCCGCCTTGCACCCAAAGAATAGGAATATAGCGAGTCCCGCGCAAACAAGCCCCGCGCTGATTATAGCAAGACCCGTAAGAGCATTTGTGCCGATAGTGAAAACCGTACCCACAGCTATACATCCGATGGCGCACCCAACAAACGCGCCAAATGCCGCCCACAGAGCCACTACCGCAGACCAAATCGAGACGTAAAGCGAGATAATTACGGCAAAAGCGGTAATTATCAGGGAAATCCATATCGGAGAGCCGAGCGCCAGAAGCACTATCTCCCATGCTTTAAGCCGTCTTTTAGGCTTTATTTTTTCCGTTGCGATTTTTATAAGAGGAATGTCCGCTATAATCTGCGACGCTACCTCGTCCACCGAGCCGAGCTGCGCGACGGCTTCTTCCTCTTTAAGTCCTTCTTCCGTTTTGTCGTCGAGCATTTCACTGTAAAAGCTAAGGCGTTCTTCCACCTCTTGCCTTGGCAAGCCCGATAGCTTTGCTTTAAGGTTTAAGATAAATTCCTGCTTATTCATTCTCCGCGTCCTCCTTGGTAACAAACTTATAAATCGACATAACCTCGCGCCACTCGTCCTTAAAATCCTCTATACGACCGAGTCCCGCCTTCGTTATATGATAATATTTCCTTAGTCTGCCACCATGCTCCACCGAGCGCACAGTCAGCATATTCGCCGCTTCCAAGCGTTTTAAAATAGTATATAAAGTGGATTCCGAAATTTCAATATACGGCATCATATCCTTTATTATCTTATAGCCGTATGAATCCTCATTTTTAATTGCGGTCAGCACGCAAACGTCCAGCAGCCCTCGCTTTAACTGAATATCCATAGTATACTCCTCCTCATGTAATACATCATATCACGAAGTATTGTTTTTGTCAAGAGCTTTCGTAAATTTTTACGTGATTTTTTAATAACGGTCAGAAAGTATAAAAAGAACAGTACACCGAATCGGTGTACTGTTCTTTGGTAAAAAAGCTATAAAAAATATTTCTATAATGTACTTACAGTATTTGAAGCACTGTATTAGATCACTTCCACTATGCTGTGGAGGTTTACCCTATCCACATCAAAATAAATTCTTCCGTCTCTGTATTCATAATCAATAGGCTTATTTCCGGGCTGTAACAGCAGCTTTTCGGGCGGACAATCAACCTTTATTGAGAGCTTAATATCGAGTACGGGCGGTATTGTTTCCTCAGTAACACATCTTGCGTTGGCGTGTTCACCGTTTGCGTTAACAAGCTGAAGCATAAGATGTCCGTCCTTTTCAAGACACACTATCTCGAGAAGTCCGCAAACCGACTCAATTTTCGCAAGAGGCGTATACATATCATCAGCAATATTTCTGATTAACTGACGGTGTAAACACTGAGCACCATCATAATACTGAGTTCCCATATCAATTCCTATAACTGAAATTTTACCCTTACCAAAGCCAAAGCTTACGGCAAACGGAACCCCATCGTGACGAGGCGAGGTATGAAGAAGTCCTTGGACCTTTGCGTTTTTATCATCGGCGATTATTTTACGAGCGCTGTACGTAATACCGTACTCATCACCGCAAAGTGAGAAATAAGCGGGTACTCTTGGATCCGGGTCGATTTTACGAAACGTCGGATATTCAGGTTGCTCGCTGTACACCTCCGTCTTAAACCCAAAGCCCTTTTCAGCAAAAAGCTCACTGGTTTTTGTTCCTACCAACATTAAGCTTCCGCCGTTCAAGACGTATTCTTTAAGCTCGTCTATAACGTCATCTTTGAGGGTATTATAGATTTCGGGTACTATTACAAGAGGATACTTATCGTAATTGCCGGTTAAAGCATGCTCTGACGCCAACTCAAGCGACTGACCAGCGTCGCATAAAGCTCCGACGTGCCCCATAAACCTTTTAACTCCATCTCTTTCGAAGGGCACTTTAAGCTCACTGTATCTGTCATAAGTGGACACCAGCATCACTGCCTGATGAATCATCTTGCCGCGGAAGCAGTAAGGCTGTCTTTCACGGGCAAACTCACCAACGGATACGTAGTCCATTATAGCCTTATAGTCAGGCGAGCCGTCTAAGAAAAGCGTAACGCTATCTTGATACGCTCCTCCAAGAGCTATTACCGTAGACACCTCTTGCATAATCTGGATAGGCTTTTTATTGACCAATATATTTAAGCCATATACGCCGAGCTTGGTGTTCCACGACATAAGATCCCACGGCATATTCTGCTGAACAAGCATTCTTCCGGCGTATCTCGACGAATGGACACAATTATAAATTCCATCTACCGGCATAACGTCTCCTGACAGGAAATCTACGTTTGCAAATACCTTTTCCGGCATATAATCGGAAAACGCCCAGTTAGAACAGATTTGAAGGTTAGGATATTTCTCGTGCAGAACGTCAACGTAATAGCACAGAGTTTTTCTATATCCTTCTCTTGTGAACTCTAAGTATTCCTTGAAATATGGATCCTCGCTTGTTTTCGGAGCTTTTCCACCGAGAGCAATTCCCGTTTCTTCCTCGAATCTCGCAAGTGTTTCAGGACGGTAATCCGGCTTTACTGACCAGCAGTCGCCGTCAACCCATATACCGTCGATGTCGTATTTTTCAACCAACTCGGATATCTGAGGTATAAATAATTCATCGTAATATTTGCACATCGGTAAAACGGAAGGCTCGTACTCGCCATTAGCGTTTATTACCGCGTCCTCCGGGTGCTCAGCGCAGTATTTTATATCGTATACTCCGGAGTGGTGGCAGTAAAGAGCTATACCGTATTCCTTGGTTACCTTTCTCCAAATCGCAAGGTGATCCACCGCGTACTTTGGCATTGCGTTATTCATACTCGTATAAAACGATGCCCATCCGGGATGTCCCTTGGAATCCACCTGCACGAAATCAGGCTTTAATTTCTCGCATATTTCTCTTATTTCGCTTTCCTTCACATTTTCGGCGAAGATGCTAACTCTCTCAGGGTCTGCGTGAATATCGCAATGTAATCCAAAAAAACAGTCCTTACGCTTTTTTATGGTTGGGTTGCTCATAGAATTTCTCCTTTTCAATTTGCGAAATAGATAAGGTCTCATATGCATTTCGGATATACGTACACAAGCTTAAAGAACTCATATGTTACCTTAAATATACTGCTTACGACGACATTATATCACAACGTATAATTTTGTCAATACCTTTTATAAACAAAATGAAAATTCTCTACAACGTTACATAAAGAAGATTCCCACTCCAAGCTCCGACTGTTTCGGAGCTCCGAAGTGGGAACCCATCAGCATATTAAATTCTCTTCTTTTTTAAGGAAATAATACAAACAACTACCATTACAATGTTTCCGACAAGCACCGTAGATACAACAGAGGTTACAACCACGGTAGTTTGTACCGTTTCCTTACTGTCAACTCCGCTATTGCCGGCTGCTCCGGTTTCTCCCTTGTCTCCTTTTTCGCCCTGCGCGCCCTGTTCTCCTGTCGCTTTCACGCCCATGGAAATCCACGTTACGCCGTCGTTATAGGAAACCTCCCATTCATTCGTTTCAGAATTGATGCGAAGCTTAGGGGTGATGCCGTTTTCACCGTTTGCTCCATCATTACCGTCAAAGCCGTCCTTACCCTTGAGCGTGCTAAGAGCTACGAGATTTCTCCATGCGCTGTCCGCTTCGCCGACGTATCTCCACTGAATATGGGAGAACGTTTTTCTGAATTCCACCTCGCGTCCGTCAGCGCCGTCAATACCGTCAGCGCCGTCAGCGCCGTCTGCTCCGTCTGCGCCGTTGGCTCCGTTCTCACCCTTAATTGATTCAAGAGCTACAAGGTCTCTCCATGCGCTGTCCGATTCACCGACGTATCTCCACTGAATATGAGTAGCTGTCTTTCTGAATTCCACCTCACGTCCGTCTGTTCCGTCAATACCGTCAGCGCCGTTGGCTCCGTTCTCACCCTTAATTGATTCAAGAGCTACAAGGTCTCTCCACGCGCTATCCGATTCACCGACGTATCTCCACTGAATATGAGTAGAAGTCTTTCTGAATTCCACCTCACGTCCGTCTGTTCCGTCAACTCCGTCAGCGCCGTCTGCGCCGTCTGTGCCGTTGGCTCCGTTCTCACCCTTAATTGAGTCAAGAGCTACAAGGTCTCTCCACGCGCTGTCCGCTTCGCCAACATATCTCCACTGAATATGAGTAGATGTCTTTCTGAATTCCACCTCACGTCCGTCTGTTCCGTCAGCTCCGTCTGCGCCGTTCTCACCCTTAATTGATTCAAGAGCTACAAGGTCTCTCCATGCGCTGTCCGCTTCGCCAACGTATCTCCACTGAATATGAGTAGATGTCTTTCTGAATTCCACCTCACGTCCGTCTGTTCCGTCAATACCGTCAGCGCCATCGGCGCCTGCCGCCTTCACGCCTGTATCACTCTCACCAATCCACCAGTTGCCGTTTGTTCCAACGTAGGGTGTTGAACCGTCCTCGCCGTCGGTAATTACAAAGCTTTCAACCGTTCCGTCAGTATAGGTGATAGTGTAGGTAGTTTCACCCTCATTCTCTGCCTTTTCAATACTTGCTACCGCAAGAGTAATCTTTGCGTAAACAGTAATATCCTCAGTTATGGGTGCTGTAAAATCAAACTTATTCTCGTATGTGCTTTCCTTATACCAGCCTACGAAGATATAACCGTTGAAATCGGGTTTTTCTACACTTAAAACTGTTCCGTCCTGAACCTTTACTGTTTCGCTGCCGTTAGTGCCGTAGTCCAGGGTAACGTCGTGATAAAGGAGATAAAAAGGCTCAGTTATAATACTGTAATCGTCAGACACGTCGTCGGTTCCCATATTCCAGCTTATCTTACACACGTAATTTCCTGTGCTGAGACCAACCGTATCAAGAGTTTTTGAGGTCTGTCCGTCAATGGGATTAAATACGATTTGCTGATTCGCCGCGTCAGCGACGTTCTCAACAAGTTCATTTGTACCCCACTGATAGCTTACGCCTGTGCTGTCGTTTACCTCAACGGTATATCCGTTATCACTGTTGGGCTGCTCTGTTATCAAATAACCAAGGCAGAGAGTACCACCGCTTACGTATTTCGGCAACCCTATGTCACTGACAAAATGCTCCGCATAATTGCCAATATCAGTTCCGTCTGACAAAGCAAATTCACCCTGTACACTATCCAGAGTTACTCCAATTGGTGATGCGGGCGCAAAGGTGTTGTCAACTGTTATTGACGTTCTGTACAAATAGACGTTGCTGTCCTTCGCTGCCGCGGTATTTTCGCTGATATCGGGAGCGCCTGACATATTTAAATCGCCGCTGTTATTATACACACCGCCGCCGTTTCCGGCAGCTGTATTGCCGCTTACTGTACCGCCAAAAATATTGAACTCGCCCTCGTTATATACTCCGCCGCCGTCCTCGGTAGCCGTATTGCCGCTAAGTGTACCGTCAAAGAGATTAAATGTACCCTCGTTATACACTCCGCCGCCATTTCCGTCTGATACGTCTCCCTTACCGCCGGTAACTGTTCCGGTATCGCCGCAGTCGGTTATTCCGAGCGTAGCTCCGCTTAATACACGGAAAACTGAACCGGCTTCACCTATGTAAATAAGGTTATTTCCGTTTAAACAGAGGTTTAGGCTCATACCTGTTGCCACGGTGATAGTATCTGTTAGCTCAATGTCGTTCGACAGATAGTAGTCGCCGCCGTTTGCTGCCGCTGACACCAGCTGCTCAAAATTAGATATCTCAACAAATTGCTTTACTGTCTCTGTGTCGTGGTTACCAACCGCGTTGTGCGTATTACCGCAAATACAGTGATCGCCCGAATGGACTACCTTCACGGTAAGATCTCCGTAAGCAACATTTATATTGAAGAATGCTGCCGCAAGCGCATCATCTCCGTCCAATCCGGAAGGATCATATACAACCCTTATGCCGTCTTTATAAATTTTCGCATCAGTACAGTCTATAAGCTCATCAAGCTCTATTCTGAACACTCCGCCTTCCACAAGGAGAGGTAATGCTTCCGCAAGCAAAGCGTTTATCTCCGCGTTGCTGAGGATATTTCCGGAAACTGTGATAGCGGTTACATCTTTAACTATATCACCGTTTACGAAAATTGCCTGATCATTTGCAGAAACAATAACGGTTGCGGGATTAACGGTAAGAAGAACAAAATTTTCATCTTCCGTTGCGAAATGGGTATCGTTTCCGGAATATACAGCCTTAACGTAATAGTTGAAAAGAATTTTTACTCCGAGGTTTTCTTCAAGACTTGTAAATTCCTGTAAACCGATTAAACCCGGATTCTCCACCAAAAAGGACTCGACCTGATTTTTAATATCCGCCGCTATTACAGTGCCGGGATTTACTACATTGCTTACATCAGTCAGCTCTTTATCTCCAACTGTCATTCCGAGGAAATTAGACAGCAAGGATTCAAGAACTGCCAGATCATCATCAGAATTGGTTCCGTTTTCCGTGTTTTCAACCGTTATTTCGTAATAGTAATAATATCCCTTTTCTCCGCCTGACAGCTCTGTGGCGGGTGTTTTTCCGTCCGTAGCGATAAACAAATCAGGAGAGATTTCCACAGGATATCCGGTATATTCCAAGTCTATTCCGCCGTTTTCCACTACTTCGTCATCAAACTCAATAACAGCATTAGGCTTTATTTCCAGCTTGCCGGTTGATTTAAAGGATACATTGTAATTTGCTTTAAGGGCATTACAGTCGGCACTATCCTCGTTTGCGTAACCCAATATTGCAGGGTATTCAGTTGAATAACCGTTTTTCGTTTCAGTACCCAACCACAGCTTAAGATTTCCGTTTGAGATAAAGCCTGCTAAATCGTTACTGTATCCGCCGGATATCATATTATAATTTACAGATACACCGTATTCACCCGCCATATCTGAGGTTATTCCGTATAGCTGAATATATGCTATAATCTCTCTGAGCGAATCATCAACCATATTTTCCGGTATAATAAGGTCTTCAACAAAGAACTCTACCGTTGCCTTTGAAATGCTTACTGTAACTGCGTCAGTCTGTGTTGTTGCTCCGTCAAAAGCTACTACACAGTAATAGCTTGCGCTATCCGACACATAGCCGTTTAAGGTCAGAATATGCGAGGTCTTGTCAGCAAGAATACCGTTTTCTACCGTATACCACTGATAAATTGCTCCCTCTCTGTAATCCGCGGTTAATTTAACTGTCCTTCCGTCGTATACCTTTTCAGGCGTACCATTTACGGTTACGTTTACAGAAAACGTCCATTTTGCGTAAACAGTTATATCCTCATTTACAACGTCGTTTTCAAAATCCCACTCGTTTATAAATTCTTTTTCCTTATACCATCCAAGGAAGGTAAAATCGTTCTTTGTCGGGTCATCGGGCTTTGTAACAGTGCTTCCTGCCGGTACAAGCATACAAGTCAGATGATTATTGCCGTCATCAAGAATAAGCTTGAAGTATCCGTCCGCAACAACTAAATTATTATTCTCGTCAATAGTCAGATGATTTGACGGAACGGTATATGAGTAGGTTACGTTGTTTTTGGTTTCCGTAACGGTAACAGGATTTACAGTGCTTGCATTTTCAAGCAGCTCCTCTACCGTGGGCACGGTTTCAACGGAGGCTGAGGTTACAAGCTTGATATCTTCGCCGGTTAACTCTATTGAATGGGTTCCGTTAGTTACCGTTACGTGAGGGGTAGCATATGAAGCGCTGTCCCCAAATACGTAGCTGCCAAAGGTTGTTCCGCTCATCTGGACACCCTCCGGAAGCGTGATTGACGCAAAATCGTAAAAGCGATAGCTATAGCTGCCGCTGAAAGCGTTGCTGCCTATTGATTCCACATTTTGCGGAATTACAATTTCCGTAAGCTTATTACACTCATAAAAAGCATATGAGCCGATTGTTTTTAGGCTATCGGGGAGCGAAACCGAGGTAATCTTTGTGCAGCCGTAAAATCCCCTATCGGCAATGTTTTCTACGCCGTCAATTACCGTTATAGCGCCCGTCTTAGCTCTGGGGCATATCAGCAACGTTTTGCCGTCCGCGCTGTATAAAATGCCGTCTACGGATTTATAAACAGGGTTACCCTCCTCTACGTTAATGTCGGTCAAGGGGTTATACATTCTGAAATTTCCGTCGCCGGGAAAAGCGCCGAGGTCAAAGCTTGTTACAGTTTTGGGAATAGTTATAGTTTTGAGCGTTGTGTATGCAAAAGCGCTTTTTTCTATTGTTGTCAAGCCTTGGGGAAGCGTAACAGAGGTAAGCTTAGTACAGTAATAGAATGCGTTTGTCGCGATAGTTGTTACACCCTCCGGAATAGTTAAGCTGCCACTCCTTCCGTTTGGACACATAATGAGGGTCTTGCCGTCCTTGCTGTACACAATCCCGTCAATAGATTTATACGTAAGGTTATTTTCGTCTACCGTAATGTTTTTTACATTGGAATTACTGCCTGAATAAAATGCCGTAACACTTAGCTCAGTTACGTTTTTTGGAATATAAATATTTTCTGCCTCAATTCCAGAAAAAGCATAGCTCCCGATAACTGTAACTCTCTCGGGCAACGTGAGAGACGTCAGCCTACAGTTACTAAAAGCGGAATCGTCGATTACCAACGGTTCGGTACCGCCTTGCTCAAACGTAAGAGAGCTCAACCCGTAAGAATCGCCTCCGCTAAAAGCCTTTGCGCCTATGAACGTAACACTTTTAGGAATTGTTACCTCCTCTAAGCTTCCGCACTCGTAAAAAGCGTGTTGTTCTATTGTCTTAAGAGTAGAAGGAAGATTAAGCTTCTTTAAATAAGGGCTGGCAAACGGTCCCGTCGCCTCTGAATTTCCGCTCTTACAGGTTATTACCTCTGTACCCTCAGCAAAGGTAACCTCCTCCAGCTTATTACTGTAAAACGCAGAATCGCTTACGTTAGTCGCGCTGGCGGGAACGGTAAGCTTTTTGATAGCCTGACAGTAGTAAAACGCGTGAGATTCAATAGTTTCCACGCCCTCAGCGAGTATCAGTGTTTCAAGGGCGCTGCAGCTGCTAAACGCGTCTCCTCCAATTCTTTTAACAGAGCTTGGAATCTCAACCCTTGTTATAGATTTATATCCGGTAAAAGCATAATTTCCGACTGCTGAAATGCCTTCTTCAATTATAACGGCCTTAATCTGCTCCTTATATGTATACCAAGGCGCATCCTTATAACCGTAATAGCCGTAATCCGGTATATCTCCCGTACCCGAAACCGTCAGCGTGCCGTCATCATTCAGCTCCCACAAAATAGCTTCACTCTCTCCGCTTGCGACAACCTCAGCGCCTGCGGTGATGCTCATTACGGTCATAGCGCCGATAATCAACATAGCTGTAAGCAATAACTTTAAGATTTGTTTTTTCATTATTCTACCCCTTTGTTAAATATGTATAGAAATTCTGATAATAGAAATTACTGCTTTATATGTGTGGATTATAGATTATATCACAAAACAAGGTGTTTGTCAATGTTTTTTAAAATTTTGTTGAGTTATATTAATTAGTAGAGAAAATATATCGCGGTCTTTATTAGTAAGTTTATAAATTGTATGTAGTTGACGGAATATTTCTCGTATCTCTAATCGCTTTTCCGCGAAAAATACTTTTCGCCTATATTTGGCGCAAAAAAATATGGTACTTGTAATTCCATCTTGTATGTGCTAACCTATTATTGTCTATGGTGCATTTTTCATAGATAAAAAGATTCCCACTCCAAGCTCCGAACGTTACGGAGCTCCGAAGTGGGAACCCATTGGCTTATTAAATTCTCTTCTTTTTTAAGTAAATAACGCAAACCGCAAAACACATTCGACTAGCCAAAGCTTGTCGAATGTGTTTTGTGGTTATAGATTTCTGCAGCGTCATCTTTTTGACGGAGCAACCGATGGGGTACCGCGCGGTCAGATGGGATTAACAGTAACGTTCCGCGACCAGCCGTTGTATTTAAACGAGAATTCCCTAACGGCAACACCACCGTTCTCGAAGTCCAAGATTGTCTCCTCAAGCTCAGGAATACTGTCAAGCTTGCCGTCGTTAAAGTCGGTAATACGCTCGCGGCACGATTTCAAACGGAGCAGAAGACCGCCAATGCGTTGATCCTGCACATCGAAGCCGTGAGGTTTGTTTTCACGGAACCAAAGGGCGCGAAAGGATACGTAAAATGCTTCCACACGCGATATCACAGCAGTGTAGTCGTCAACAAGCGCGCCAAGGGCATCTGTGTCCTTTGCGGTATATGCGTTGCGGGTGCGCGCGCCGAGGTCATATTTCAGAGAAAGCACATCGCAAAGCTTAGCGAGGCAATCAAAGATATAGCCGTACCTCTTGCTGCTTTTGGCATCGTTTGCTAAGACCTTGGAATATTCGGCATATTTAGCAGGCGCATCGGGGACGAGCGCGCTGTCAAGGAAGCCTAAGAAAGGATCGCTGTATAGCATATACTTTGAGGGGTTGGCGTCATATTTTCTGTTGTCGCTGATGTCGTTGGGGAGATCGAGACGCATCATGGCATCGAAGTCCTCTCCCGTAATCTCGGCAAACTCACGCTTAATGAGTTCCATATCCTCCACGCCGTCGTAGAAACGGCGGATAGCATAAAGCGAAGGCAGCACGGAGTAAAAGGAGCATTCCTTGCCGTTGTCCCCCCACAGCGCCATAAATATGTTGGTAATACCGTGGCTATGGCAGGATTTCATAGCTTGCTTCATACTCTCTAAGGACCACTTGTTGTGCGGAGCCCAGCCGGACCAGCACCACGCGCCGCCGCAAAACCAAATATTATTACCTGACTTTTGGTGGGATTCAATCATCTTGTCAAACATATCCAATTCATTGTGATAGTAATCCCAATATACAAGGTCTACGTCCTTGGGGCAGAACGCTGTAATTGCTTCCTTGCTGATATCATTTTTGGTATAGTAGCCACCGTCCGGTCTGGCAAGACGGAAAAGCATATCCGACCACATCATAGGTTGGAAATCATATTTTTGGGCAATCTCCAACACACGCTCCAGGTGGCGGCGGACGGTTTCGAAGCGGTTCTGTAAGCCGTGCTTGGTCCTGTACTTGCCAAGTCCTACCATGTGCGCCTCATCAAAGCCAATATGAATGCGTTTGGAGGTAAAGCAGGAGCGAATACTCTTAACCATATTCTCAATCAGCTCATATGTCCTCGGCTCGTCGATGAGTAAAATGTCTCCACAGTCATTAACGGTTTTACTGTACGCCTCCCATCTAAAAATTGAATTCAGATGCGCCAGCGTCTGGATACAGGGAATAACCTCCATACCGATGCTATCGCAATAGGCAACGATATCACGCAACTCTTCCTGAGAGTATCTACCGCGCAGGTAACCGAAATAGGGCTCATCTGTAACCTCATACGTTTCCTCGGTGTAAAGCTGAATCATGTTGTAGCCGAGCTTCTTTAGCGTAGCAGCATACGCTTTGACCTCATCGGGCTTCATAACGGCGTTTCTTGACATGTCAAGCATAGCGCCAAAATAGTTTACCATATGTAACCTCCTTGCTTGCAAACGAGTGCTTTTTTTCATTCAGTTCATTATAGCATGTGGAGAGGATAAAGTCAAGCGACGAAAAGAAAAAGTCAGCAATTACATAGGGTTTAACTTGCTTCATCGCACCCAAAAACGGAAAAAGCAGTCCATTAGACTGCTTTCGTTTTTGTGTTATCTTGACAAAATAGATGCCACTCAGATATATTTTCCACCGATTTTGAACTATCCATGTTTTCGATGCAAATTTTGAAGTCTGGCAGATAATTCCTCCAGCCCTCGGTATTATACTATAATTAGTGACAGCTATGTCCGCCGTAATTATGCGAGCCGCAACCGTGGTTGCCGCAGCTGTGAGCACCATCGTTATGCTCGTGATCGTGGTGGTCGCACTTGACGTTAGGATTATAGCCGAGATTGTTCGCAAGATACGCCTCGACCGCTGCATCGCAAGAACCGCTGACACCGCCGTAGAGCTTGATGCCCGCCTCCGCAAGAGCCATCTGTGCGCCACCGCCGATACCTCCGCAGATGAGAATGTCAGCGCCGATGACCGTCAAAAGTCCCGCAAGTGCTCCGTGTCCCTGACCTTCGGTATCAACTATAGTTTTTGATACAATCTTGCCGTCCTCTACGTCATATACCTTGAACTGTTCAGTATGTCCGAAGTGTTGAAAGATCTGTCCGTTTTCGTAAGTAACTGCAATTTTCATATTTTTATACTCCTTATCATAAATTACATTTCCCAGCTTCCGAGCCAATTAGAGAACTCCATATAGATCTGCTGCATCTCATCAGCAAGCTCTTCGCCTTTATTCAGCGTAAATACCCAATCCTCTTTGCCAAACTTTTCAACGTATTTGTATTCGGAAGTGTAGTTTTTGTTTTCAAGCTCACCGAGAGCCTTTTTTGCAAGAGCTTCCGCTTTACGTACATTGGCAACAAGATCCGCAAATGCAGTTTTATCCACTGCTTCAATTTCGGCTACGATAGAGTCAAAGTATCCCTCCTTATAGCCGTAATTGTACTGCGCGCCGTCATGATAGATAAAGTTTTCCGCATCGCTTGCATACAGAAAATATCCCGGTTGAGTTACACCGTTTTCGTCTGTATAGCTATTGACGAAATAAGTATTCCAAGTACAAAGGAACTTGACGTAATTATACATTTTGTAGATATCATTCACTACGTCGGTATTGGCGATCTTCTGCCAGAGTGCCATATCCTCGGAAAGATCCTCTGCTTTAATTATGGTATAGGTCGCATCTACGATCTTGCAGCAGAATTCATATCCGTACATATCGGTAAAAGGCTTATCTTCGCTCTCGGATACTTCAAGAGTTCCCACTACTTGAATTGCCTGAGTTGTATAAGAGAAAGACTCTCCCTTCTTAGGATATATCTCCATTGTATTGGAAAGCTGAGAGGTATTCGGTACGCAGAACGGACA
>JAFVUF010000013.1 GCA_017502875.1 Clostridia bacterium | reverse complement strand
AAGCGCGGCGACAAGAGTGTCATACTTGTTTACCGATGATTTATTCATCGCCTGGCTAAGTATTTCGGAGGAAACGAGCATTTCCTTATCACCGAGAGAGGTCTTGCCGTCAAGCCAGGTTATCTTATCGTTTCCGATAACGGGGATAAGCTCGGAATTACCGACTCTGCCCAGATACAAGCTGCCTCCTCCGAACATATCGTCAGACGAGGAGTCGGTCTTGAGATTAGCACTCCAATACATGCTTTCGCCGAGCTGAGCGGACTCGCTCCACCACTTTTCCATATTTCTGGACATTGTGGTGATAGCATTCTCGGTAACGTAGCCGAGGCAGTGGTAGCCGTAGTGAAGGGTGTTGGCAAGCTCCTTTAACATAACCATATCAATAAGCGCGTTGCCTTCTTCACCGCCCTGATTACCGCCCTGCGAGTCGCTGTCGCTTGGTATGTAGCTCTGATATCTGTCGTATTCAAACTTAGTATCGATAATTGCGGTTATTTTGTAGGTGTACTCGCCCATACCGACACGCATGGTAAGATGCTTACCTATGATAGAATTATCACTGCTTGCATCCATTGTGAGATTCTCAGCGCTGACCTCCTCGTTTTCACGGGAGTTTCTGAAGCCGTTAGCCTTGAACTGCTCGTACATGAACTTACTTATCGCGATTTCATTATCAGTAGCGGGAAGAACGCCAACGTACTCAAATCCAAGCTCGGTGAGCTTTTCGGCAGTCATGGGAGCAAAACCGTAAAGCTTTCCTTCATAAGCCTGATTGTTAATCTTTGACGTTGACTTCATATTTTCCGTAAGCGGAATAGCTGCGTTCATATTGGTGCTTCCGTTAAATACGGGAGTGAAATTAACGCCGAGCTTCTGATTGAGCGCCGAAAGGTCGTTTAAGCTCATCGAAGCACCCTCGTAATCGGTATCTTTAAGCTCGCCCTTAGACCAAGACTCGTACTTGACACCGACGGAGAACGAAGCGTTTTTAATCTGTGTGTCAACTATTGAATTCGTTGCGGCGGTTATCTTGTCGTAAGCTCCGAGGGTATCGGCAAAGCCGAACAGAGCGAACGCTATCAGAGAGAGGAAGATTGTAAATACCAGACGGACCTTCTTGTGTCCGAGAGAGCTTGAGCCCATCTTCACCGCGTTCTTCATAGGAAGGCTGGAGCGAATGAACTTAGTCTGCTTGCCGTCGTACTTTTTGACCTTAACGTCCTTTTCGGGATCGGTTGAATTAAAGACGGACGACTTGTTATCCTGAGAAATACCCGCAACGTTTCTTACGCTATCATTGAGTCTCTTGTCTCCCGAAACGATGATATCGGTCTCACGGGTGCGAAGATACTCGTTAATAAGCTCAACGTCCTTTGGGGTAAGCTGATAGCCCTTCTCGATTTTGAGAAGGTTATCGTTCATCTGAAGAATACCGTCGCTTACAGCCTTTGCGTCAACCTCGTGCTTGGTAACGTCGCTGTCAATCTGACCGTCCTTCATTTCAATAATACGGTCCGCGTATCTCTCGGCGAAGTCTCTGTCGTGAGAAACGATTACGACGAGCTTGGTTTTGGAAAGCTGCTTTAAGGTGTCGAATATCTGCTTACCGGTGTTGGAGTCAAGTGCTCCTGTCGGCTCGTCAGCCATAATAATCTCAGGGTCCTTAACAAGCGCTCGAGCGATAGCGATTCTCTGCTTCTGACCGCCGGAAAGCTCGTTAGGCTTACGCTTAGCGTATTCGGTAAGCTCAACCTGAGTGAGTATCTCGGTAATCTTATCATTCGTCGCCTTTTTGCCCTGAAGCTCAAGAGCGAGGCCGATGTTTGCGCCGACGGTAAAGTCGTCGAGAATGTTGTACTCCTGGAATATGAAGCCTATGAAGGTGTTTCGGTAGGCGTCAAAGTCGGAGCCGGCGAAATCCTTTGAGGACTTGCCCTTGATGATGAATTCACCGTCGTCGCAGCCGTCAAGACCGCCGATAACGTTAAGTAGCGTAGACTTACCGCTTCCCGACTTACCGAGAATAAAGACCATTCCGGTTTCGGGGAAGGTAACGCTTACGTTGTCAAGCGCCTTGACCTCATTACCTGCTTTTGAACGGTAAATTTTAGTCACGTTGCGTATTTCAAGCATTAAATTTTTCCTCCCGTTTTTTTTGATACTCTTATTATATAAGCAATGCGGCTTATTTTTGCACCCGTATAAGTGCAAGACGGTTTGCGATCGCACTAAATAATAGAAGTAGAAAATTTTAGTAAAAAGTACGGAAAAGGTCTTGCAAATCGAGTGAGAATATGATACAATGTATGGTGTTGCTTTTTATAAGTCAAATATACAATTAATATTTAAAAGGTTGGTATCAAAAATGACAAAGAACGAAATTTTAATGCTTACGGCATTCATTCTTTATTTCGTCGCGGTACTTGCCATAGGAATTTGGTTTTTTGTAAGATCAAAGTCTGCGGGAGAGAAGGACTATTTTCTCGGCGGACGTTCTATGGGCCCGTTTGTTACCGCAATGAGCGCTCAGGCTTCGGATATGTCCGGCTGGCTGCTTATGGGCTTCCCGGGAAGCATACTCGCGTTCGGTATGGGACAGGCATGGATAGGTATTGGACTTGCCCTTGGTACGGCAGCTAACTGGATACTGGTTTCCACAAGGCTTCGTCGCTTTTCAAAGGCAGCTAACGATTCAATAACACTTCCTCAGTATCTTTCCAACCGCTTCTGCACGAAAAACCCCGTGCTTCAGATCATCTGTGCGGTAGTATTTCTCGTGTTCTTCACCGTTTACGTTGCTTCCAGCTTTGTTGCAGGCGGAACAGTATTCCAGGAGGTTATCCCTTTCTTTGCTGACAAGGGCGAGCTTGCGATACTTATTTTCGCAATCATACTCATTGCGTATACGTTCCTCGGCGGCTTCAAGGCGGTCTGCTGGACGGATTTCTTCCAAGCGATAATGATGCTCATAGCGCTTCTCGCGGTTCCGATAATGATAGTTACTCTTAAAAATCCCGATATGTCGCTTCTCGGTCAGGTTCTTCCTTACGGAACTGAAGGCGAGACGGTAGGCTTTACATCAAATCTCTTTTCCGCAAGCTGGCAGGATATAGCGTCCGGACTTGCCTGGGGACTCGGATATTTCGGTATGCCTCACATTCTCGTAAGATTTATGTCTATAAAAGATCCCAAGAAAATGAAGACCTCTGCTACTGTTGCTATCGTTTGGGTGGTTATAACTCTTGCCTCCGCAATAGTTCTTGCGTATCTCGGCAGAGTGGTATACGGTCCTGAGCTTCTCGCTCAGCAGGCGCAGAAGAACATCTTCATTAAGGCTGTAAAGGATCTTTTCCCCGCTTTCATTGCAGGAATTCTTCTTTCCGCTATCATCGCCGCGGCGATGTCGACCGCGGACTCTCAGCTCCTCGTTTCGTCCTCTTCCTTCACAAGTGATATATATAAGCCGGTTATCCGTAAAAACGCGTCTGAAAAAGAGGTTCTTTGGGTAGGCAGAGGAGTCGTTGTATTAGTCGCTATCGTTGCGTACTTTATCGCCGCTAACGGCGGTAAGGGCGCGCAGGCTATAATGACTATGGTAGATAACGCGTGGGGTGGCTTCGGCGCCTCCTTCGGTCCTGTTATAATCCTTTCGCTCTTTTGGAAGCGCCTTACATATAAGGGCGCTATCGCGGGAGTTGTAGGCGGAGCTGTCGTTGACGTTCTCTGGTTGTTCCTTTTAACTGACGTTACGGGTATTTACGAGCTTCTTCCCGGATTTATCGTTGGGCTTGTAGCCGCGATAGTTGTCTCACTTATCGATAAAAAGCCCTCGGCAGAGGTTGAGGAGCTGTTCGACAGAGCAACTTCAGGTGAGGAAGATTCTGACGAATTAGTGGCTGGTTAAAGATATAATACAAACGGCATCGCATATCACGGAATACGTGCTATGTGGTGCCGTTTAAAAAACTTATCAAATTTTTAAAAATATCTTGACAAACGAAAAAATGTATGGTATAATAATGTCCGTTGTAAATCTGTACCTTTAGCTCAGTTGGATAGAGCAACTGCCTTCTAAGCAGTAGGTCGAGGGTTCGAATCCCCCAAGGTACGCCATATACGGTGAGTATAGCTCAGTTGGTTAGAGCGCCAGGTTGTGGCCCTGGAGGCCGTGGGTTCGAATCCCATTACCCACCCCAGAAAAAGCCCCGAAAGAAATTTCGGGGCTTTTTGTTTGTTATTTGCTACAATTATAGTGTTTAAAATTGTGCAAAATGTATATTTTATGGTATCAAGAAAGGTCAATGACGAGCAAGAATTATTTTTCTGTGCCTAATTATGTGCCTAAAATTGTGCCGAGGTTTTCGAGGTTATTACGTATCATCGTTTGGTCATCCGGGAGCATGTGCGAATAGGTATTCAGTGTTTGCTCTACGTTGTTATGGCCGAGCTGCTTTGATACCGCCACAATAGAGACTCCTTTATGGATAAGGTAAGAGGCGGCTGAGTGGCGCAGGTCGTGTATACGTATTTTTTTGACGCCCGCCGCTTCCGCTGCTTTATCGAGGTATCTCGCTATGCTTGTCGGCGGTAACGGATTCTCACCGCCGAAAACAAAGTCGCATGAGGCTTTATTTTGCAACTGCCATTCTTTATATTCTATAAGCTGTTCAATAAGGAATCCCGGAATAGCTATTTTGCGGTTACTGCCGACGTTCTTTGGCGTTGTAATTTTATAATTCTTGCCGTTCTCCCAGACCTTATGCGCTACGCTTTTGGAAATCCCAAGCGTTTGGGATTTTGTATCTATGTCATTCCACGTAAGTGCGAGCGCTTCGCCGCGTCGGCAGCCTGTTACAAACAGTGTTAGAAATAGCATTTTATATTCGGGTGAATCGAGCTTTGCGAGCACCTTATTGAATTCCTCCGGAGTCCAGAACAGCATTTCCTTTTTGCCTTCGAGATTGCGAGGACGGTCTACCTTATTTAATATATTGGTTACGTCGTGGTATTTTTCGCCGAAATTATAAACCGAGGCGAGATGAGACATAAGTGTACTTCGATATCTGAAGCTATACTCTGAAAGCGAATTTTGCCATTCGAGGACTGTTGCCGGTTTTATATCCTTCATCCGTCTGCCCGTGAAGAACGGTAGCAGGCGGCATTTTATTTTCTGTGTTAGATCGTAATATGTGCTTTCCTTTACGCGCGATTTCTTGAAAGCAAAGTAGAGTGTAAGCAGCTCATCAAAGGTCATATTATTTGGATCGGGCGCAGCGGCTTCATCTGCCGCCTTTTTTGCGTTTCTCCGCTCCTCGGCGCTCTTTATGTAGTCCTCATAGCCGTACTGCGCCTCGCGCTTTGTAGCGAAACCTGAGAGGCGCTTCTGGTGTATAGCGCCTGTTTCGTCTGTTTCTCGGAAGCGGCAGGACCATAAGCCCGAGGATTTATTCTTTTCGTAGCTTGGCATATTTTAAAAAACCTCTTGATTTTTATGATTATACTGGTATAATCTTCCTTTGTTAAGTATTTTAACGCTATGCGTAATGCATGGCGTTATCTTTGTTTTTGCTTGAAAATCCGCAATCCGTACTGCGTTACTTAGACGGTTGTCGAATTTTGAGGTATTATGACAAACGTGTCATTAAGCTGCGTGATTGCTTATGAGTGAAAACGAAATACTTTCATACAATCTGAAAAAGATTAGAAAAGCTTTTGGGGAGTCGCAGATTGATTTTGCGGCGAACTGCGGGATAAGCGTCGAGGAGCTTAGCTTGCTTGAGCGCGGACTTTCGGATCCAAAGATAAGCACCTTGCAGAAAATAGCTGCATACATAGGTCAGCCGGTAACGTATTTGCTTACCGAGGACGAGGGCATGGTTTATACCGTGTAACGACAGGGATTTCAAGGACATAATTTAGAAAGGAGAAGGCTTAATGACACGGCTCGGCGGAGGAAGCTTCGCCGAGTTTAATTTTCAGTACTTGCAATTTTTGTAAAATCGTATATAATGGCGTTTGGTTGCGCTGTATACGGTAGGTATGCGGCGTTATTTTTGTTTATGCGCCTATGTCGTTAAATCGAGTGAGGAACATGAACGAAAATGAGATAATCGCAATGAATATTCGCGCAGCGCGAAAGGGATTAATGGAATCGCAAATAGATTTTGCCGCAAATTGCGGACTTAGTGTAGAAGAAATCAGCTTACTTGAAAGAGAAAAAGCTGACCCGAAGCTCAGCACGTTACAGATGATAGCCTCATACATCGGTGAGCCGGTTACGTATCTGTTGACAGAAAAAGAATAATTTAGAAAGAGAGGGGATTTAACGGCATGGGCGCATTTTCGTTAAATACCGGATGTTTGGGATTTAATTAAACATTGAGTATCCTGCCGAATTCGCATATTGTATTAGCGCTTCGGAGAATTCATTGAAAACGTTTTCTTCATCTTCTGTTGCTTCTTCGGCAAGCTCGTCGCAGTAAGTCAGCAACATAATAATTGCATTAAGCTCGTAATTGAATCTGAAAAGATACTGCTCTTCTTCTTTTACTGTTAGTTTTTGTGTTTCATATATTCCGCAAACAGCGAACGGTGTAAATTCATCAATGGTTGAGTTCCACTCATTAAGAATACGTTGTTTTATAATTTCATCAGAGCATATTGAGAGCAAATAATTGAATTGGTATGTAGTTTCATTTATAAACTTATTTTGAGAGGGAATTTCATCGGGAATGAAGCTATAAAGTGCGCTTTCCGGAGAACCTTTTTCAGCAGCCATGGCGTATTGAGTCATAATATGTGCGACATCTTCAGGGGAGAGGGTTACTCCAAACTTTCTGAAAAAGTCTTTGAAGTGCTGGATGGTTTCGTTTAACATTATTTTGTGAGCTCCAGCTAATAATTCTTGTGATTGATTTTGCTTTTTATTTTCTTTGTAATTAAGTACACATCCATAAGTGCAAAAACCTATAAATGCTATAATCACTAAACCGACAATAAAGCTTAAAACATCATCCATTTTTATATCTCCTTAAAAAGGTACTGTACAAAATCGCCTTTGTGGTGTATTTTATAATATACATTTTTTTGCGTATGGGGGTGATTTTGTGAATTTTGTTGAAATTGACTGTGTAATAAGGAAGCTACTACATAAGCATAAAATACATAGGCTTCCTGTTAAGTTAGGTGAATTTTGTAAGTCTGAGAATATCAGACTTTTTTCTTATTTTGAGGGGGATAAGCTGATAAAGCACCTTAAGCTTGAGAACCACAAGGTAGGTGAAATCGCGTTCAGTATCGGGCGAGTGATATTCTTTGACAGCACTCAGAGCGTGTCCGTAAAGCAGTTCGCCGTGGCTCATGAGCTGGGGCATATATTTTTACATAAAGGGCGAGCTGAGGCGGCAAATAAGGAAATGGAGAGGGAAGCGGATTATTTTGCCGCGCGGATATTGGGGCTTAGTTATCCAAGGGAGTGTCCGGAATTGCATCGAGCATTGCTTGTATTATTGTAGCTTGCTCTTTAGTTAACTTCTTTTTACCAAGCTTGCCATTCAAGTGAAATACTACGGAATCTTCGGGGATTGCGGGCTCCTGAGGGATTTGTGGATTTGGAACGTCGCTTTTACCGAGAAGGTAATCGACGGTTACGCCGAGAAGGTCAGCTATTTGTGTTAATTTTTCAATCGGGATCTCTCTGTTATTTTTTTCAACATCATTGAAATATGTTCGTGAGGTGAATCCAAGTTGTTTACAAAGATATGTTAAACTTCGACCTTGTTCTTTAGCAATTTGTTTAATCCGATTTACTGTTGTCATTTTATGCCTCCTAATAAAAAAGTGTTGACAATCTTACGAATGTAGGTTATAATGTAAATAAATCAAGCGAGAGGGGGTGAGGGTGTGATAGACTTGTGGTTAGTGATAGTGGTCTTGGTGTTGTTTATCATTGGGTATTTCATAGTGCTTCGGATTTTACAGATGTATGTAGATGAATGGTGCAACAAAAAGTTATTCTGGGAAACAACGGCATTGTATTGGTCGGCACCGATTATGATAATATCCTTACTCTACATTTGCAGTGCTATTGGAAGTTGATGGCTGTTTGGCGCGTAGATCTTTGAACTCTTCTAAAAGTTCGTAGTATATCTCAATTGCTGTACTTCTGTCTCTTTCTTTTCTATCGAAATTAATATCCGCTTTTGAAAGAATGAATAGTAAACGATTTAAATTTTGAACTTTTTCAATTAATGAATCCGGCGTATACATTAAAATTTCACCTAAGGATTCTCCAACTTTTTTCTCAACGCCAATTTCGAATGGCGAAAAAAGGAAGGCGCCAACTGCATTTAAGTATGCCGTTGTAGCTGTGTATCTCCGTTCTTCAAAGTAATCAATTTGTTTTTCGGAGTTGTTAAGATTAAGTATTACTTTTTCGTGTTCGTTTTTTAGAGTAACAATTTCTTTTTCATTTTTGTTTTTAGATATAACTGTGTAAACACCCAAGATAAGTGTACCTAATATTGATATGGCTGAAATAATAAAAGATGCTATTTCCATATAACCTCCTGACCACTCGAAAGAGTGGTTTTTTGTGTTTTGTACAAAAACAACAAATTAAATATCTTGAAATTGGCTATACATACAAAAGTTGGTTTTTGCGGATAAAAATCTTACAAAAGTTGTTGACAAACTTACAAATGTAGGATAAAATATATTCGTACCGAGATGTTGAAAGGGTTTGACACAGAGCCGACCGTTGTGTGTTAACGGTCAGCAATGCGCCAAATTTTTTTACCCGAAGCATTTTGCAGGTAATTACCGAGCAAAAACACACTTCGCTCTTCTTGAAACGCGATGACGCTTTAGCGGTTTTAGTTCCGCTATAATGCCCATTGCCGTAATCAAACAACGGAATAACATAAACGGCGTGCTTTTAAGAGAGTTCCCTCGGGATTTTTTCGCGTTCCTGCGTTGGGGTCTTGCCGCGGATTTTTACGCTTTTCCTGCGACGCCGCATATGTATTTCGTTACCTTTCGGGAGCGAGCAAAGTCAAAAGTTTGGTCATAATAACCTCCCCCTTTCTCTGCTCATAAGAGCATAATTTATTATAGCACTAAAAAAGGGGAATGTCAATATCTCGGTACGAACAATTAAAGAGGAGAGGGGGCAAAAAACGATGTTTAACGGAAAGAAGCTTGCGGAGTATATGAAGGAGAATAAGATTACTAACGTATCTCTTGCAAAGAAATTCGGCGTCTCTGAGGGCGCTATCAGGCACATTCTTGTCGGGTTTAAGCAGCCGAGCTTTATGATGGCTGTGGAGATCGCCAAGATGATGGGTTGCGCGCTTGACGAGCTGGTTATCCCGGTCGAATAATTTGTCGAAAACTTTTTATAAAAATATTTATAAAGGATATTGACAAGATAGAAAAGTCGTATATAATGTTCCTCAATTATGAAATATGAGAAATTCGTATATTCATAATAATAAATTTAAAAAGGTCGGAAATGCCGGCCAAGGAGGAAAAATTATGGAAAAGAAGAATGAGAGAAATGAAGAAGAAAGGGCAATGCGCAGAGCCGAGATTCAAGAACGTATCGAAAAACGCAAGGCGGCAAGAGCATTCACTCCTGAAAAGCGCACTAAGCTTATCGATAAGCTTAATGAACTTCTCAAAACGTTATGGGCTGCAAAAGTGATTTATTATGACGTGCAGGATATTATGCCACGCGGAGACGTGTATGAAGAAGATAACGAAATGGCAATTTCTGAGTTGCGGTTAAACGCAATGCATAAGCAATTAGACTTTGGTCTTATGGCTGTGGCTGATTATTTAAAGAGAATAGAAAAGGAGAAAAAAGAAGATGACAGTAGCGGTGGATGAGCAGTATATGCAAGCCTACATGAAGGGCTATATGGAAGGGATTAAGGCCGAGCGAGGTGAGGCTGAAAAGCCTTACCTCGACGTCGAGGCCGTTCGCGCCCGGTACGGTGGCATAAGCAAGTCGAAGGCATATGAGATAATGCAGGGAGTAAGGCACGTTTGCGGCGGCGGCAAGCTCGGGCACGACGGGAGAATTCTACGTTCGGAAATCGAGTACTGGGAGTCCATAGTGGACAAGCGGTATATTGCAAGGCTATAAGGCAGGAGGTTCGCCTGCGAAAAAAATAAGCCGGGAGGACCCGACTAAAAGAAAGGAAATACATAAAGGTGGAAATGACAAAAAGAAAAGAGCAGACGAGCGTCTGCGAGCAAAAGAAAAAAGACCTTACACAAGGCTTGGCGGCTACTGTAAGGTCTAAGAAGCGCATAGATATCCTTTATAGGATATTTACGCCCTATCGCAGACAAATTATATCACAAAAAAAGAAAAATGTCAAGTGTATGTTTGATATTTATGAGGAAATTTTGGAGGATTTTGACGTCGTGCAAAAATGGAGACGGATTTTAATGTGCGCTCTGCTCGCGCTATGCGTAACAATCGGCGTTCTTTCCCTTTGCGGAATTGTAAACATGTTCATGGGGGCGGTGTAAAAAATGACGTATGATCAGGCATTAGAAGCCGCGCGAAATGGTAAGCCTGTAAAGGCTTGGTACGTGGACGGCGCGGCAAGGATAAGCTTCGTTTATCAGCGCATTACCCGCGTAGGCGTTTGGTTTGTCGAAAAGAACGGCGAGCTTGTACCGAGTGAGTACGTTGAGCTGCTCCAAGCCGGCGGCGGTCATATTACGCACAGCGCGCCTGAACGCTGCGAGCTTGCTACCGAGCAGGAGCTTAAAGCGGAGATTGAAAGAAGCGAGGCTGAAAAGAGACAACGTATAGAGAAAGGATGGGGAGGATAATGGAGACGTTAATCGAAATCATTTCAAAGCAGCAGGAGGGACATGAGAACACCGCTGTGTTTATGGTAGGAGAACAGTTAAAGGATATAGCCGCCTCTGATCCTAAGTGTCTTGAAATTTTAAAACAGGATATTGAGGTTGACGGCATGGGTATTGCGGATGCCGAGAAGGAGATAAAGAAGTATGCGGACAAGCACAAGGTCGGTGGTAGGGGGAATTCTTGCTTCTGTGTTTCTCCTATGATAGCTGACGGGATTCTGCGCGAGTTTTATAAGCTTCCTGCGAGAGAGGAAACACAAAAATCCCAGACGTCTGGGAAAAAGCCAAATGAAAGCGGCGCAAAGCTCTCTCTACTCGACTTTATGTGAGGTGCGATATGAGGCAAGCAATAAGAGGAGAGCTTGACCGTATGTGCAAGCTATTGCCGCAAAATCCGCCTGAGGAGGTTGCGGAACGGCTACGTGCGAGAGGTTTTCTATCGAAGTCAGCTCTTGTATACAGTATAGGTTATTTTGCCGATCCCTTATGCGACGGCCGAAAAACAAAGGCTGTTAAGGTGAAATGCTCTCATTGCGGAGACGAGGCTTATCTTGAATATATGCCGATTGATGATGGCTGCTGTCGTGCTTATGGCGGTCCGCCTGATAGATACGGTTTTCGGGATATAGGCACCGGAGAGATGGTATATAGCGGTAAGAAAGCAACGTGCCCGTCGTGCTTTCGGCAGTGCGAGGCTATCGGAGCCGCAAGGATAGGAAACAGAGAGAGCTATGAAATAGACAGTGATCATATTCTTACCGTACATAACGTTGGCGGTCATCTTACCGTCCTCGGCTGGAAGGTGAGAAAGTGTGTAAGGAAGGACGCGACAGTTGTCTACGGCGCTGACAAAATGCAGGGAGTGGCGGTGATAGACAAGACAGTCGTACGCTTTGCCGGGTGTCAGCATAATTATAGCAATGCTATTACCTTTTACGCAAGGTGGCAGCCGAGGTATACCTATGAGGATAAATTCAGCTCGTTTGACCGAATGCACATTTTTGTCGATTCTCCCAAAACCGTTGAGTCTACTGACGCCTGTAACAGCGCGCTTGACGTCTACGTAGATACCTGCAATGAGAGCTATCCCGTACAGTATCTTCGTATGTGGTGCAAATATCCTCAGATAGAGAATCTCGTGCGCCAAGGCTGTCAAAGGATAGTTACTGATGTTATAGAAAAATGTACCGTTCATTACGGTTGGTACGTTCAAAAAGAAAAGTGTGAGGTATCGAGAGCTTCTTATTACATCGGAACAGAGGAGGTAAAGCCTCATCGCATGCTCGGTTTAGAGAAAACTGAAATGTGGGTAGGTAGGCAATTTGATTTTGATGCGCTTAAATTCTACCGCGACGTAAAGAAAGCCTATGGGGTACGACTTACTTCGGTACAGCTCCAGGCGGCGCAAACGGCGAAAATAAGCGAGGTAAGCGAGCTGTTATCAAGATACCGTTTGCCCGTTGAAAGAACACTTAATTACCTTGACCGTCATTTACATAAGCGATATGGGATAAGGATTGACGCAAGGTATCTTATGGACTATTGGGAAGCGCTCGAAATGCTCTACGGTGAGGTGCCGCCATCTCTTCAGTTCCCAAAAGACCTGCGCTTTGCTCATGACGAGAAGGTTAAAATGATTGCTGAAAAGTCGGACGAGATAACTAATGCGGCTATTATAAGACGTGCGGATTACCTAAAAAGCTATGCTTACACCGATGAGGGTGCCGGACTTATTATCCGTCCATGCGCCGATCAGAATGAGCTTATAGCGGAGGGTAAGTCGCTTGATCACTGTGTTGCCCGGTATGCTAATGATGTCGCCAAGGGAAAGACGAACATATTTTTTATTCGGAAGCTTTCAGAGCCGAATACGCCGTACTACACGCTTGAATATAAGAACGACAAAATCCAGCAGAACAGAGGTTATAAGAACAGTGATCCGAGCGAGGACGTTGTTGTGTTTGCGAATCAATGGCTGAAATACATAAATGCGTTAAATACGATGAATAAACAGTTAAATATTGCTATTAAATAAGAATAGGAGAAGATATGGAAAACATAATCGAAATGGACGGAGAGGGGCTTATAGAAGCTGTGGAGATAATCCCAGACGTTTCGGGAACGGCAGTTGCCACTGCGACCGGGAGAAGCCCTGAGGTTATTGCCGCTGAGATAAACGTTATAAAAGCGCAGACCGCGGCTATTATTCAGACGCTCGGCGGTCAGGTCGTAAGCGGTGTTTATGAGATAGGACGTTTGCTTTGCGAGGCGAAGGAGACCGTTCCGCGCGGTGAGTGGGGTGCTTGGCTTGAAACCAACGTTGCTTACTCTGATTCTACGGCGCAGAATTTTATGCGCATTTACAGGGAGCTTTCCGACGGTCAGGTGGACATGCTTACCGGTAAGACTCAGGCGGAGCTGTTCGCGGGCCTTGATTACTCCCGTATGGTTGAGGTCTTTAAGCTCCCGAAGGCTGAGAGGGCTCGGCTTGCCGAGGGAAACGACCTTGCCGGTATGTCGGCGCGTGAGGTCAAGGCTCTCGTTAAGGAAAAAAGAGCGCTTGAGGAGAAGTTAGAGGCGCAGGACGATGAGATAGTAGAGCTTATCGGTGCAAAGGGCAGAGCGGAACTTGAGGCTATGTCGGCAAAGAGCGCGGCTGATAGTGCGGAGAAGGCTAAAAATGCCGCTGAGGAAGCAGGTAAGCGCCTGCAGGCAAATATACAAGGTCTTGAGGAAGCCTTAAAAAAAGCTGAAAGTGATAAAGAAAAGGCTGTCAAGGCTGCGGAGAAGGCGGGAAAGGCTCAGTTAAAGGAGCTTCAGAAGGAGCTGGACGAGCTTAAAAAGGCTTCGCCTGCGGCAGAGGTAAGCGCCGAGGACATTGAGAGAATTAAAGCTGAGGCTATTGCAGAGGTTCAAAAGAAGCACGAGCAGGAGCTGGAGCAGGTTCGCTTAGAGGGTATGGAGACGGTCAAGGACGTTCGCGCCGAGGCTGAAGCCGAAGCGGAGAAGCGTATTGCTGAGATGAAGCAGAAGCTTATCGCGGCTTCCGATGATACTGTCAAGGTGGTATCGGTGCTTATCGAGCAGGTGAGCGAGCTTCTAACAAAAATCACCGAGAGGGTGGAAAGCGCGCCCGATGAGGTGAAGGCTAAGCTTTCGGGGGCGGTAGCGAAGCTTTTAACTGCTGCCGCAGAAAGCTTCGCAAGTGAAGAGTGAAAGGAGTCTAATATGGCGAGACCGCTTAAAGACGGTGTCGACTATTTCTCCCTTGATTGCCAAATGGACGATGAAATAAAGTACATCGAGGCTGAATTCGGGCTGGACGGCTTTGCGACTGTCATTAAGCTGTGGCAACGAATCTACGGCGACAAAGGCTACTACTGCGCCTTTCCTCGCACCGTAAAATTGATGTTCGCTCAGAGCATTAATAAGGGTGTCAATTTTGTGGACGAGGTGATAAATCGGTGTACTGAGTACGGTATCTTTGACCGTCGGTTGTATAAAAAATATGGGGTGCTTACGTCATCGGGCATACAAAAGCGGTATGCGAAAATGACGGAGCGTCGCAATTTGTTCACAATTGACGGTCGGTACCTTCTTATTTCTGCGCCTAAAAATTGGGTTATTGTTAGCAATAACTCGGTTAATGTTGACAATAATGGGGAAAATGTCGGCAAAAATACGGAAAGTAAAGTAAATGTGGAAAGTAAAAACGGAAAGAGAAAGGAAATAACTACTACTACCACTGAAAGCGCGCATGCGCGTGAGAGTGAAGGCGAGGCTATGGATAAGTCTCCGCCTACAACAGCAAAGGTGGCGGTATATTTTGAAAATAGTGATCCTTGCTTTGACAGTATGAGCATGACGTTTAGCGAGGCGCAAAAGTTTGTCGCTTATAATGCTAAAAGAGGCTGGGATTGCCTTCCGGATTGGCAGAAGGCCGCTGATCTGTGGTTAGCAAGGATAGGTGAGAAGAACGGGAGGAAGGGATAATGCTAAAAAGATTTTTACATTGGGTATTCAAGTCCCGGCGAAAGATGTGCCGCAGCTGTTGTCTTTTCTGTAAGTACTTTGATGATTGTAGGGAGGATGACGGTTGATATCATGATATCAGTATTATTAAGCGTACAGCCTGAGTGGGTTGACAAGATATGCAACGTGCTTTTCTTTAAAGACGGTCTGCCGGTGTATGAAAAGGAAGATGAGGTACGGAAAACAAGACCGAGTGTTTCCGTACCGTTTAAGGTCTACATATACGAGAGCAGACGCAGAAAAAAGGTCATAGGGCATTTTATTTGCGACAGAATGACCTATATAGCCGCAAGGGTTGACGATCACGGAGAAAAGCATCTTGAAAACACGGCTTTTTTGAGGACTTGTCTTACTAACTTGGAGCTTTTTAATTACCTTTACAGAGAGGGCGGTAGATGTTCCGGCTGGGCTTGGCACATCTCGGCGCTGAAGATATACGACAAGCCGAGGGAGCTGAAGGAGTTTAAGCGACCTTGCCCGGTAAATGACTGTCAGGAGTGCAAATTTGCTCTTTGGCAGACGCACACATTTATCTCGGAGTCAAAGGTCGTCGGTTGTACACAGAAAATTAAGGCGCCGCAGAGCTGGTGCTATGTTATGGAGGTGGAATAATGCGAGATGTAGATTTAAGCCGTTACAAAGTCGTACATAACGGCAGGGTTTTAAATGCATTGTCGTTAGATTTTTTGGACTATGGAGATAACTTTCCAGAGGAAATAGAGAAAGCAATAAATATCAAGCCTAAATTTATAGGTGTTCTTGTCATAAACGAGGACGGAAATCTTGAACTTATTCACGATGAGGCGTGGTGCTTTCAGTTTATCCCGAATCTTGACGGACGGAAAGGAGCGTGAGTGCGGTGGAAAATCAGATTGAGGAAATCAAACAGTTAGCGAGAGATATTTTTGAACCTAAGACTGCTATTGACGTAATAGACCTCGCCTTTGCGGCGGTACACGGAGCAGATCGCGATGATACTCATTTTATGCGGATAGCAACGCACTTGTATGGAAAAGGCTACCGCAAGGCTTCCGATGTTGCGAGGGAGATTTTTGCGGAAGTTGAGGAAATCATTGATAAAGAGATAAATATTTGGGAGAAAGCCAAAATTGACCTCTATCCTCACCAAGATTACTACTGTGCAAGTGCTATTGTTGTAGCCTTGAATAAGGCGAAAGAAAATATCAAAAAGAAATACGAAAGCGAGAAGGACAAATGAAATTTGAAATTGACATAGAAAACAGCTCATTATCTGAATATTTTACTGAAGAAAATGACGGTATAGTATTTACCGATATATTCAAGGAAGAAGTCGTTAGAGAGTTTCTTCATAAGATGTCTTGGGGTAGCGAGTTTAGGGATTTTGTAAGGAAAGAAATCAAAGACGGTCTTCATCCTAAAATCGTAGAATGGAAGCAGGACACTGCAATTAAGGTTGTTGTTGAGGAAGTAATCAAAGAAGAACTCAAACCTATGAGAAGTGGCAGTTACTTCTATATGGAAGAATATAAGAACAAAGTAAAGGAAGCGGCAAAGAAAGTCCTTGCAGGCTATGTTTCCGAAATAAATTCCCTTATAGAAACAACCATTCAGAGCGAGGTTGATAAAGTAATGGAAAGCCTTTACCAAGGACACAAAATGCGCGAGTTTTTAAATATGGATAAACTTACTGCTTATGTTATGCAAACAATGCGTAAGCCAGAGGAAAGCGAGGGTGGGGAATGACACGAGTTTTATGTTGGAGAGATGATTGCAAGTTTCTTGCGAACGGAAGTGAATGCGGATGTGCTTGTATCTCGCTTGACGAGGACGGTGAATGCGAGAACTTCGAAGATTACCATAACGATAAGGAATGGCAAACACCTTTTTGGAAGCGAATGCTTGACCGAAAACGCAATAAAGAGTGTCGAGTAAAGTATATCGGCAAGGAAATCGAAACGGGTGGCAGGATATTCTATATCGAAAGCAATAGTTATTACGCAATTTTAACTGACAAGGAAACAGGATTGAACGCCGGTAGTGTGGCGCAGCTCAATGAAAACGCTGATATTATCGGCAAGATAAATGAAGCTGCTAAAAAGTATACATCGGTTATGGATTTACCCATAGCCGAGTATGACGAGAAAAGCCATAAATTCAGTTATCCCGATGAGGAAAGGAGCGAAAATGGAAAATAGAGAGTTGAAGCCGTGTCCGTTTTGCGGCAATAGAGCATTTGACAATATTAAATATAGCACTCGCAAGCGGAAGCAACGACACTTTGTTAAATGCACTAAATGTAATGCCTATATGGAATATTGTAATAAAAAAACGGCAATTAACGCTTGGAACAGGAGAACAGAAAATGGAAAAGGAACAGATAATTAAGGCTTTGGAGTGTTGCACCGTAGGCATAGGCACGGAATGCGAAAAATGTCCATATATGAGGACGGCATATTGCAACGATGTTTTGAAAAAGGAAGTCCTCGCACTTATCAAGTCGCAGGACGAGCAGATATTCCAGCTTGAAAACCGCCTTAAAGAATGCGAAAACGGGTACGCGGGAACGCTCCACCTTGAAAGTTGCAAACTACACGATGCCGAGGAAAAGATCAAGGAACTCACCGAAGAGAATGAGAGATTGCAAGCGGAAATAACACACCTTGAATGCCATCGAGAAACCGATATAAAGGCAGTAAAAAATCTCACCCAAGAGAACGAGAGGCTAAAAACGGCAACCGAAGAAGCGGTGCGGAGTTTTACACGGCTTGAAACACTTTATAAGATTGAGTGCAAACGAGCCGATACTATCAAAGCCAACACCGTGAGGGAGATATTCAAGGAGATATACTCCTCGCTTGACTACATAGAGGAGCAGATGGAGCCGGAGGAGATTCCGGAGTGCTTCTTTTCGGTCCGAGAGGATATTAACGCGCTGAAAGAAAAATTTGAAAGTGAGGGAGCAGAAAAATGAAAAAGGTTATAGGTATTATTTTGATTATAGCGGCGTTGCTTGTATTGGCCGGCTGTGTTGCGGTTAACGCAAGTGATGATAATGCTCAGGATTCGCCTGAAAATGCTCAGGTGTCATCGGTTATTTACAAGACGCCGCTTGAATGGGCCAAGCTTGAGATAGCCTCGGATGAGCGATACGGGGAAAAGGACGTTATGTGGTCGGTTATCCCGATTGAACGCAGCGGTCTCAGCGAGTGTGAGGCGTTATACTTTATAATAGCAATCACTGAGGATTCGGCTCTTACACTTGACTATTACGCCGTTAAGCTTTCATGGAAAGCTGATGAGGAGAAGGTTACAAGGGATAAGGTGAATATCGACGCGGCTCTTTTCAAGACTGAAATAATTGGTGATGACGGAGTTATCCTTGACTATGATGACGGAAAGATTATCGGCGATAACGGCGAGGTTGTAATAGGCGGTGGGAATAATGGCTAAGCAGATTCATTGGCGCAAGGGTGTGCCAAGAGAGGTTACGCTTCGGCAAGGTGTTAAGGGATATGAATATCGGTGCGAAAGGTGCAGCAAGCTTGTTTTTGACGTCGAAAAAAAACGCCCTATCGGTACATACGAAAAGCAGGACGTTTTTAAGACCGGCACTATGCTCTGTTGCGGACGTTGCGGTCAGAGTGTTGGTGTTATTGTTGAAAGTTAAATTCCCAGACATCTGGGGGAAAGGAAAGTTAAATGGGAGTAGTTACATTTGATGAAGCAAAGCAGAGGAAGAACAACGAGGAGCTTTTGAAACTTATAAAGGAAAATCCGACTTTACCGATCATCTGTATGGTTGACTGTGATGTTGTTGCAGAGGACAGCGGTAGATGGCTCGGTGTGTTCGGGAGTGTTTGTGTCGGTGAATATGCCGAGTACGACGAGCGAATATATGATGACCGCGACGATTTCAAAGAGCGGTACTATGAGATAAACGACGAGGAGCTTGAGGAGCGCTTCGGCTACAATCCTTGTATAACGGATTATGCTGTTAGTGTAGGTCGGCATACCAAAGAGGAGTTTGAAAAGAATCTTGAAGCCGAGAAAAAAGTAAATGCTTATCTGGACGAGGTAGCTGATAGGGAGTTTACTAAGGCTATTATAGTCAATGTTGATTTGCCGTAAAGGAGGGCTTCAATGGGCGTTGTTGTTAATTTAAGACGGTGTGTTTGCGGCGGCAAGGCGGCGATTATTCCGCATTATTCCGAAGCGATCGACGAGGACGGCGAGTATTACGAGAAGGTGAGCTATTACTGTGAGTGTACCAAGTGCGGTATTTCGACACCGTTTATGAGCTGTGAGGAAGCGGCAACGGCAACAGGAAAGGGGGACTGAAATGGTATATCGAGGTAAGGAAGCGGAGAAGCTGCTTCGGGAGCTGGGGCTTAGGGGAGAAACTGAGAGCAAATATCACTCAAAGAAGATTGTTGTTGACGGGATTACGTTTGATTCCGAGAGGGAAGCTCGGCGGTACGGGGAGCTTATGGCGCTCAGGCTTGCCGGGGAGATACGTGATTTAGAGCTTCAAAAGAGCTTTGAGCTTATCCCGGTTCAGAGAGACAGCGCAGGCCGAGTCGTTGAAAGGGCGGTTCGGTACAAAGCGGATTTTTATTACTACGACAATCGGCGCCGCTGCTTTGTCGTTGAGGACACAAAGGGCGTTAAGACCGATGATTACATTATCAAAAGAAAATTGATGTTATACGTTCACGGAATAAGGATTAAGGAAATATGAGAGGGGAAAATGATGGACATCAAAACGGTTAAGATGGATCTAAGACGTATTAAGTACGGGCGGAAGAATATTGAGTCGCTTATTGAGACAGTAAAAAAGGACAAGCAGCATTTAAAATTTTTAGAGCTTAGAGAGTCCACAAGGGAAACGCTTACCAGAATTGAAAATCTTAAAGGGCACATCGAGGTACGGGAAAGGGATATCGAGCGAAAGATAAACGAGATCACAGTGATTGAAAAGAAGTACGAGAGTGCGATAGCGTCTCTTAACGAGCTGGATCAGATAATCGTGCGAGAGGGGTACATAGGCGGCAAGGTTTATTCCGAGCTTGGCGGGCGTATCGGATACACTGAGAGGGGAATAGAAAACCGCATGAAGCATATTATCGAGGAGCTTGCGGGGATAATCGAATAAGTTAAAGCAGGCGTTTTGCCTGCTTTTTTCGTTGCCGCTGTAAAAGTGTGTGGTCAAATGTGGTTTTTAAGCTGTTTTTTGGAAAAGTGTGTGGTCAAATGTGGTTTTGTTTGTGATATGATGAATTTAGAGAACGAAAAGTTCGTTAAATTCGACAGTGTGCGCGACGGCGAGCCTTGTGCCGAGGAAATGCGACGCAGCTTGTGTGGGTCCGGCTGCGGTATATCGGTTCAAATCCGATCACTGTCTCCAAAGGCGTGGTTCACACGGTTTTCTTGCCTCCGTGTGACGGTAGATATTGGCTCCTGATGGCGGTGTTTACTGTATGCTTATCCCGGTAGGTCAGGCTACGCCGGGATTTTACTATAAAGAAAGGGTGTAATTTTATGGCGCAGGGTAAGAAATACCCGCAGGAAATAAAAGAAAAGGCGCTTGCTCTGCTCGCTGTGAACACAAATGTGTCCGCTGTGGCACGTGAGCTTGGACTTCCGAGGTCTACTATCGTTACTTGGCAGCAGGAGGCTGAAAATGACGAGGATTTCGGCAAACTTCGGCAGCAGAAAAAGGAAGAATTTATCTCAGGCGCTTGGGACATTGTGATGAGGGCGCAGAGGCTTATTAACAGGCGTCTTGACCGCGCGGAAAAAGAAGAAGCGGAGCTTGACAGGCTTCTTGACGAGGTTGAGTGTATGTCTGATGATGAGCTTTCAGACGCACAGAGAAGGGTGCTTGTTAAGAGGATAACTGATTTAAAGCTTGACGATATCGGCAAGCTCGGTACCGTTATGGGCACTATGTTCGACAAGCATGCGCTTGCGCTTAATCAACCGACTACGATACACGGCGGCGAGGTGGCGGTGCGTAAATTTGAGGAGCTGTAATATATGCAAAAGGAAATTACCTGCGCTGATATTATAGCTAAGCGCATGGCTCGGTGGAATGAAAAGCACGATATTGAGTTTGACCGCCAGCTTGTGGCGGCTGCCGCCGACAAGATACTGTCTACGCCTTCCCTAAGGGCTGAGATAATAGCAAAGCCTTACCTTCTTATACCAATAGCCTTTTACATCGTTGACAAAAAGCGCGATACAGTTCCGTTTTTCTTCAACGACGTTCAAGCCGATTTTATCAGTCAGCTTGAAACGAGAGGCTCCGGCAAGCCGTTTTTCGTGCTTAAAGGCAGACAGCAGGGCTTTACCTCGGTTATTACGGCTATTCAGCTTTCATTCGCTATCGTAAGAAAGAATTTTTCAGGCTTTACTATGGCTGACCGAAGCGATAACACGGTTGCTATCTTTAACGATAAGGCGCGTACCGTTTACGACCGTTTACCCAAAATTTTGAAGCCCTCTGAAAAGTTTAACTCCCGAAACGAGATGTTCTTCGACAAGTTGAATTCCTCCTGGCGTATTGCCACGGCAACGAGTGAGGCAGGCCGAAGCCGAACGCTTAATTTCGTGCATTTCTCCGAGGTTGCTTTCTATGATTGCGACCTTGCTGATTTACAGGCCGGTATCGGTGAAGCTATCACGGCTGACGCAATAGTCGTTTACGAGACTACCGCTAACGGCTTTAATCAGGCTAAGGACCTATGGGACAGCGGCGCCTGCGTTAATCTCTTTTACGAGTGGTGGCGCTCTCCTGAGTATCGCTCAACCGAGTATGAGTACATCGAAAAGGCTGATACGTGGCTTAGTGAGCGAATTAAGCTGCTTTACGAGCGCGGCTGCGACAGGGAGCAGGTCGCTTGGTACGCAAAGAAATATGACAGCTATCTTGACAAGAGCACTATAAGGCAGGAGTATCCGATTACTCCTGAGGAAGCCTTTATCTTTTCGGGCGACTGTGTTTTCGACATCGAAAAACTAAATCAGAGAATGGTCGAGTGCTCGGACCTGTCGCCCGTCAAGGTGGGTAGGTTTGAATATAAGAGCGTTTGCTCTGACGTTATTGACAGCGCCGGTCAAAAGGTCGGCGAGCAGTGGGAGCTTACCAACGTTAATTTCGTTGAGTGTAAGGACGGATATATCCGTATTCACCGTGAGCCTGAAATTAAGAAGGATAACCGAGGAAATACAGTAGGTCTTGCTCCTTATGCTATCGGAGGCGATACCGCTGATTCCGGTCAGGACTATTTCGCGGCTAAGGTGGTAAACGCTATCACCGGGCAGACTGTCGCTACCTTACATAAGCAATTTATTGACGAGGACCTGTACGCCGAGCAGGTGCTTTGTCTGGCAAAATATTACCACGACGCGCTTATCGGCATTGAAATTAACTATTCCCGTGAGCCTATGAGGATAATTCACCGTAAATACGGCTACTTAAACGTTTATCTTCGGGAAAAGCTTGACGGAGTACACGATGAAAAGATTCTTGACATAGGCTTCCGCACCGATACACAGACGCGGCGGGTTATTCTCGGTGAGCTTGTTGCCAAGTTCCGTGATAATCCTCATATTGAATCTGATATTCCTACGCTTAAAGAAATGTCCACCTTCGTCAAGAAGCAAAACGGCAGGCAGGAGGCAATAGACGGTCAGCATGACGACCTTGTGCTTTCCCTTGCTATCGCTCATTACGTTGCCGGGCAGCAGTCAACTGTCTACATAAAGCCTGAGACGCCCGAGGACGATTTCATTAAGCGCAATTTTAAGGAAGACACCGAAACCGATTCGGATTATTACGCAAATTCCCAGACGTTTGGGGAAGGCGGCGGAGCATTTATGAGCTGGGACGATTTTTGAGGTAAATAGTAAGAGGTAATTGAAGAAGTGAGGTTGAAGTTATGATTTTTAAAAGGAAAAAGAGCTCTGCCGACAAGGCTTTTGAGCTTTGTGTTGACCTGCTTGCGGAGATAAGGAAGCAGGAAGGCGCGTTAAACGGACTTACCGAAAAGGTGAATTCGTTTGACAGGAGCCTTGCGGAGATTATGGCAAGGCTTGAAAGGTACGGTACAGAATCCGGATCGGCTCAGACAAGGCTTTATCTTTGCGTAAAGGAAACTCAGGAAAACGTTTGCGAGGTCGGACGTATGATTACTGATTTAAAAAATGGCGTGATGGCTTACGAGCAGAAAAAAGAGGACGCCGTTACAGTGGCGCAGATACTTGATGAGTATTTGAACGGAGGTAAGGAAGAGCAGTGAACAATCAGGAAAATGTAAACGATGTGACATCGCTCTGGAAGCTCTACGAGGACGGCGTGGCTTATCTCGGCAACACGGGACTTCGCAAGAGGATTCCTCAGTTCGTGGATTTCTACGAAGGGCGGCAGTGGCCTGCTCCCACGAAGCTGACCAAGAATATGCCCCGTCCCGTAATCAATATCATCAAGATGATATGCCGCAGCAAAAAAGCGGCTATTCTGTCAACGCCCGTTAAGATAGTATATCAAGCGGAGGACGAAAGCGTTGACGTTGATACCTTTAACCGCTTCGCAGAGTACATACAGAAGGAAATAGGGCAATCAAAGCTTGATTCCGACGCTATAAGCGACGGAGTTAAGAAGGGCTGTTATTTCTACCACTATTATTGGGACAGCGAGGCTCGCGGTAAGGACGGAATGAAGGAAGGCGCGCTTCGCTGCGAGATAATTCACGCGCTTGATATTCTCTTTGCCGATCCTACGCAGACCGATGAGCAGAAGCAGGAATGGATAATGATTATCAGCCGCGAAAACGTTGACAGTGTTCGCGCTAAGGCTGACAAGGGTGTTGCTCCTGAGCTTATAAGGTGCGATGAGGCAAACGACCGCTACACCGTTATCGAGCAGGAGGGCAGTAAGCTCTGTACTGTGCTTACCCGCTATTTCCGCAAGGGCGGCGAGGTGTACTGCGAAAAGGCTGTAAAGGGCGCTGTTATCAATGCTCCGTTTCCTATCGCTCCCGATATTGAGGCGGCAAGGCGTGAGCTTGGTATAGACGCTCCAAACAACGCTTTACCCGATAATCACGAGGGCGAGCCGCTTATTACCGACAAGGTAAGAGCTCATCTTTATCCTATTGTAGTCGGAAATTACGAGAAGCGCGAAAAGTCCATTTACGGTCTAAGCGAGGTTGAGGGGCTTATTCCTAACCAGAAGGCGATAAACTTCCACGTCGCTATGACGCTTTACAACAATCAGCAGCTTGCTTGGGGTAAGTACATCGTTCTTCCCGGCGCGCTTGGCTCTCAGACCATAACTAACGAGCCCGGTCAGACGCTTACCGATTACTCTAAGACCGGTAACGGAATAAGGAAGATGCAGGAGCAGCAGCTTCAATCTCAGCCTATGGCTATCGTTGACGCTATAATGCAGATGACGAGAAACGTCTCCGGCGCCACTGAGGTCATGACAGGCGAGGCTATCGGTGCCAATATGTCCGGCGCCGCTATCGCTCAGCTGCAATCTCAGGCTCAGATGCCTATTGAGGACCTTCGTAATACCTTCTGGCAGGTCAAGGAGAAGCAGGGCAGAGTGCTTGCTCAGTTCTTTAAGCTCTTTTATCAGGGTAAGGAGTTTACCTACACTGACGGCGCGGGCGAAAATGAGCAGGTTATGATAGGTGAGTTTAACGGAGAGGCGTTTCAGAACGTGGATTTTGACGTTGTGGTTGAAACGACCAAGGGCACGCAGAGCTCCACGGCGGGAGATATTAATCTGCTCGACGTGCTGTTCAAGGCGGGCGCGCTTGACGCTAAGGGCTATATAAACGCTTTCCCATCTGACGCTATATCCAATAAGAGCGAGCTTCTCCGAGCTATTGAAGAAAAGGAGCAGTCCGCTATGCTTATGATGCAGCAGCAGATAGCTCAGTACGAGCAGCAGCTCGGACAGGCTCAGCAGGTAATTGAGCAGCAAAAGGGTACGGTTGACAGGGTGGTTTCTCTTATTCAGGAAAATAACCGCTTAAATCAGGTGATAGCAAATCTTTACGCCGAGGCTCGCGGTAAGCTCCAGCTGGCAAATCAGCAGATACAGGCGGCAAACGGTCAGATTCTTGCCGATCAGGCGAAGATAAACGAGGTAACTGAGGACGCAACGGCGTTTGCTCAGCATATTGCACAGCACGAGGGTGTGCTGAATGATGAATAATGAAGAATTGCGGTTACTTTTGCGCCGCAAAAGCTTCATATCATATTCGCAGGAATAGCGGAAAAATCCGAGTTTGAAAGGAGTTCAGAGATGGACGAGACTAAAAATACAGCGCAAACAAGCGGTGAAGCGAACGCTTCTGCCGCAGTCGGTGAAATCGCTGGTACCGACAACGTATCGAGTGCGGGAACGGAGACCGCAAGCGAGGCTAATTTTTCTGACAATACTTCCGCCGATAAGGGAAGCGAGGCTAAAATTTCCAAAGGTCAGGCCGCCGAAGGAGAAAAGTCAGCTCCCAAGGGTGAGAAAAGCTCCGAATACGCCCGCCGACGCCGTGAGGCTGAACAGGCGAAGGCAATTAAAGAAGCCGAGGAAAAGGCTATTATCCGCGCTCTTGGCGGGATAAATCCCTTTACCGAGGAGGAAATGAAGGACAGCCACGACGTTGCTGAGTTCCTCGAAATGCAGGAAATTAAAAAGAACGGCGGTGATCCGCTTTCTGATTTCGCAAAGCATCGCAAGGAACGTGAACGTGAGGCTGCCGCTGAAAAGGCTCGTGAGCAGGACGCAAACGAGCGCATGCAAAAGGACCTTAGTGAGCTTACTGACGCTTATCCCGACGTTAATATTGATGAGCTTGTAAAAGACGAAGCCTTCAATGATTACGCCGACGGTAAGCTTGGCAGAAAATCTCTTAAACAGGTCTACGAGGGCTACCTCGGATTTGTTGACCGTCAGCGCCGCTTAGCAGAAAATAAAGCCGCGCAGACGCTCGCCAACGCTAAGGCTTCTCCCGGCGCGCTTTCAAGCGCGGGAGAAAGCTCTGAAAAGCACTTTACACGCGACGAGGTAAAGGCTATGAACGCTAAGCAGATTCACGAGAATTATGACGCTATAAGACGTTCTATGACTAAATGGTAAGATGACTTACCGAACAATTCAAAATGAAAAGGAGATTAAAAAATCATGGCATACGCAAATTTTATACCTGAGGTATGGAATGAGTCCATACTTAGAAATCTTGAAAGACTCTGTGTTTTTGCGGAGGACTGCAACCGTCAGTACGAGGGCGACGTTAAGGGCCCCGGTGATACCGTACATATTCTTGGCGCGGCTACGCCTCAGATAAATACCATCAACAGAAGCTTGGCTAACTCAGATATTGGAGAGCCCCAGGAGCTTGAAGGTACCGACGACATGCTCACTGTAAACCAGATGGCTTACTTCAACTATATGGTAGGTGATATCGACAAGGCGCAGGCTGTTCCGGCGCTTATGGATTCGCTTTCCGCTGAGACCTCTGAGGGAATTGCAAACGTTATCGACAGATATATCGCTTCCTTTGCCGTTGACGAAAAGGTTCCGTCTCTTTATGATGAAGCAGCGCTCGTTACAGCGGAAAAGACCGACAGCGGTATCTACGTTCTCAAGGTTCTCGACGACGCTATTCAGAGGCTTTACGAAAATGACGTTAAGCAGAACACTGAAATCGTCGTTACCGTTTCTCCACGTTTCTACACGCTGTTCCGTTCTGCCTACATTGACAGAAATACCAACAACAGCGAGATTATGAAGAACGGCAAGGTCGGTATGTACGGCAACGTTACCATTAAGATGTCCAACAACGTTTGTACCACAAATGCTGACGGCGAAATCGCTAAGGATGCAAACGGTCATTATACCGGCGCGATTGATAACATTATGATTCGCACCAAGCGCGCACTCGCTTTCGTAAATCCCTTTACCAAAACCGAGGCTTACCGTCCTGAAAGACATTTTGCTGACGCTGTTAAGGGTTATTCGCTCTACGACGCAAAGGTTATCCGTCCGCAAGAGATTCTTAACATTAACGTTAAATATACTGCGGATAATTCTAACGAAAATCAAAACGGTACGGATAATTCTAACGAAAATCAAAACGGTACGGATAATTAAGTATGCTTAAGGTAGCGTATATAACTGAATAACGGTTTTAACCGTAAGTAATGCAAGGCGGAGCCGTGAAATAATGCGGCTCCGCCTTTTGTTAGGAGGTTATTATGAAAATTGGAGAAATAAAAGTAGAAGCGCTGAAGCTTATGTTTGCGGCTTACGACGACGATTATAACTCTTCAGACCTAACGGATATGAAGTACGGCGAGGCGTACCGCGACTACCTCATTAATATGCCCGGCTCGATAAAACGAGCGTTTGGTGTACTTGAGCGCAGAGGCGTTCTTCCGCCTAAGTCCTTCGTTATTACGGGCGACGGGACAACATACGACGGCGTAACGGTGGATATGAGCGAAAAGGTAGAGGATTTCCTTGACGTTGACAGGGTATCGTTTAAGAGCGTTTACGGAGAATATTATCCTACTTGTCCTTACAGCCGCGAGGGCGATAAAATAATGCTTTCAAGGCTTCATAAGGGGGATACCTACACCGTGTTTTACCGTCCGAAAATCAGTCGGGAGTATGAAGATGACACTGAGCTTTCTACAATTGGTATTCCTGACAGAATAGCGGAGCTTATTCCGTATTTTATCAAGAGTGAGCTTTACTGCGAGGAAGATCCGGAGGAAGCAACGAGGGCGAGAAGCTTATTTGACCAGGGAATAAACGAGCTTATAGACTTTCGCTCGACCTACGGCGCGGTACAGTCTGTATTCGGAATGGGGTGAGGCGGTATGAGCTATAACAGACAGCAGCTCGTTATTGAAAATTTTGGGGGCGTGGACCTTTCATCCTCGCCTTTGCTTGTAAATTCCGCAAGGGCATCGTATATGAGAAATCTTATAAACGATAACGGCGTTAATCATAAAAGACCGGGGTGGCGGCAGGAGCTTAAGATAAATAAAACTTGTACTTGTAAAGACCCTTGTACTTGTAATCAAATAAACGGCATTTATGAATATAAGAACGGCACTTACGAGGTGCTTATCGTTTATGCCGGTACGACGTTTTATGAGGTGAAAAACGGTAACAAAACTCCAATTTATAATAAAGACGGTACGCTCGGTCTTCTAAATCAAAGGGTGCAGTTTTTTCGGCAGCGCGAGAGGCTTTATATTATCGGCTGCGGGGATTATCTTGTTTACGGTACGTGGAATGAGGGAGATAGTTATGAGCTTAAACGAGTGGTTGACACCGACGTTTACGTTCCGACGACGATTATAGATAAGCAAGCAGGCGAATTCGGCACAGGAGAAACTAAGGATAAGATTAATATTCTTACGAGAAAACGAAAAAATCATTTTAATCAGGAGTTTTTAAAATCTGAGTATACTTTTTTTACGGACACAGTAGCTGAGAGGATAAATAAAATAATATTTAATGATATTGAATTAGATTTCGATTTTGAAGAAAATACTATAAAGGGTTACCAGTATAGTCCGAGTAAGGATGAAAATGATACTACAACAGATGATAATGAAAAAGAAGTGGAAGTTAAATGTTATAGTTTGGAATGTAGAGATGAACATAACATGCCCTTTGAATTTAAAATTAATAAAAATAATGTCGTTAATTTGGGAACGAAAGATAGTTATGATGAATCGATCGAGGGTAAATTAATTACAAAAACTAGCTATATGGATATTAAATGTCCAGCTTGTAAAGCTACGGTTTTAGATTATTATTGGTATCAAACAACAACTACAAAATTAATAAAGACTCCCATAATAGTTGGTGGCATCTATAAGAATGAGTCTGGTAAATATAATAGATTTACCATCAATAAATCGGTTTTTAATGAAGATATGGGTTCACAGTCCAAAGGAATAATTACCGTTGAGTTTGATGCGGTTGCCGAAGATACCGAAAGCTCAAATTGGATAACTAAATGTAAGTTTGGCGCTTTATTCGGCGCATACGGGCGCGCGGATAGATTATTTTTATCCGGGAACCCTAATTTCCCTAACGTTGATTTCCATTCAGATTTTGAAGACTTTACGTATTTTCCTACCGATAAACGTGCCGAGATGGGCAGCGACGACGCGGCGATAACGGGTTATTTAAGGCTTTCTGACAGTACACTTGCTACCTTTAAAGAGGGCTTTGGTAACGAGCCTACGGTATATTACCGTAAGGCAACAGAGGTTGACGATAACGGCGCCACAGACGTTACTTTTACACCTGTTGACGGCAGTGTTGGGGAGTCTTGTATAAGTACGTACTGTACCGCCAATCTTGCCGGTGATGATATCATGCTATCAGAAAATGGGCTTTTCGGTATCGTTATTCCCGAAAACCTTAACAACAACGACAGGTATTTCAGGGAGCGCGACAGGTTTATAAACACGGCGCTTCGCAACGGCAAGCTTTCAGATTCTGTTGGTATCGTTTATAAAAACAGGTATTATCTTTCCACGGGCGACGGTATATGCTACGTTGCGGACCCTCGCTTTAAAAGCTATTTAAGCAACGATATAGATAATTCCTTTAATTATGAATGGTGGGTCTGGGATAATATTCCCGCAAGGGTATTCGCTATCATTGGCGGCGAGCTTTATTTCGGTACCGCTGACGGTAAGATATGCGTCTTTGACGGAGACTTTACGGATAGGACGTATGATGAAACGGTTTCGGGGCAGATAACAGCTGACAAAGCTTGCATAATTTACAGCGGAGATATAGACTGCGATATTTGCGACGGTGACGAGATAACTCTTGCAGGATATGAAGATAAGCTCTATATAACAAAGCACGATCCAGATAAATGCACCTTTAAGGTCAGCTTAACCGAGGGCGGCGAGGCGATCGGAAACATCGTAGACGAGCTTTACAAAGGCGTGGCGCCATCTTCGCTTACTATGAAGGTATATTGCTATAAAAACGTCGTTTCAAGCTGGTATACTCCTGTGTTTTCACTCGGAGCGACGGATATTAGCAAGACCTTGCTTTCAATGTCGGTTACGCTCGACCCCAGGATAAGAGGAAGGATAAGCTTCGGGTATGAAACAAAGAACGTACAGCGGCTTCTTGGAGCGCGAAGCGGCGCGTTTAGCTTTGAAAATTTCGATTTTGACGATTTTTCATTTGATTCAGGTTTCACAAGCTCATATACAGTCAAGGTTAAGGAACGCCATTTCAACTACGTTATGTTTAAATTTATAAGTGATACTAATACCGACTGCGCCGTTTGCAATTTCAAGGCGACGTACATATATAACGGTCGGCATCGGGGAACGCATTAAGAAAGGAGAAGATAAATGGCAGATACAACGAATACGAATGCTCCTATATCAATCGATATTGAGGAGTATAGGGAGGAAATTAAAAATAAAACTGTTGCGAACTTTCCGCATAATCCAAGCGAGATGGGGTATAGGGCAATAAATATAAAACAGGCGCTCTATGAGCCGATTGTTGGAGGGGAGTCGGATACCGATAAAGAAAAATCGGCTGAAGGAAATCAGAATGAACCAAATTCGAATAAACCCAAATACTCAGTTATTGATTTAATCGATAAGGTTATCAATCAGGCGAATGCAGGGTTCGGCGCGGTACAAAGCAAGGCGAATTCTAATGAGGAGGCTATTAAAACGCTTAACGGCGACGCATTTACCGAAGGCTCGGTTGAGTGTAAAATAAATAAAGCAGCAGACGCAATAAACAGCAAGCTCGGCGATGTGCCGGAGAACCAAACCGTTATAGGATATATCGGTGAGGTAGAAAAAAACAAAGTTGACAAGGAAGAAGGTAAAGGATTGTCGACCAACGATTTTACCGATACTCTTCTGACACAAGTAGAGAATGCTTTACAGAAAAACGATATTTCCGATTGGGCAAAGGCGGACGCTAAGCCTACATACACGGCAAACGAGGTGGGTGCGGCGACGTCTAGCGATATACAGCGCGCTATTAACGAGGTAAATTCTGAGGCTATCGGTATACCGATGTATGATGAAGACACTGGCGAAATAACATTTAAAACGCTCAGTAACAGTAAATCAATGACTATTGATTTACCGATTGAGTCAATAGTTAAAAGTGGAATATTTGACGGTGAGACACTTGTTCTAACGTTGAGGAACGGCGAAACGTTACATATTCCAGCCTCAAATCTTCTTAATCCGACTTGGACTACGGACATTGCGAAAGCTACGGGGACCCAGCTCATGACGCCGCCTACAACCGAGGCAGTCAACAACGCACTTTCTGAAAAACTCAACATTATACCTTCTGACGATTTAAAGGGGTTGTCGGGAGTTTATGTACAAACATGGGATAACAAAACAGTACTCTATAAAGTGTCTAATCGCGCTAATGTTGGTGGAGGTTCTATACCTGTCCGTACTACGGGTGGCAACCTAGTCGTACCGACAGATGAAAGTGTGTTACTTCCAGACTGTGCTGTTCCAAAAAGTTATGTAGACGATAAGCTGCAAGCACTTATCAACAAGTTAACCTCAACGGCAGGAGGTGCTTACTGATGGCTGTAGACTTTTCAGTATTAGACGGGTACTCACTTCAAAAGAAATCAGACCTCACGGCTCTTGCTAACGTTATCCGTGCAAAGACAGGTATAACAGATAAACTTACCGTTTTGGATATGGCAAGAGAGGTTAACCTTATTGAAGTCGGTGGCGGTGAGACCGTTGAAATTATTACTTATTTGAACTTTGCTAAAATCGACGGAGGGTATGAAATAACAGGTCTAAACGATACCACTGTAACAGATATCATAATTCCCTCAAAATGTAATGGTGAACCCGTTATACGCATAGGCGATAATGCTTTCGGTACTTGGGACTATATTTCTGGTGGTGGGGACATCACAAGTGTCATTATCCTTGATGGTGTTACAAATATTGGAAATTATGCGTTTGGTAACTGTTATAGTCTTACAACAGTTGTCTTTATAGGCAATAGTATTACGGATATTGGAGAGGGCGCTTTTATGGGTTGTCCTATATCGGGTGATTTGATTTTGCCCGATAGTGTTACATTCATTGGGAACTATGCTTTTCAGGAGATAGGGGCAACAAGTGTGGTTATTCCCGAAAATGTATCTTACATTGGAAATGGTGTCTTTTTAGGTTGTCCAAATCTTAAAACAGTAACTTTTAAAGGAACGCCTACTACTATTAATCCTAATGAACTGCTTGAGGGTACTTTCGCATATTGTCCTAACCTTACCGATATCTATGTTCCTTGGTCAGAAGGCGAAGTAGATGGAGCACCGTGGGGAGCGGAAAATGCAACAATTCATTATAACAGCGAGGTATAAATAAATGAATATTCCATTATACAGATTTAAAAGAGAGGACGGCGGTATAACCGTAAGTCCTAACAAGCCCGAATGTGAATACACCGAGCTTATCCGTCTTATTGCGGACAAGGGTAAGGTTTTAACTGACGGAAGCGTTACGACACGTTGCAAAGACGTTGAAAGCGCTGACGGTTGGACGGAGATAGAGGATACCTCCGCTGACGAGAGAAAAGCTTACCGTCAGTCTTTATAATTGGGAGGAAGGATGTAAATGAAAAAAAGAACGATTTTAGCGGTCATGCTGATTGCGCTCGTGCTTGGCGCCGGCGCTGGTCTCGGTGTTTACATGGTGCTTGTTTCAGGTATGGGCGGCGCTGAGGTTGCCGAGTACGTGAAAACAGAGGTAATACCGACTGCTTTTGACACCGTGGTCATATTAATGACCGTATACATAGGGGTAAATCCCAGTCTTAAAACTATTCTTAACGCCGCGGCGCAGTTCGTCAGCGCTAAAAAGAACGTTGACAGTGTAAGCGAGAGCAGCGCTCAGACCGCCGGCAAGGTGGACGAGCTTATTACCGAGCTTAAGGCTACAAACGCCGCTTTGCTCGCAGATAACGAGGCGGCTAAGGCTCAGGTCGAGGCTATGAGAAACGAATTCGGCACTATAAAAAGGGCTATGCGTATTGCCTTTTGTAACAACTCTGAGCTTGTGCGTAACGGTTACGCTAAGCTCATCTGCGAGGTGATGGACGATGACAAAGCAGAAAATTAAGCTTTATGCTCTGTACCTCGTTTCCTTTCTCATTTCCGCCGCGCCTCTTGCGGTAACGTTTGCTATTAATTTCGACAAATATACGGCAACTGTCGCTGAGACGGTCAAGCTAACGGTGGGCGGTACAATCGTGCTTGCGCTTCTGTTTCTTAAAGCTATCGGAAGACTCAGCGCTCCGAAGGGTATTGTCGGCCCGCTTATAGCGTTTCTTCTCTCCGTTTTGCTTTCCGCGATTCTTCAAGACCTTGCGCTGCTTCTCGGTATGTATCTGCTCGGCGAGGCTATTGACATTATCTGTTTGCGCTGGTACATAAAGAAGCTTGACGAGGACATCAAGATTGGAAAGACCGCAAACGCAACGGCTAAGCAGGTCGAGGAGGTTATTAAAAGGTATAACGGAGGAAGAGTATGAAGAAAAAGGACTTTTTCGTTAAGTTTTCAGGGTATATTTCCGTTATGTTCGTTGCCGGCGCCTTCGTGCTTGTCGGTTTGCTGACAATAAGCAAGACCGGGCGAACGGTACGGGAAATCATCATTGAGAGCGCTCTCGGTTTTATAGTGGGAATCCTCATTGACAGTATTCTCGGTATGCAGGGAATTAACAACGGTAAAAGAAACGAGCTGTTTTTAAACACCAAGTCCGTTCACGGCGAAGCTGTTGAGGCTATTTCACCTCATATTCATCTGCTTGACGGCTGGTGCAGATCAAAAAATGAGGAGGCGTTAAAGCTTCAGCGCACCAAGATACTTGCCGCTATGGAAATGAAATACGACGATTATTTTGACTCGGATGGGCAGGGGAAGGGCTACACCTTGCCCGATACCCAAAGTAAGCAGGAGCTTAAAAAAGCGAGGCGCAAGGCAAGGGCTTATAAAAAAGCGCTTATGCTCAGGCTGACTCCGCTTTCGGCAAGCACGCTGACCTCTGACAGTGTTCATCCCGACGATCCCTTTTATTTCGGCGACAGCGAGGCGGGATATGAAAGAAAGGCGCTTGCGTCGGACGTATTTAAAAAGCTGCTTACCGCGCTTATTTTCGGTTATTATACGGTAGACCAGCTTGTCAATTTCAGCCCGGCGGCGCTTCTGTGGCGACTGCTTCAGGTAACTATCTACATAGTAACGGGAGTGATGAAAATGCTCTCGGCGCAGGGCTTTATCATAGGAAATTACAGAGGGCAGATAATTCAGAAGGTCAACTATCTGCAAATGTTTAAAAATCACGTAGAAAGAGGTGAAAAAAATGGCTAACCAAGGTTACGTAGGAACTGATTACGACAAGTGGGCCAAGCTGTACGGTATTGGAATGGGTCAGGACGGCAAGTATATTGCACCGGAAAAAACTAACGAAATGAGCGATACCGATTATCAGATAGGTCAGACGCTTTATCGGGCTTATCTTGAAAACCAAAGACTTGACAGTGAGTACGGTAAAGGGAAGCAGACGCTTGCGGACAATAAAAGAGAGGCTGAAATAGCCGCCGACGTAACGCTTCAGCGTATGCAAAAGTACCTTCCACAGCAGCTTGTAAAGCAGGGGCTTTACGGTACGGGCGCAAGTGAGGACGCATATTTAAAGCTTCAAAATCAGTATCAGAAGTCAGTAAGCGACGCGGCAAAGAGCTATAATGACGGGCTGAGCGCTCTTGAATCCGTCTATCAGCAGAATAAGAATTCTGTATGGGAGCAGGCGAATACGGGGGTTAATACTGTACTTGAGAACGAGGCCTTTAAATCTCGGGCTGACTATGACTCAGCGATCCAAGAGCTTAAATTGGCTACGAGTGTTGAGGAGATCGATAATATTCTTGCACAGCATCAAAATATGGATCCCGAACTGTATAATAATTTAGAAAATTATACGAAAAACCTTAAAAATAATATAGCCTATGACACCGCGCTCGAGGATTTAGAAATGGCTGCGAGTGTTAAGGAGATTGATGATATTCTTGCACAGTATCAAAATAAGGATAGCAAACTGTATGAAAAATTAGAAAAGCGTGCGAAAACCCTTAAAGATGATATAGAGGAGGTAACAAAGAACACGCCTCATTATAGAGCTAAATTAACTCATTACGATGATCTTGATGAAGGAGATGCGATAAGAATCGAGATAACCAATGGAGCGGAAAAAAAGGATATCTATCTTAAATCTGGTGGAGCAGTGTCTGAAACAAATGATGTTATTAGTTATGCCAAAGAAAATATTCATGATGGCACAGCATTTGCTTACTATGGCGAAATATATTTGAAGCAGGAGGGAGTAGTTTATAAATTGAGAAGCAGGGGTTCATCTGATGAAAACAGAAAGCTTTACAACACTCTTAAGCATTATTTAAACTATGGCCTTGGTAATGATGGAAAAATCTATAATGCAACAGTTTAAAAATGAGGCGGTATAGAATATGTCTACATACAAATTAACAGCGGCGGATCGCCGCGTGCTTGCTCAGATGCAAGCACAAAGGGCATCAAAGCCTGTATATACAAGGGCGGCGGCAGCGAGAGCTGCCGCTAATTCCCAGACGTCTGGGAAAAAGAACGAGGATAAATACAAGAACGCAAATCCGTTTCTCAGGGCTTTTGGTACGTGGTACGATATTCAGAAAAATATTTCTAAGGGCGCAGGTAAGGCTGTTGAGGGTGTAGTTGACCTTGGCGCTTCGCTCGTAGGCGCGGTAGGCGGAATATTCAGTGATGATTTCCGTGATAACGTGCAGGATTTTATTGCTGAGGATTGGGCAACAAAATACTATGACGAATCCGGTATTTACGACTTGGGAATATTTAAGGATTTAGATAAGTATTCTTACACGAATGATAGCAAGGTAGGTCAGACTATTGAGCAGGTTGCTCAGGGTGTAGGTCAAATGCTTCCGACGGTTCTTATCGCTATCGCTACGGGCGGCACAAGCTTAGGAGCAAGCGCAGCGACTACCGCAGGCTCAGTGGCTGCTTCCACTGGCGCAAAGGCGGCTGTTTCTGCCGCTGCAAAAGCTGCGGGAAAGTGGGCGGTCAAGAACGCAGGAACGCTCGCGCTCGGCGCTTCTGCTGCCGGTACGGGTATGGAGGAAGCGTTCAACGATGGCGCCGGTTACGGAGAGGGTGTGCTTTACGGTTTAGCCTCGGGCGCGACGGAGATTGCAACGGAAAAGTTGCTTCCCGGTCCTGCTGATGCGTTCATCGGTAAGTCCATATTTGGCAAGGGCGCGAAGGAGGTTGCGGATCAGGGTGTAAAGCGCGTACTTAAAGAGACCGCAAGAAACGCCGTAAACGAAGGTTTTGAGGAAATGGTATCCGAGGTTACCAACCCGGCTCGCAAGAGTATTTACAAGGGCAGAGACGCGTTTTCGGAGTATAGTGATCCTGAATTTAAGGATAGAGTTCTTGAAGCCGGTAAGATAGGCGCTCTTACTTCCGTTGCCTTTGGCGCTACGGTTGGCAACATCACTAAGGGCAAGGGCTATAACGGAGATATTCAGGCGAGCAAGGAGAGTATAGCTGATGTTTCCAAAAAGCGTGATGTAAGGAACGCGAAAAAGGCTCTCACCAAAGAGGAGAGGGCCGAATATAAAAAGTCTATTGAAGCGAATGAAAAGCAGATAGAGGCTGTACTGAAAAAGGCTTCTCCCGAAAAGAGAGCAGAGTATATTGAAAGATATAAGCTTTCCGGTACTTTTAACGAGGACGGAAGCTTAAAACCCTCAAGGGTATCGGAAACCGAGTATAACACCGAGTATTATACGCCTGATCTTGACGGCAGCGAGGACCTTATCAAAGAGGATATAGATATTCTTAACGCAAAGGATGGCACCAATGCAGACGTTTTTAACGGCGAGCTTAGCGAAAACGGCAAAAAGCACTACACTAAGCTAAAGAAAATGCTTAATTCTCTTAATAAACGCAGCGCTAATCACGTTTCGCTTACTGTGGTAGATAAGAACGCCAAGTATAAAGGAGTTATTGTGAAGGATAAGCACGGTCAGAGGATATATATTCGCTCAGACGTGCTTGAAAGCGGAGATTTTTCAAACACCTCGATACATGAATACGGTCATAGCGTTGAGGGAACCAAGGCTCATACTACGCTCACCGAGCTTCTTGAAGGTGATGAGTCGCTTAAAACACGTGCAGAGGGTAAATTTTTTGCTGCCGAGGGTGACTACGGTGTTACCAGGGATGAAATTAATAAAATTCTCAAAAAACAGGAGAGCAAGGAAGCTCTAACGCTTGAAGAGAAAATGAAATATGAGGAGTTTACAAGTGAACGCGGCGCAAATCTTATAGCTGGGGAGCTTGGAACCGAGGAATTTATAGACAAGATAGTCCGTCTTGATGAAAATGCGGCAAGGAAGCTCATCGGCAAGATAAAGGATATGAAGGCGGCGATAAAGTCGCTGGAAAGCAAGGAGTCAAGAGAGAAATACCTTAGACTCAGGAAAGCTGAAAAGCTGTTCTTGCAGGCGGCTGAGCAGTCCGGAAATGTAGACCTTGCAAAATATATTCAAAGCGACCTTGAAGATGAGGAAAAAGAGGTACAGGCGTCGTACACCAGTGGCCAAGAAAACTCACCAATCGTTGAGATAGAAGACAACGAGGAGTTGAACAGTCTTATTGCTAATTCAACACGTAGCAAATACGATGTTATAAGGTTGTATCTTATAGATAAATTCAAAGGTCATACATTTACATTAAGCGATGGCAGAAAAGCTATTATGGACAATAGTGATGCCAAAGAATTGTCTCATAAAGCCAATAAAGTCCGTGCTGCGCAGCTTGGAAATTTAAGTACTATTATTGAAAATGCACATTATGATCATAGTGAATATAACGTGGTGCATGATAAATTTGTGGATTTCCATTATTATCATGTAAATGTAAAATATGGTCAAGATGAATTTCCAATATGGTTAAACGTTGGTACAGCTAAAAACGATGGCGTAAATCATATTTATTCAATCACAAACAAAAAAGAAGATGTGCCCACCAATAACGGTGTGGGTGGGCCCGTAGGTAACCACCTCCAAAACACATCTTCTAATAATAGTATATCACAAAATCCGAAAAAGTCAACACTTGAAGTTAAAAAATCCAAAAAAATTCAGCACTCCTACGCAGGCGATCATTCGAAAACAGCTGACAAGGGGTTATTGGCGCAAGCCGAGGAGCTTGAAGCGCAGGGCGCTACAAGTGAGGATATAAGGAAAAAGACCGGGTGGTTTAGGAGCTATGACAAGCTTTGGCGGTATGAGATAGATGACAGTAAGATGGAATTTCTCGGCGCCGAGGTAGATATCGAAACAACGCTCGGAGAGGTTATAAAGCACGACGAGCTGTTTAAGGCGTATCCTCAGCTGAGGGACGTAAAGTTTAAGTTGGATTCTAATTTAAATGAGAAAGGTTACTACAATTACGGAAATAATTTGATAGCAATCCCGGCAAATCTGGTATCAGCTTCCGATAATAAATTGGAAAAGCTTTTGATACACGAAATTCAGCATGCGATACAGCAAATTGAGGGTTTTGCCAGAGGTGGAAATTACAATGTGAATCAACAAAAGATGTTAAAGGAGCAAACCCGAAATTTACAGGTTGCGTCAGGCAAGAAAGAATATATTCTACGTAGAATCGCAAGAGAGTTCGGAGAGTACGGTTCAGGAATAACTAAAGAGTACGAATACCTTCTTAAGCACCCAGACGAAGGAGAGGATTATTTTAACGATATTGAAGAGATAGAAACCGAGATGAAGGAAGAAGGACTGTTCGAGCTTGTAAATGAATACATAGGATATGATTCTGAATTAGCGGAAAATATGGAAACGATACGCCGAGAGTCTTGGGAAAAATATCAAAATACTGCCGGTGAAATTGAGGCTTATGACGTAGCAGACCGCTTGAAGCTTACACCCGAGGAAAGAAAAAACAAACGCCCTGATATAGATCAGGACGGTGTGGTGTTTGCTGATGATTCGCATTTGCAAAAGTTGAGTGAGGGGGAAGAGCAGGAGTATGCGCCTGATGTAACAAGTTGGAAAGATATCAAATTAAACGACAATGATTTAGATGAATACCTAAAAGCGGGTACGCGACAAAATAAGTCTAAGCGAGTTGCTATTGAACAGGGAAAAAACATTATATTAAAAAGCGAGAGTGAAACGATTGAATATATTGAACAGGCAATAAACGGCAACAAAGATTTACCTATAGTTTCATATGGTAGAGTGTTCGAGAGATTAGCTAATGATGTTGCTACTTATTCGAAGAATTCAATTATAGTAAAAGATTATTATTTTGAATTGGTTCCGTATGATATTAAGCATTCGCACTCTGAACATATTGTTCGAAAAAAGGATGGAGATATTGATTTAACAGCAAGTGATTTCAAAAATATACCAAAATATTTTCTTACTTATGATGAATTAATTTATGCAATTAAATTTAGTAGCGGTAGCACAAGAATTTGTTTAAGTAAAAAAATTCAAGGTGGACGAGCGATAATAATTGCAACAGTATCGAAAAGTCGTGATGCAATACAGTTTAAAAATATGATTGGTGTTAGCGAAGCAAAATATCAATCCGAATACTATGAAAAGTATACAAAAAGAAACAGAACGAATACCGGAGGGAGCAAAAGCTCCAATATCTCTCCGCATGACGATTCTGTTTCTAATAATAGTATACCCAATAATTCTGGAATTGTCAATAGTTCAAGTAAAAAAAGTTTGAAAAAAATTCAGCACTCATATTCTTATAAAAATAAGCCGCAGCGAACCGAAGCGGAAGAAAAAGAAATCTGTTACGCAAGTTTATTAAGAGAGGCAGATAATTTCAACAATTGGAAAAACGGTCGTTTCTTTAGCGCCTCAGAATATAAAGGGGAAACCTTAAAGGCGATTTTTAGTAGGATTTACAACGATTTACGAAACGCGCGAGAGGTAACGGGCGGTATACGTAAATCGCTATTGACCGTCAAGGAGTGGTATAACTCGCCTGATAACAAAATGTTATTCAAGAAAACAGAAAACAACGAGGCTGAAATTGAGGACGGTCAGATCGTTTACGATGAGGATATTGCGGCGTTCCTTGAGGAAATCTGCGAGGGAAATGGGGCACTTAATCTTGATGAGCTTAAAAAGCTTGATAAGATTGGCTCGCATTTCCTGAATGTTGCTGAAAAGTATAAGAGAGTATTCATTGACGGAAAGTGGGTTGAGGCTGAAAAGTATGCGAAACAGATGGTTGATATTATGTATAAAGCGTACAAGAATAAAACATTTGTTTCGACCGCTTTTTTAAATAAATATTTGCGCGCTTTCGGTGAGCCGGCATGCCTTTTCAGATGTGCGGACGGATATGATGACAAAGGATTCTTTACATGGTGCTTTGAAGCAATGCGAAAAGCGGGAGTTAATATTGAGGTCGATATGATGAACACGCTTCGCTCTTACAGAGAATGGCATCAAGCTCACAAAAAGTGGGGAGAGCATCTTAGTAACGATACCGTAAGCTTCAGAGGACAAAAAATCCCGATTGAAATCGCAATGACACTTTATTGCAGTCTTAAAACACGCAAATCACAGCAGGGACTTGCTGACAGCGGTTACGAGTGGCGTGAGGGTAAGAACAACGACGTAAAGAAGGATAAAGGTCTTATAGAAAAACCTGACCCAATAAACAAGAAAAGCAAGAAAAACAGGCGCAGAGCAGTAGAGGCTGCTTGTAAGGCGGCTGAAAACGAGCTTTGGGAGATGTTTTCTGAATCGGACAGGCAGTACATACAGATGTTCGAGAAGATACTCAACGAGGAATGCCGAAATTGGAAGATAGAAACTGATAAACAGATGAAGGGATTTAGTCTTGTAAGTGAGGATGGTGAATACTATTTTCCGACTGTGCATGCACAAATCAAGAAAACGGTATCAACAAGCAATTACGAGGGGGATAGAGTAGCGCATCTATCATCAAATAAGAACGTCGTTGAGGGCGCAAGAGGCTCGCTTCTTATTGAACCAATAGACGTCGTAGTAATGAGGCATATTCGCAACCAGCTTCTCTACAAGCATTACGCTATCGTTGCTGAAAACGTATCAATGCTTATGAATATCAACGTCGGCAACAACGTGCATAATCCCAAAACTTTAAAAACTATGATTGAAGAGGGTGGGGATCATTATCGTGAGCTTCTTCGCATGATGGACAAGCTTTCAAAGGATTTACAGGGAATGCCGAGCGGAGAAAAAGCAGAGCAGCGGTTTATATATGACATGGTTGAGTTTTTGCGTACCGGTTACGCTAAATATCAGTTAGGCGCTAATCCTAAGACCTTGTTTTCACAGCTATCTTCTCTTATAGCGGCGTGTAATATTCTTGATTTCACATCACTTGCAAGAGGCATAAAGGGCTTTGTAAGCTCTGAAATTGCGCATGAGGTTGATAAATATTGCCCTATTGCCGAGCTGCGTAATACGGATAACGTTGCCGCAAAGGCGCAAGGTGTAATTGATAAGACCGGAAAAGTGGGCGACTTCCTTATGAAAGGCATTGGATTTGTTGACAGACGAGTGGTCTGCGCGCTATTCAACGCTTGTCAGATTCAGGTTGAAAAGGATAGCGGCCTAAAGCTTGGTACCGAGGAAAACAAGGTGGAAGCCGGAAAGCTTCTCTCCAAGGTTATTCTTGAAACACAGCAGAATACGTTTGTTACCGAGCGTTCCGACGCTATGAGAGGCGGAGTATTCGCCCGTTCATTCACGATGTTTTCCGCTGATAGTATGAAAACGATGGCGAGATGGCTTGATTCCATTGGTAAGGTCAGTGTTTTGAAGCGTCAAATAAAAAATAGCACTGACGAAGCGGAGATTAAGGCTCTCGAAAGCGAGCTTAAAAAAGCGAACGGTCAGCTGGTAAGAAGCTCATCGGTTATAGTGTCGCAGGCGATATTTATGGCGCTTCTTGCATGGGGATTCCGTTGGCTATACAATAAGGATGACGAGCCTGATGAGGAGGCAAAGAATATCGGCGCTGACTTCCTCGGAAATATGCTTGGCGGATTGCCTTTACTGCGCGACGTATATTCGTATTTCAGCGATGGATATGAGCTTGACAACTTTATGATTTCAACGATTAACGACGTTCTTATAGCGAGCAAAAAATCAATGGATCTTGCGGTGTCAGCTATGAAGGGGGAAACCGTAACAAAGCAAGAGGTAGCTTCATCAATTAAAAATACGTTATACTCTGCCGGTCAGGTGCTTGGTATCCCGGTAAGAAATGGTTATAATTTTGTAACAGGATTGATTAGGCGCTTTTCTCCGGAGGCAGGATATAACGTTGACAACCTTTTCTACAAGCAAAGCTACAACGCCGATCTTCAGAAGGCTATTGAGAAGGGCGACGAGGATATGATCGACACCATAACTGGTCTTATTCTTGATGAGAATATAGGCGGTGTTACGGACAAGGCTTTACGTTCACAGATAAACAAGCTTGCAGGAGAGGGCTACTCTGTTCTGCCTCGCTCGGTTGGCGACAGTGTTACATACGACGGCGAGGAGGTAGCGCTTACCAAGAAGCAGCAGAAGCGCTTCAAGGAGCTTTATTCTGCGGCGGGAGAGGGAGCTTCAGATTTAGTCAAGCTTCAGCTCTACCGTAACGCTGAGGAAGCGGCGCAGGCGAAGGCAATCAAGTTCCTTTACGATACTTATTACAATCTCGCTCTTGAGGAGGCGCTCGGCGTGGACCTTGAAAGTAAGAACGTTCTCTTTGCCGAGGCCATAGATATTGAAAAGCTTGCTATCATATATGCTATCGCAAGCGGTATAGAGGCTGACAAGGACCGCAAGGGTAACGCAATCGCGGGAAGCCGCAAGGCGAAGATAGAAAAGTACGTTGAGTCGCTTCGCATGAGCGCCGCCGAGAAGTATCTGATTATGGGTTATCTCGGTTACAAGTGCAAGAACGGCGAGGCGCAGGTAAAGGCTTACGTTAACCGTTTAAGGCTTAGCAAGGACGAAAAGTTGCGTTTGATGGAATATTGCGGGTATGCCGCGTAAACAGAAAAAATCGACTCCGAGAGGGGTCGATTTTTGTCATTAATTTAAAATCCGTATTATATTCCGTAGACAAACGCTCATTTTTGAGGTACAATTCGTACCGCGAAACTAAATTAACCAAAGGAGAAGTACGATGAAGTGCGACTATCGAATGCGTGAGGATAGAATAACAGACGAGGAGGGAATACAACATACCGTTTACGGAGTGGAAGCATGGAGTAAGAATGAGCTTGTTCGCTCGGTACCAGATGTGTTTTTTGACCGGGCTTTAGCTGAGCATTACATAGGACTTTTTAATTCGCTTGATTTGCGTCTTTGTCATCTTGATGATGTAATTGAAGACGTTTTATGATATAGTTTGTGCCTAAAATGTGCCGACAAATAGTGATAATCACAATATATTGTATCTATATAGGTTATTTTTGGCGTATATATGGTGCAAAACAAGTTCCCATTACCCACCCCATAAATCGGCAAGCTTCGTCAGAAGCTTGTCGATTTTTACTTCTTCACGCTTCTATTACGAAACTTGTCGATAGGTAAAAGTGAATAGTAAAAAAGGTGCTGATGTAGGTTTTTGCCCCATCGCTTATGTCTGCCTCAGTTCAAAATCCAGATAGCAAGATTCAGATATCCCGCAAATGTTACCCAAAGAGCGTAGGGGACTTGCAGATAAGCAGCTAAGGGGCTTATTTTTCTGAAAAACACAATCATTGTAATTATTACCGCAAGAAGTATAACGAGCCATATAAAAGCGCCTAAAAATGCCCTAAGTCCGAAAAATATAATGCTCCAGGTGAAGTTCATAATAAGATTCACCGCATACACGGTAAGAGCGCTTCCCGCGGTTCGGAAATCTTTATTACGGTTAACGTAAACGTTTGCCGAGCTGACGCCCATAAGTACGTATAGCACGCTCCATACAATAGGAAACAGAATTCCGGGAGGAGCAAGCGGAGGATTAACTATTTCGCTGTAAATATCCATACTGTTACGCGTGAGGAAAGCAGCGAGCGCGCCAACGCCGAGAGCTATTGCGACAGAAACGATATAGGGACGAACCTTTTTCCACATAACAAAACACCGCCTTTTTTTATTATATCTATTTTTAGACAAAGTATAATATGCTAAAAAACATAGAAAATGAAAAAGAATTCTATCTGAGGCTTGGAGAGTGTAACATAAAATAAAAGAAAGGTTCCTTCTGAATCGGCAAGGTATCGCTGAGATATCAATCAAGCGTTACAGATGTTAATAATTAAAAATTAAAATAACCCCGAAATGCTCAAAATGGCATTTCGGGGTGCGTTCTTTTATATTACTAATTATTTGTGATAAAGCTTTTTTGTTGCGTGAACAGGCTCGCAGGTAAGATTCAGACCTAACTTGCGATAGGTGTTTTTATCAACCTCGGAGACCATTACCGTGTTGTGTGCCTCGCAGCCCTTGAGCCTCGGAAGCTGTTCAAGTGCTATGGCAGCTATTGGGTTGGTGGTAGCCGATATTGAAAGCGCTATCAGTATCTCGTCAGCGTGCAGACGGGGGTTGTGGTTACCGAGGTTTTCTATCTTCAGCTTCTGTATAGGCTCGATAACTACGGGAGGAAGCAGCAAAAGGTCGTCCTTTAGTCCGCCAAGTTTTTTCAGCGCGTTGAGTAACGCCGCGGCGGAAGGACCCATAAGCTTTGAGGTCTTTCCCGTAACCAAAGTGCCGTCGGGAAGCTCAATGGCGGCAGCAGGCGCTCCTGTGCTTTCCGCCTTGTCAAGCGCCGCCTTAACAACCTTTCTGTACTCGGTGGTTACGTTTACCTGATTCATTATCAGCTCAAGCTTGTATATTTCATCAGCCTCTGCTAAGCCGTTGCGCTTGCGGCAAAGCGTATCGTAGTAGCGCCGTACAATTTCCATTTTAGACGCCTCGCAGACCGCGTCATCGTCAAAAATACAGTGGCCGACCATGTTAACACCCATATCCGTAGGTGATTTGTAAGGACACGCGCCGTAAATCTTATCGAAGATAGCCTTTAATACGGGGAAAATTTCGATATCTCTGTTGTAGTTTACCGATGTCGTGCCCGTCGCATCAAGGTAGAAGGGGTCTATCATGTTTACGTCGTTCAAATCCACGGTTGCCGCCTCATAAGCCATGTTAACAGGGTGCTTCAAGGGCAGATTCCAAACGGGGAAGGTCTCGAATTTAGCGTAACCCGCCTTGATACCGCGCTTCTGGTCGTGGTAAAGCTGCGAAAGACACGTAGCCATCTTTCCGCTTCCGGGGCCCGGCGCCGTAACAACGACAAGTGGCTTTGAGGTCTCAACGTACTCGTTTCTTCCAAAGCCCTCATCACTTACAATCTTCGGGATATTAGTCGGATAGCCGTCTATGGGGTAATGACGGTAGACCTTTATTCCGAGGTTATTAAGACGTTTGATAAAATTGTCCACAGAGCTTTGAGAGGCGTACTGCGTGATAACTACGCCGCCTACCGTAATACCTACCGCGCCAAAGGCGTCTATAAGCCTTAAAGTATCCATATCGTAGGTGATACCGAGGTCGCCGCGTATTTTATTCTGCTCAATAGATGAGGCGGAAACAACAATGATAGTCTCTGCGTTCTCCTTCATGCTCATAAGCATTTTTATTTTGCTGTCGGGGCAAAATCCGGGCAGGACTCTTGATGCGTGGTAGTCGTCAAAGAGCTTACCGCCGAACTCAAGGTAGAGCTTACCGCCGAAGCTATCTATACGCTCCTGTATCTTTTCAGATTGGAGCGATATATATTTATCGCTGTCGAAGCCTATGCGTTTCATACTATCCCTTTCATTTGAATACGGTCTTTAGTTTTGTTCATAGTACAGAATATATTTTACTACACTTCAACATTTTTTTCAAGTGGTTCTATCAAAAAAAATAATTTTTTTAAGATGCTTTTACACATGAAGGACTTTATGCGTTTTTGATACCGCATAAGTATTAAAAGATTGGAAACGAAAAGAATACCAAAAAAATATGTAAAAAACACATGACTATACATATAAATTGTTTATAACAAATCTATAATAGTGAATAATTGTGATATTATGCATAGATTCACACTGTTTGGTTATGAGGATACAAAGACTTGTTTTTTGTATCCAAGCGTGTTAGTCTTATATTTCACACGGTAAGGCGAGCAGATAGATGCTTTGTGAGATTATAAATATTTTGTAAAGCTATTGAATTTTTTGAAAATTATGATATAATAAAATAAAATTATTTGCGTTTTCGGAGGAACGTTATGCTCTGGTTTGGAAAAAAGAAGAAAAAAGAAGCTGAGAACGAGGCTGTTGATATAATAGAGGAGAGTACCGAGGTCGAGGAAAAGCTTGATCTTGATGACGATGTAGAGGTCGTAAGTGAGGACGAGATACTTGAGTCGCTCAATGAAAATGACGAAGCTGATCTTGATACCGATGGTGATGAGGAGCTTGACGAAGGCTTTGACGATGAGGATGACGAAAATGATGATAATTCCGCGTCCGACGTTCTGACGCCAATAACCTCTCTTGATATGCTTGTGGATTACGTTAACGGTAAGCCGATAGGAGCCGTGCAGTTTATGCGTAAGGAAAATAACGAGGTATTCGAGCTTAGAGAGGTTTATTTCCGTATAGCGAGAGTCTGGGGAAGCGTTTCTATGGCAAGAGAATATACGCCTGCCGAATACGCAAGGATAATGCTCGCTGCCGAGCTTTTTGAGGAGCCTGATAAGTTTTACGTTCTACCGATTCTTACCGATGAGGAAAGAGAGCAGGCTATATTTGATTTCTGTGAAGAAAAATACGGTGAAAACGGTAAGAGGTACGTAAAAAACACAGATAAATTCGCAAGGCTCGTTAATGCAAACGGGGATAAAGAGGAGTGGCTTGCTTACACAAAGGAGATAATTACGGAAAAGATAACCGATTTCTGTCGTGAAAACGGTATAAGCTTTGATTGCTGTCAGAAAGACGCAAATGAGCAGAATGCGCTCACAGAGGTAGAAGCTGATGAATAGTGCTTTGAACGAAAATACAGTTAACGTGGAAAAAAGAACCTCTCTTTGCAAATGCGGGAAAAAGGCAGATTTTATAAAGGATTACTGGGTAACGGAAGCCAAGCTTTTAAAAGAAAACTATAACGATGACGTCCATACACGAAACGTGGATAGTGTCTGCGGAATATTGAGGCGTAGGTACTGCGCGGCATGTCTTTCCAAGATAGCGGCGGTACAGAGAAGAGCAAATAAGCGTCTTAATACGATAATCTTTTTATCCGTAATGATCCCGCTTCTGTTCGGTACGGCGCTTACGGCGATTTCATATTTTATCTTTTCCGACACGTCAGCAATAGTAAACCTGATAATAATCGGCGCGCTGACTTGCGTCGCGGCAATCGGTCTGATAACCATTTTCGCTAAAACTCAGGGAAAGAGAAGGCTTCTTGAAAAGGGAAACTTTTCAAGCATTAAGGCGGTAGATATGCTGCTTGATTCTCTTAATTTCGGGCTTGATGACCCAAAAAGGTTAAAGGAGCTTCCCTCTACCGACGTTGTGGTCGACGGAGACGGCAGAGTTAATTACGAAATGGAGCGCTCAGGCTACTTTATGAAGGTGGTCTATAACGGAAAGATATCAATGGAGCCTATGCGACAGAGAATGCTGTTTCCGTTTAAAGAGGACTGTGAGTACATAAAGAGAACCTATACGCACGCAGATTTGCTTGAGGATAACATCAGAAGCATTGACGCAAGGGAGCTTACGGAAAACGACTTTGATATCAGAAACGGAGAGCTTGCAAGATACAGCGGACTTTCCGTTGAGGTCGTTATTCCCGACGGGGTAACCAAAATAGGCGAGGCTGCGTTTAAAAAGAGTAAGAACTGCGAGAGAGTAGTAATACCCGAATCGGTAACGGAAATAGAGAAGGAAGCGTTTGTATCCTGTCCCGCTACCGAAATAACGCTCCCGTCAGGAGTTAAGGTGATAAAGTCTTTCACGTTCTATTTGAGCGCGATTAAGACCGCTATTATTCCCGAGGGCGTTGAGGCTATTGAGGATAACGCATTCGGAGAATGTTACAGTCTTGAAAGGGTGGTAATACCGTCAAGCTGTAAAAAGGTCGGAGAGGCGGCGTTCAAGGGTTGCTCGGCGCTTACTGAGGTAATTATAGGAGAGGGCGTTGAGTCGCTTTCAGACTACTGCTTTAACGGCTGCGCTAAGCTTAGCAGGATAGAAATACCCGACGGCTGCTGCGAGCTTGGAAATTTCTGCTTTGAGGGCTGCAAGGAGCTTACCGAGGTTTATGTGCCCGATACTATACAGTTCGTGGGCGGTAGGCTTTTCGAGGGCGCTACCAAAATGAGTATTGTGGGTAAGCCGGGCTCATATGCCGATAAGCTTGCGCAGGAGCTGCGTGTGCGCTTCGCACCCATTACAGAAACCAGATTCAAAAAACAGCACGGCGCAAGGAAGATGTAAAAAATGTCAGTAGAAAACGTAAAGAAGTATCTCGCGGAAAACGGCTTTGAGCGAGAGGTCATAGAATTCGAGGCGGAAACGGCAACGGTTGCCCTTGCCGCTGAGGCGATAGGCTGCGAGGAAAAGAGAATAGCGAAAACTCTTTCCTTTGACACGGCGGAGGGCGTTGCGCTTATTGTTATGTCGGGTGAAGCCAAGGTAGATAATAAGCGCTTTAAAGAGGAGTTTCTCGAAAAGGCTAAGATGATAGCCTTTGATGAGGTGGAGGAAAAAACAGGACACGCGCCGGGCGGAGTCTGTCCGTTTGCGGTTAAGGAGGGCGTTAAGGTTTATGCGGACGTCTCTCTTAAACGCTTTGATTACTTTTATCCTGCCGCGGGAAGCTCACATTCGGCTGTCAAGATGACCTGCGACGAGCTTTTCAGGCTTGGAAGGGTCGAAAGATGGGTTGACGTAGCAAAGGGCTGGCGCGAAAATGAGTAATAAGAACGGTATCGGCGCTGAGATGCTTTACGGCGCCAAGGCGGCAATCCCGATAGTTCTCGGATTTATACCCGTAGGCATAGCTTACGCGATAATGGCGAAGGGCGCGGGCTTAAATGCGCTTGAAACCGTTCTTATGTCTGTTTGCGTATTTGCGGGCGCGAGCGAAATGATGGCGGTAGAGATGTATAAGCAGGGCGCTGTCCTTGTAGCGATAGTTCTCGCGACCTTTATGATGAACCTACGCCACGTGATAATGAGCACCTGTATATTTGAAAAAACCGAGAGGCTCGGCGTTTTTAAACGACTTTTTCTCGGATTTTTCGTTACCGATGAATCCTTTGCTGTTATAACCTCAGAAAAAAAGAGGTGCTCATTCTGGTTTTTCGCCTCGCTTGGCGTAACGCATTATCTTGCGTGGGTAGCGGGAACGGCCATAGGCGCTCTTGCCGCCAATATGCTTCCAAAGTCGCTTTCCGCGAGTCTCGGTATATCGCTTTACGCGATGTTTATAGGTCTTATCGTTCCGGGTATTAAAAGAAACCTGAGACTTTTGGCTCTTGTCGTCGGAACTGCGGCGCTAAACACCTTGCTTTCGGTTTTTATACAGCCATCGTACAGCCTTATCGTTTCAACACTTGCGGGTGCGTTTGTCGGTGTATTTTTCGTTGACCTTGACGGAGATAAAAATGCCGACGGTAAAACCCGTAGCTCCGAAATCGGCGATAACTTGCCTGCCGAAACGGAGGAAGCGGTATGAGACTTGAAATAGTGCTTCTTGTCGTTTTGATGGCGCTTGTTACATATGTTCCCAGAATGTTACCGTCGTTTATAATCGGCAAGATAAAAATAGGAAAAAAGACGGAGAAGTTTTTGAGGCTTATTCCGTATACCGCGATGGCGGCGCTTATATTCCCCGGTATACTTAATTCCGTTGGAGATAAGGCGTATTACGGGCTTGCGGGCGGCGCGGTAGCGGCGCTGCTTGCGTATTTCAAATGTCCCGTGGTCGTCTGTGTTATAGCGGCTGTGGCGGTTGATTATATTTTGGTAATGTTGCCTTAGACAGCACCCGTAACCGAGAATTCTCGGTTACGGGTCAATTTTTTTATTTCCCGGGAAAAAAGTTGTAAAGTATTTCGAAAAAACTATTGCAATAATGGAAAGTTTTTGTTATAATATTTGTAATTTCTTTATAGTAAGGGAGGAATGTCCTTAGTTTTACCCTTAATTCCTTTACGCGCTTTTCTGCGCTAAAGCCTGCGCGATTTGTTTTAACCTGTAATCTGTCATCTTGATAATTTACACGGTGTTTTTTTCTCGCAGGAGATTAACCCTTTAAATTTACGTTTAAAAACAGGAGAAGAAAATGAACAAAAACAAAATAGTTGAGCTTAAAGCTATTTCAAAGGAATTTAACGGTGAACAGGTGCTAAGTGAAATCAGTCTTGATATTCACGACAACGAGTTTGTCACCCTGCTCGGACCCTCAGGTTGCGGCAAAACTACTATGCTCCGCATAATAGCGGGCTTTGAGACTCCCGATTCGGGAGACGTATATTTTGACGGTGTAAGAATAAATGACGTACCGCCGTATAAGCGTGAGCTTAATACGGTTTTTCAGAAATACGCGCTTTTCCCCCATCTTAACGTTTATGAGAATATAGCGTTCGGTCTGCGCCAGAAGAAATGTCCTGAGCAGGAGATTTCGGATAGAGTAAAGGAAGCTCTTAAAATGGTAAACCTCAGCGGCTTTGAGAAAAGAAGCACCGAAAAGCTCTCCGGCGGTCAGCAGCAGAGAGTCGCTATCGCGCGCGCTTTGGTAAACAGACCTAAGGTGCTGCTGCTTGACGAGCCTCTCGGCGCGCTTGATTTAAAGCTCCGTAAGGATATGCAGAACGAGCTTAAAAATATTCAGCATCTGACGGGAATAACGTTTATATTCGTTACGCACGATCAGGAGGAGGCGCTGTCTATGTCCGATACCGTTGTCGTTATGGCAAACGGAAGGATTCAGCAGATAGGCACTCCGACTGACATATATAACGAGCCTGTAAACGCATTCGTTGCGGACTTCATAGGCGAGAGTAATATTCTTGACGGAGTTATGCTTTCCGATTATAAGGCAAAGTTTGCGGGCCACGTTTTCGACTGTCTTGATAAGGGCTTTGATAAGAATGAGCCTGTCGATATAGTTGTTCGTCCCGAGGACATAGATATAGTTCCGCTTGAGAAGGGAATGCTCAGGGGTAAAATCACTCAGCTTACCTTTAAGGGCGATTATTACGAGATAATCTGCGACATAAAGGGATTTAAGTGGATGATACAGGCAACGGATTACGTTGAGCCTGATTCCGAGGTCGGAGTTTATATAGAACCCGACGCTATCCACGTTATGAAGAAGTCCGAATACTCCGGTATGTTCGGAGACTATTCGACCTTCTCAGACGAGTTTGAGCATATTTCGGATACCGAGGAGGAGAGCGAGGATGAATAAAAACATAGCAGAAGCCGTTCCCCCTCCCGAAAGAAAAAGAGTAAAGCTTCCGATATTCTCCGAGATAGCCGCGGTTCCGCATATGGTATGGCTTGCGCTTTTCGTGGTGCTTCCTCTTATATTCGTTGTATACTATGCGTTTACCGACATAAAGGGAGATTTCACCTTTGCTAATATCGCGGCGCTTTCTCAGCACGCGGGAACGTTCTTAACGAGCGTATGCTACGCGCTTATCGCAACCGCGATATGTCTTTTAATCGGATATCCTCTCGCGTTTGCCATATCGAGAGCCTCCGCGAAAAGACAGGGGTTACTTATAATGCTTTTGATGATACCTATGTGGATGAACTTGCTTATAAGAACCTACTCGCTTATGGCTATACTTGACGACGGTGGTATCATAAACGGACTTTTGAGCGCCGTCGGTCTGCCTGAGCTTCATATAATCGGCACTGCGGGCGCGGTCATTTTCGGAATGGTGTACGATTTCTTTCCGTATATGGTGCTTCCCATATACTCGGTAATGACCAAGCAGGACACAAGACTTATCGAAGCCGCGTACGACCTTGGCTGTAACAGGCTTTCGGCTCACTTCAAGGTTACGCTGCCGCTTTCCGTTCCGGGAATAGTTTCGGGAATTACTATGGTATTCGTGCCGTCTATAAGCACGTTCTATATATCCCAGAAGCTCGGCGGAGGCACAAAGGAGCTTATCGGAGATACCATAGAGAGACAGATAAATAACCCCGCCACCAGAAACGTAGGCGCGGCTATTTCGCTTGTTATGATGATACTTATACTTATTTCCGTAACGGTTATGAATAAGTTTTCCGATGACGACGATAAGGGAGGTGTTATCATATGAAAGCGCTTTCCAGAGCCTTTATGATACTGATTTTCGGTATCCTTTACGTTCCTATGATGATACTTGTGCTGTTTTCATTCAATAAGGACAACAGTACGGGTAGCTTCGGCGGATTTTCTTTGCGTTGGTACGGAGAGCTTTTTTCAAACGCGGACGCCTTTGTAGCATTGCGTAATACGCTTATTCTTGCCGTATGCTCAGCGGCTCTCGCTACCGTTATCGGTACGCTTGCGGCAGTGGGTATGCACAAAATGAAGAATAAGTACGTAAAGGGCGCTGTCAATTCCTTAACTAACGTTCCGATGATGAATCCCGAAATAGTTACGGGTATCTCTATGATGCTTCTTTTCGTGTTTGTTGGCGGAATGTTGCATTTAACGAACAGTCTTTCGTTTTGGACTATGCTTATAGCCCATACCACCTTTAACCTTCCGTACGTTATCCTTTCGGTAATGCCTAAGCTTCGCCAGATGGATAAGCATCTGCCGGAAGCCGCTATGGACCTCGGCTGCACGCAGCTTCAAGCCTTTTTCAAGGTGGAGCTTCACCAGATACTTCCGGGAATCATTACGGGAGCGATGATGGCGTTTACTATGTCGCTTGACGACTTCGTAATAAGCCTTTTTACGTCGGGCATAGATTTCCAGACTCTGCCGATATATATTTATACGATGACCAAAAAGAAGGTAACGCCCGACGTATACGCCCTGTTTACGCTTATGATGGCTATAATTTTCCTTCTTATGCTGCTTATACAGCTCAGAAGAAGCGGGGAGAGCAGTAAGGAAAAGAACGGAGGTAAGGGCTGATGAAAAAGAGGGTTTTACTTTTACTTTCCGTTACTGTCATTGTGTTGCTCGCTATATTTACAATTTCCTGCGGGCAAAACGAAAAGGTTGTTCTGAACGTCTATAACTGGGGAGAATATATATCCGACGGAAGCGACGATTCCCTCGACGTAAACGCCGCTTTTGAGGAATACTGCAAGGAGCAGGGGCTTGACGTTGAGGTCAACTATATGATGTTCGACTCAAACGAGAGCATGTATAATAAAATCAAAACGGGCGCGGTGTCCTATGACGTTGTCGTTCCGTCCGACTATATGATAGCGAGAATGATAGAGGAGGATATGCTCCGTCCGCTAAACTACTCGAATATCCCTAACTTTCAGTACGTAGACTCGGGTTATCTTAACCCATATTACGATCCCGAACAGCAATATACCGTTCCGTATTTTGTCGGAATAGTCGGTATCATTTATAATACCAAATACGTGGACGATGCGGACATTGGCGGCTGGGACCTTATGTGGAACGAAAAATATTCGGGCAAGATACTCCAGTTTAACAATTCACGCGACGCGTTTGGTACGGCTATGTTCAAAAACGGAGACAGCGTCAACGTTACGGACGAGGCAACGTGGAGAAAGGCGCTCGGTGAGCTTAAAGCTCAGAAGCCGCTTCTTCAGGCGTACGTCATGGACGAGATATTCAATAAGATGGAGACCGAGAGCGCTTGGATAGCTGCGTACTACGCGGGAGATTTCCTTGCGATGTACGAGGAAAACCCGAATCTTGCGTTCTACTATCCTGAGGGCGGCACGAATATTTTTGCGGACGCCATGTGTATACCAAAAACTGCCGCGAATCCCGAAATTGCTGAAATGTATATCAATTTCATGTTAGAGCAGGAGATAGGCTCGGCAAACTCAGAGTTCGTGTACTACGCCACACCCAACACGCTCGTCAACGAAAATACCGAATATATAGAATATATGGAGTCGGTTTACGAGGGAGCGATGGATATTCTTGCTCCCGAATTTCCCGAAGGCTATAATCTTGAATACTACCATAATTTTGACGATGAGACGCTTCAAATGGTCAACTCTCTTTGGGAGGAGCTGAAGATTGATTCTGGCACAGACGACGGTTCGGTAGCCGACGTAGGCGTGTATATTACCTGCGTAGTGATAGTCGTAGCCGTTGCGGCAGGCTTTACCGTAAGGTATATAATTCACAGAAAACGCAGAAAATACTATTAAATTAAGAAAGCCGCCGTGGTATTCCACGGCGGCTTTCTATCGTGTTAAATTACTTCTTGATTTCAGTCTCGTAAGCCTCGAAAAGACCGTTAATATATGCTGCTCCGAGAGCGCGGTCAAAAAGACCGTATCCGGGCTTACCCGTTTCGCCCCAGATCATTCTTCCGTGGTCGGGACGGACGTAGCCGTCAAAGCCGTTATCAACGAGCGCCTTGACAATAGCGGGCATATCGAGCGAGCCGCAGGAGGATAGATGAGCTCTTTCCTCAAAGGAGCCGTCGTCCATAAGCTTGACGTTTCTGATATGCATAAACGCGATTCTGTCCATCTCCGCGTACTTTCTAACCATCTTAACGATGTCGTTGGTAGCGGCGCAGCCAAGGCTTCCGGTACAGAGGCAAAGGCAGTTTGCGGGACTGTCAACCAGCTTTAAAAAGCGGTCAAGGTTAGCTTCACACGTGATGATACGGGGAAGACCGAATATCGGATACGGCGGGTCATCGGGATGGATAGCCATTTTGACGCCGCATTCCTCGGCAACGGGAATTACCTTTTTTAAGAATCTTTCAAGGTTCTTAAAGAGACCTTCCTCACCTATCTCTGCGTAAGCGGTGATAAGCTCTCTTACCTCGTCCTGCGAATAGCTGCTGTCCCAGCCGGGAAGGTGAATGTCGTCCTTGAGAGGATCAAGACCTCTCATCTGATCCCAGTACATAACAAGGCTGGTGCTTCCGTCGGGAGCTTTTTTGTCGAGCTGAGTTCTTGTCCAGTCGAAAACAGGCATAAAGTTGTAGGTAACGCACTTTATGCCGTATTTTGCGCAACGGCGAACGTTCTCGCAGTAAACGTCGAGAAGCTGCTCCACATCACCTCTGCCGAGCTTGATGTCCTCGTGAACGGGAATGGACTCAACAACGTCGAAGATAAGACCGTGCTTTTGACATTCGCGCTTCATTTTAGCGAGACTTTCCTCGGGCCACACCTCACCGGGCTTTACGTCGTAAACCGCTGAAACCACAGAGCGCATACCGGGTATCTGCGAGATGTATTCAAGGGAGATCGGGTCGTCCTTTCCGTACCAACGGAATGATAATTTCATATTCATATCCTTCTACCTCACGGTTAAATTATTTAATAATCCTTGCGTTACTGAAATAAATACTCGGTAGATATATTATTTCTCTAACTCTGTGTTATTAATTTTATTTTCATCAAATATTTCATTAAATCCGTGTTTAATGCCGTTTGCCTTGTATTCGCAAAACGTATCAAGGCAAACGTTGTGTAAAGCATTGAAAATATTCATCTTTATCAGTGGATTATTATTTTTAAGGGCTTTGATAATCATTTTTGTTTCGTGGCGTTTGCTTAATTTCTCGTCATCAGCGGCTTTTTCAGTGAAACGGCAGGCGCACTGTAAAAAGGTAAGACCGTTATAGTCGCGCCATGAGATTATAGCGTCCTCCTCAACTGTGTAGAGAGGGCGGATAAGCTGCATACCCTGGTGATTGGTGCTTCTGAGCTTTGGTAGCATACCTTGAAGCTGAGCGCCGTAGAACATAGCCATAACAGTAGTTTCAATAACGTCGTCGAGGTGATGACCGAGAGCTATTTTAGTGCAACCGATCGACTGAGCAAATTCGTAAAGATAACCGCGTCTCATTCTTGCGCAGACGTAGCAGGGTGAATTTTTTATATTTTCCACGGAATTGAAAATATCAGTATTAAATATCTTAACGTCTATACCAAGTAAAGAAGCATTATTTAGGATTTTTTCACGGTTTTCAGGAAGATAACCGGGATCCATAACGATATATTCAAGATGGAAAGGGAACTCTGAATAGCGCTGAAGCATTTTCATAAGCAAAGCGAGAAGCAGAGAGTCCTTGCCACCTGAAATACAAACGGCAATGCGATCGTTTTCCTCAATAAGCTTATACCGCTTAACAGATTCGATAAAAGGGTTCCAGATAGTCTTGCGGTACTTTTTATTTATGCTCTGTTCAATTTTTTCGGTTGGAGTAAGTTCTTTTTTCATAGCACCCTGAAAATAATATAATATACAGAGAGTATACCATGCTTTTTAATTATTGTCAAGCAGAAAAGGAAGTAAGGGGATAAAAAACGGAATATTTTAAGAAAAATTTGTAAAAGGACTTGATTTTTGTTTTAAAGTATGATAGAATAACCGAGTAAAGCTACTAAGCCGGCATGATGGAATGGCAGACGTGACGGACTCAAAATCCGTTGGTAGCAATACCGTGCGGGTTCAAGTCCCGCTGCCGGCACCAAAACACCCCGATGGGCAACGCCCATCGGGGTGTTTTTGCGTCGACAATGGCTACGCCGAATTTGCCGTTTTCGTAAAACGAAAACAAGCGGGCGTTTTTTAGCTGTTTATTTATCCTTTTTCTTGGAGCTGACGTGGCTGAGAAGATACGTCGCGCCCATTATTACACCGATGATTATAAAGATACCGAGCATTCCTATGCCCATATATTTAAGATTTTCTACAAATCTCATGGGATTAACGTTATTAAAGAAATCCATTTTAATTATCCTCCCTTAAATTAGGCTCCGAAGAACTTGAGTATGAGCGCACCCGCGATAACGGAAGCGATCTGTCCCGAAACATTTACACCGATAGAGTGCATAAGAAGGAAGTTCTGGTTGTCCTCCTCAAGTCCCATTTTGTTGACTATTCTACCTGCCATGGGGAAAGCAGAGATACCCGCAGCTCCTATCATGGGGTTGATAGGCTCCCAATGAGCTATCTTTGCTATTAAGTTGTAGAGCTTACCGAAGAGAACTCCGCCCGCGGTGTCAAATATAAACGCTATAAGACCAAGTCCCATGATAACGAGAGTATCAATAGCAAGGAACTGAGCTGCGGTCATGTTGAATGCGATAGTGATTCCGAGGAAAATGGTAACGAGGTTAGCGAGAGCCTTCTGAGCTGTCTCGGAGATAGATTCGAGAACTCCGCACTCACGGATAAGGTTACCGAACATAAGGAAGCCGATAAGTGAGCCGGCGCCGGGAGCGAACATACAAGCAACAACAGAGATTATGATGGGGAAAAGAATTCTTGTGAGCTTAGAAACGTTAGCGGGCTTATAAGGCATTCTGATTCTGCGCTCATTCTTGGTTGTAAGAAGCTTGATTACAGGCGGCTGAATAATCGGAACGAGCGCCATATACGAGTAAGCGGCGACCGTTATAGCTCCGACGTATTTTGAGCCAAGCGCGTTTGCTACGACTATCGAGGTAGGACCGTCAGCCGCGCCGATTACAGCGATAGAAGCGAAATCCTTTTCTTCGGGGAAGAATATCGAAGCCATACACAGAGTAAAGAATATACCGAACTGCGCCGCTGCTCCGAAAATCATAAGCTTAGGATTAGAGAGGAGGGGACCGAAATCAATCATCGCGCCTATACCGATAAACAGTATGAGGGGGAATAATTCGTTTGCGATTCCCGCAAGGTACAGGGTGTGAAGCGGTTCGGCAATTCCGGCAGAGGGGAAGTTCATAAGGATTGCGCCGAATCCGATGGGGAGAAGGAGCGTAGGCTCCATTTCCTTCTTGATTGCGAGGTAGATGAGAACTCCGCCGATGATCCACATAATGAACATCTTCCAGTTTCCATCCTGCCCGAATGCAAGAATTGTGTCAAAAAGACTTAAAAGCTCTTTCATAGTCTTTTCCTTTCTTGTATAATTATTATTATAAACGTTATTAAACATACAACCGCAGACGCAATAGCGCCTCGGCTTACGCGGGCTTATACGGAGTATTTGAAATATCGGTACACACCAAACTACCCCATTATAACTATCCAGTATTATAACAAATTATTTCCAATATGTCAATGCGTATTCGGATAAAAAAGGCAAAAAAATAAACATCGCAACTGTTTTCGCTGAGGCGTACCTAGAAAGCGCGTCGAATTTAGATATAATCCTTGACAAATATTCGTTTTTAGTATATAATAATCAAAAAATAAGTAAACCGGTATGTAAGATACAAATATATCAGGAAGGTTTAGGACCGATGTTTTTCAGAAAAGCAACTATGCTCGATATATCGGCGGTTGTCGCCATATACGACGGAGCGAGAAGAATACTAAGGGAAAGCGGTATACCGCAATGGCAGGAAGGAGTTCCAGGTAGGGAATCCTTTATTACCGACGTTCAGGACGGTGTGGCGTACGTTCTTGAGGACGAGGGCAAGGTTATAGCGACTGTGCAGATAATAGACAGCGAGCCTTATTACGATAAAATAAGCGATGGCGTATGGACGGAAAATAGCGCAATGGTAGCTCACAGAGTAGCGGTTTCAAACGAGTGCAGAAAGAAAGGCGTTGGCTCCGCTATACTGTCCTATGCTGAGGAGCTGGCGAAAAAGAACGGCAAAAAAGCGCTGAGACTCGATACGCATGAGCTTAACTACCGTATGCGCGGTATGCTTGAAAAGAATGGGTACATTGCTGTGGGGACTGTTCATATGCCGAGCGGAGAGTCCAGAGTAGCATATGAGAAAGTATTAAAATAAGCTGAACGTGGCTGTCTGGATTGGACAGTCGCGTTTCTTTTATGACAAATCAACATTTACCGCATAAACTATAATTAGACCAAAAGGTACTAATTTATAGGAGAGTGGTGTTATTTGACTGAAACCGCAAATATGGCGGCGTCGTTTGCCGCGCTTAATACGGGACAGGGCTTTATCTCGTATTTCCGCGAAATATTCGACCCGATAGAAACCGTATACGTTATCAAAGGAGGCTCCGGAACAGGCAAGAGCAGACTTATGAGGGAGGTTGCGTCAGCCGCAAAGCGAAAGGGATATGCGCTTGAGGAGTTTTTGTGCTCATCGGACCCAAGCTCACTTGACGGAATCATTATCGCAAAGCTCGGCGTAGCGGTGCTTGACGGAACGGCGCCGCATATTCACGAGCCAATGCTCATTGGCGCAAGAGAGCACTTTCTTGACCTGAGCGCATTTCTTGACGGAAGTGATTTGAAGGAGAAAAAAGAAGAGATTTCCGCGTTATGCGCGGCAAAATCAAGGCATTATCAACAGATATACGAATACTTGAAGGTAATATCAATTTACGATAACTCTATACACCGTCTTGCGCTGAACGCATTTGAACAAGAGAAGCTTGAAAAGTCAGTGGAGAAAAGTCTTTTATATGTTCAGAAAAAACAGAAATATGAAAAAAAGGTTCGCATTCGCTCCGCTATAAGCGCTGACGGTCATATAATTTTAAATACTTACGCAAAGAAAGCAAGAAAGCGCTTTGCGCTGTCCGACGTATGCGGTGTGGGCGGAATATATCTTGAAAGGCTACTTGAAAAAACCGATAAGGCTGAGGTTAGAGTAGAGGTAAGCTACGACCCTTTTTGTCCCGAAAGACCGGACGCTCTTTATTACCCCGATGCGGGCGTTGCGTTTTACATTGGAACTGAGACGGATTTTGATGAGACGGTTATAAACATGCGGCGCTTCATTGACGACGGAATACTTCGACCGTATAAGCCTGAAATAAGAGCGATAATAAGACTGAAAAACGCCGCTATGGCGCAGATGAAATATAATTTTTTATCTGTTAAGCGACTTCATAACGAGCTTGAAGCTATATATTCATCAGCGATGGATTTCAGTCGTAAGGAAAGCTTTACCAAGGAGTTTATCGAGAAAATAATTAAATAAACAACAAAAACCGCAACTACTGTTGCGGTTTTTATCCTCATAAATTAGTTTTTTTGAATAGAGCTATCCTTGGTTACGTAGTAACGAAGCATGAATAGAGAAATTATCAGAAGCATGTTTATCGGCCAGATAAACGAGGTGCTGAAAAGGGAAAGATAAGCAGCTCTGTTAACTATTGTAACGTTCCCGCCGTCCGTACCAAGAAATACCCCGTTACCGCCGAAGGTAATGGTACCGTACTTGGTGTCGGTTGATTTTACTTCAAAAAGCGCGGCATTAATGTCTGTGTATTCCTCGCGAGAAATATACTCTCCGTTAAGTGAATATGAAAGAATTTCATCTCCGTAACGGTAGAGGAGCTTGTCCTCGTTAATACAAATGTCAGTATGCTTAAAAACTGAATGTGGCAGGGAAATCGAGTAGAGGTAATCTCCCGTCAGAGTATAAACGTTTACGGCTCCGACCTTGTCGTAGAAAACAAAAGCTCTTTCGTTATCAGAAACAACGCTTGAAATTTCAGTTATGGTTGAAATCTCGGCGGTAACGGGAGCTTCTGAGCTTACGTACTTTTCGGAATTAAGTATACCCGTCGATACCGTCTGGAACAGAGTTAATAACGTTATCAAAAAGATAAGTAAGGGGAGAAGTGCGGCGTATACCATAGCCTTTTTGGTTATTTCGGGCTTTGCGGCTCTATCCTTGAAGCTTATACTGTTGGTAAGTGAGCCGATTTGCTTTGCGGTCATCTTGCAGCTGTACTTTTTTGGAAAAAGAAACGCCGTTTTCCCTTTGACGTAGAAGGAAATCTTGTATAGCTGCTGATTATTGATTACCTGCGAATTTTTGTCCTTGTGAACCTTGGCGCAGTAAATATCGGTGAAAAGGTGCTTACCCTGCTCGCCCTTGCTGTCCCAGAACGCTGATTTTCCGAACCAAAGCGCCAGAAGCGGAGGGGTAAGTGTTTTGAATATGCAGAATGCGAGAATTGATATAGCGAATAAGATAAGACGAAGTGTTAAAAGCAGCTCTCCGCTGCCATTGATGGCGATAAACGAAATGAATTGCACCGCTATAAGACCGTATGTAACCCAAAGCAACGGGTACGTAGGTCCTGCCATTATTCCCTCGGAAAACCCGTGTGTCAGAGCTACTTTATTTCTGAAATAAATAGAGTAGATGGCTTGATGTAAAACCACGGCTGTGCAAAACGCGAAAATGGCAGCCGTTATTATAGCTATGTATATTTTCAGCATTGTATTCTCCATGCATAAAATTTAAAAGTATCTATTTATTATATGATACCATTATTTTTTTCATATGTCAACAAAAATATCGAAAAATGTAAAAAAACGGGTTAAAAAAGTGTGATAAATGTATACAAATAGTAGACTATTCATAAATACGTAGGTGTGTTTTTTGTACAAAAATAACAAATCTTTTAAAAAGGAAAAAAACATGTTGACAAAGAGGAATAAAAGTGATATAATAACAAAGCGCTCGCAAAAAGGAAATTGAGCTTGGAGTGAGTGTGAAATGATCCTTGAAAATTGAACAACGATTGAGAGAGAGTACAAAGTACGAAAAGTACAAAAAGAGTACAAAAGAGGAAGCTAAGGAAACTTGGCAACCAAGAAAATCTCGACAATTCCTAAATGAGAACAGTAATAGTAAATAGCTAAGATAAACTTTTT
>JAFVUF010000012.1 GCA_017502875.1 Clostridia bacterium | reverse complement strand
AGAGCCCAAAGAAAAAGTAACAAAAAGAAAGGCTCGTTTGGGATATTTCGCTCTCTGCGGAGAGCGACAAGGCTCCGCGCCTTGACTGCGCCGCCTTTTGAAAAAGGTGGGCGAAAACTTCTAAGCATTGTGAACTTCTGTTTAATCCTTAGTGTAGCGTAGCGAACCTTGCCTTAGCGGCGCTCGAAATGCTCGACGTTCTCAAAAGTACGCGCCGCCAATTCGCCAACGGGGGCGTCCCCGTTAGTCTTTCATTCTGATAGGAAGAACAAGATAGAGATAATCCTCTCCGTCCGACTTCTCCGCAGGTCTTATTACCATACACGATAAAGGAGTGTTCATCTCGCAAAGAACTCTTTCGCTTCCGCAAGCGCGGAGCGCTTCAAGCAGATAACGGCAGTTAAAGCCTATCTCTATCTCTCCCTCAAGTCCCTCAACGTATATTTCATCGTAAACTCTGCCGTTGACCGATACTGACGAAATTTTAAGCATTTCATCACCAAATGTGCATTTTACGTAGTTCTTGGTCTGACCTAAGGTCTTATCCTCTGAAACAAGGAACGCTCTTTCAAGGCTGCGGATAAACGTCTCAGTCTCGATTTCCGCCTTAATTCTGCTCTGTGTGGGAATAAACTTGTTGTAGTCAAGATACTCTCCGTCTATAAGACGGGAAAAGAACAGCAGTCCGTTTGTCTCAAATACGCCGTTACGTCTGGTTACTGTTACAGTAATATCGTCGTCCCCGTCCTTTATAATCTTCAAAAGCTCCGTAAGAGTCTTGCCGGGAAGAATAAATCTTACCTCAGGCTTTCTCTCCGTTACGGACTTAATATCGCAGCTCTGCTCTCTTACGGCAAGTCTGTTTCCGTCGCAGGCTACAATCTTTAAATTATCCTCGCTGAATACGAAATAAGCTCCGTTGAGCGCCGCGCGGTTTTCGTTCTGAGCTACGGCAAAGGACGTTCTCATTATCATCTGTCGGAGAACTCCCTGGTTTACCGTAAACCTTATGTCGCTCTTGAATTCGGGAAGCGCAGGGAAATCCGCGCCCTCTATTGCGGAAAGCTCAAACTCACTCTTTCCGCCGACTATCCTTACCGTAAGCTTGTGGTCAACTGAAACAGTCAGCTCTCCCTCAGGCATAGTCCTGATTATCTGGTTGAAACGGCTTCCGTTAATAATGTAGCTTCCGCTTTCAATTATCTTTGCGGCTATTTTAGTTCGAAAGCCTTTTTCAAGGTCGAAGGACGTAAGCTGGATTGCGTCGTCTCCGATTGTAGTTATCAGTATTCCCTCGACAGCCGCTATCGTGTTCTTGTTTGATACGGCTCCCATTAGCGGCGTAACCGCTTCGCATAATACCGATTTGTCAACTTTGATTTTCATAACTTATCCTTTCTTTGCGTTTTATCCATATGCCATATTAAAGAAGATACGCGCTTTTCGAGAAAAGCTGAGCAAAAGCTTCTTTTACACCGATAGTAGAAACTATCAGTGTAAAAGATAATCTTTTCAACAATTTAACGATAAGCAGGTAGTCTTTAAGAAAGCATAAATATAAATCGCAAATAAATAATTACTTTTGAAATTTAAAATTCAAATTAGAAATTAGAAATTTTTTAGCAGTAGTAGTAATAGGGGTGTTGAAATGATGGAAAAGAGGGGTTTTATAAGACTGCGAAAAGGAAAAAGGGTATGCGGAAATTCCCGCTTTTCTGAGGAAATCCCATTGATAAAATATGGATAAGTTTTTACTTATTTTTCCATAGCTTTTTCCTCTTTTTTTCCATACGTCTTTATCCATTATTTTCTATGGAAATGTGGATAAAGATATCCACATTTCAAGAATGGAATTCCTTGATAAGCTCGTTTATCTCAATCTCAAAAGAGGAATCGTTTTTGATTTCCTTTTCAATAAAATCGACTGAGTGCATAGCCGTGGTATAATCACGGCGGATAGCCTTACCCATAGCCGGAAATGACATATTCAGCATTTTTCTCATAAGGTAAACGCATATATGTCTTGCCTTAGCGATATTACTTGTTCTCTTATTGCTGTAAATATCGTTTACCGAAATGTCGTACTTTTCCGCTATTTTCGCGACGATATTTTCAGGGGTTACCTTTACCATACCGTTATTTGAAAGAAGGTCGGAAATACAGTTATTTACCAGCGCTATGGTGATATCCTCGCCGTTTAAGCGGCTATAAGCGATAATACGCTTGATAGCGCCCTCCATCTGACGTATATTATTCGTAAGCTTTTCCGCAAGAAAGTTAAGAACCTCAATAGGAAAGCTTGTTCCGAGCGCCTCTGCCTTATTTCTCATAATAGCGACGCGAAGCTCAAAGTCCGGCGGCTGAATATCCGCGGGCAGACCCCATTCAAACCTTGTACGCAGACGCTCCTCAAGGTGCTGAATATCGCGCGCGGGGCGGTCAGAGGTAAGGATTATCTGCTTATGGTGCTCGTAAAGGTCGTTAAACGTATGGAAAAATTCCTCCTGCGTGCTTTCCTTACCCGCAATGAAATGGATATCGTCTATAAGAAGGACGTCTGCCTTGCGGAATCTTTCGCGGAACTCTGCCGTATGACCTTTACCTATGCTTTCTATCATCTGGTTGGTGAACTCATCTCCCTTGACGTAGATGATATTGAAGTCGGGATTGTTTTTATGTATCTCGTTGATTATAGCGTAAAGCAGGTGAGTTTTACCGAGACCGCTTGGGCCGTAAATAAACAGAGGGTTATAGGAATTAGCGGGATTGGTCGCTACGGATAGGCATGCGGCGTGCGCGAATTTATTAGATGAGCCGACGATAAAGTTATCGAAGGTATATTCTGAGGTATGGGTTATCTTAACGGCGCTTTCCTTTTCGCTTGGCGTGAAAAAGGACGGCTCGGCGGGTGAAGCGGAGACGGGAGAGGGCTCTGCCTTTTCCTCTGTCTGCTCGGTTGCGGCAGAAACGGTTATCTGCTCCGGCTCAGCCTCGGTTTTTTCGGCAAGCTCAAGTACAAAGCGCTCGTCCGAGGTGAAAACCAGCTCTACCTCATAGCCGAGGACCTCTCGCAGAGCCTCGGAAATAGCGGCGGCGTGGTTTTTTTCGAGAATTCCTTTTTTAAACGCGCTCGGAACAAAGATAAGCGCCTTGGTATCGGTAACCTGGGTTAGCTTTATATCCTTGAACCATAGCGACATAACGGTTTCGGAATATTTATTTTTAAGAATGTCGAGCGCAAGCTGCCAGATTTCATCAAATTCCTGCATTTTACGTGTATCCTTTCAAAAATTTAGTCCATAAATACTTTAATATCTTAGTAAAATTAAAAATATTATATCATATAAATTATAATATTACAATATATAGTAATTAATTTAATAGAAAATTTACATTTCAAAAATGCTGTTTTGATAAGGAAGATTTTTTCCGAAAGATTATAAGTAAGCATTTATACTTGAAGTCGCAGCTTAGAAAAGCAAAGAATTAAATATTAACAAAATGTAAAAATCGTAAAAAAACTTGACAATATCCTTTAAATAGTATATAATGATGAATACGATGCAGAATTGTGCGTGGGTGCAAGGCTTTGTCCAAGCGTCCGCGTAGGAACGAATCAGAAACGGAGGTGCCCGATATGCTTAGAACATACCAGCCCAAAAAGCGCCAGAGAAAAAAGGAGCACGGCTTCCGTAAGCGCATGAAAACTGCCAACGGAAGAAAGGTCTTGAAGAGAAGACGCGCAAAAGGAAGAGAAAGACTTACCTATTAATTCTTTCACCGATTTTGTAAAAGCTTGTCACGCAAGTGGAACATTCTGCGTGTTTTCACTTGCGTGTTATCTTCAAGCAAAACTCAATATTAGACACAACAGATGAACGCAGGACCAATATCCTGCGTTAATTTTTTGTATAACTAAGCGGAACAAAGGTCCGTTTATCTTTTGATATGAAAAATATAGCGATAAGAGAAAACCATTTATATAAGAAGACGTACGTGGGCGGAGCAAAGGCGGCGGGAAAGTACACCGTTATTTACGTTTTGAAGGATAAGAAGGCGTATCTTCTTAAAAAGCAGAATCCGCAAAAGGAGTACGTTAACCGAATCGGTCTTGCGGTCAGCAAAAAAATTGGCGGCGCCGTTCAGCGAAATCGCGTGAAGCGAGTTATAAGAGCCGCGCTTTCCGAGTACGAAAAGCAGTTCGGTCTGAAAAAGGGCTATCTTGTGGTAATAGCTGCGAGAGAGGCGGCAACCGAGGTAATGTCTAACGAGGTCTTTGAGGAAATGGTAAAGCAGTTCAGGCGCCTTAATATGACGCAAAGCGAAAAGTCGGAGCAATGAAAAGACTGCTGCTTATACCGATAGATTTCTACCGAAAGAGACTTTCGGGAGCGAAAAGCTCGCCATGCTGCCGATTTACGCCAAGCTGTTCAAATTACGCCTACCACGCGGTAAACGAGTGGGGACTTATTATAGGCTTTTTTCTATCGGTTTTCAGGATTTTGAGATGCAATCCGCTTTTCAAGGGCGGACGGGACAGCGTTCCGAGAATTCGGCGCAAGCTCGTGCCGAAAACTAAGCCTTTTAAGGCAAAGGGTAGAAAGGAATACGTAGAGTACGAGAAAAATTACCCGTATCTTTCGTATTATGAAAAATATTTAACCTCGAATTAGCGGCGCTTGAAATGCTCGACGTTCTCAAAACTACACGCCGCCATTTGCCCCCGGGCGCTTGCCCGGTGAAAAAGCTTGGCAAAAACTTCTGAACACAGTGAACTTCTGTGTAAATCTTAGCGTAGCGAAGCGAACCTCGACTTAGCGGCGCTCGAAAAGCTCGACGTTCTCAAAAGTACACGCCGCCATTTGCTTCCGGGCGCTTGCCCGGCGCAATGACTTTTTTCTTTGCAAGAAGTAGGCGCAAAGAAAAAAGTAACAAAAAAGAAACGCCGCTAAGAGTGTTTCGCTCTCTGCGGAGAGCGAGGAGGGCTCCTCGCCCGTCCACCTCGCAAGCTTTTTGAAAAAAGCTTGGCAAAAACTTCTGAACACAGTGAACTTCTGTGTAAATCTTAACGTAGCGAAGCGAACCTCGACTTAGCGGCGCTCGAAATGCTCGACGTTCTCAAAAGCACGCGCCGCCATTTCGCCGCAGGCCGTTGCCTGCAAAAAGGTGGGCAAAAACTTTTAAATATTATGAGCTTCTGCGGAAGCAATTAGAGAGGAATTTTAACAAAATGGATTTTATAAACAAGCCGATTGCGTGGCTGCTTGAAATTTGTTACAGCTTTACCTTCAATTACGCGCTCGCGCTTCTCGTGTTCGCGTTCTTTATGAAGATAATCCTTCTCCCCTTGGGTATCAAGCAGCATTCTAACTCTTTAAAGCAGGCGTCGCTTCGCCCTAAGGAAGCCGCGATAGTCAAAAAGTACAAGGGCAGAAACGACAGAGCCAGCCAGCAGAAGCGCCAGATGGAAATTCAGGAGCTTCAGCAGAGAGCCGGTTACAGTCAGCTTGCGGGCTGTCTGCCTATGCTTATCCAGCTTCCCATCATTATTTTTATTTATAACGTCATCAGAAGTCCTCTTACCTATCTCTGCGGTCTCACAAAAGAAGCGGTAACGGCTGTTAAAAACGTCGCTTCGGGTATCCTCGGCACAGAGGCGGCTAAGCTCGACGAGATAGCCGTTCTTGCAAATATGAGAGCCGATATAAATCCTTATCTTAGCATTGAGGGCGTTTCGCTTGACGCGCTCCCGGACTTCTCGTTTTTTTGGATAAAGGGTATTGACCTTTCCCAGACCCCTGAGTTTGGCGCGAATATCCTTATGCTTATTCCGCTGTTTACCTTTGTTCTTACCTTCCTTACGTCCAAGCTCACCCGTAAGCTCTCGTATCAGTCTCCCGTTATGCAGCAGCAGACCGGCGACGCAAAGCTTTCGATGACAATTATGGACCTTATACTTCCTCTTATTTCTACCTGGATTACCTTCAGCGTGCCCGGAGTTATCGGCTTGTACTGGATGTACCAGAGCCTTCTCGGCGTTCTCCAGCAGTTCATTATGGTAAAGATAAAGCCCTACCCCGTATTTACCGAGGAGGACTACAAGGAGGCTGAAAGAGAGGTTCTCGGCAAAAAGAAAAAGCTAAAAACAGGACTTAATAAGTCCAAGGACCCTGACCGTCCGAGAGTTCGCTCGCTTCACCATATCGACGACGACGAGTATAACGCTAAGGTCGTAATGCCCGAAAACGACGGTATTCCTACCGAAAGCAAGGCGTCCGCCGACCCCAAGGGCTTGCTTTCACCCGTTCCGATGAAGGAATATAAGAAAGATAAGAGTGAAAAGTAACACTGAAAATTAAAACTATTTATATAAGGATTGGATTTTGAAATGTTAAGAGAAGAAATCGGATGTGGCCGCACCGTTGAGGCGGCGATAGCGGACGGCGCCCAAAAGCTCGGCGTTGACGCTTCAAGAATAGAGTACGAGATAATCGAGGCTCCCAAGAAGGGCTTCCTCGGCTTTGGAGAAGCGCCCGCTAAGGTAAAGGTTTTCGTAGAGATAGGCCCAGAGCAGACTGCTCTTGATTACCTCAATGGCGTAATGGACGTTATGGGTATGAAGAATACCCGCGCAAGCCTCGGCAGAGAGCTTAACTCCGAGGGTGGCAAGGTTATAAAGATAGAGGGCGCGGACGCGGGCGTGCTTATCGGCAGACACGGCGAGACGCTTGACGCGCTTCAGTACCTCTCCAACCTCGCTCTTAACGCCCAGCTTGATAAGACGGGCGAGGAATGTCCCAAGATTTCCGTCGATATTGAGGGTTACCGCGCGCGCAGAGAGGAAACGCTGCGCAATCTCGCTAAGAGAACCGCCGACAAGGTTAAGAGATTTAAGAGAAATATTGCTCTTGACCCGATGACACCCTACGAGCGCCGTATTATACATTCCGCGCTTCAGAACGATAGCCTTGTTATGACCGCTTCTGTCGGAAGCGACGAGAACCGCAAGGTCGTTATCCATTACGTTGGCAACCAGAAGCGCAGCGAAAGCGCGCAGGAAAACGAAAATTAAAAGGACGGAGCTGTCTAAAATGCGACAGCTCCGCTTTTTGATAAAAATCGACGAGCTGATGTCCCTTGCGGTGAAAAGAAGCTACGTCGTTTATGAAAGTTACAGAAATATATATATTGCAAAGTCTCTCCCCACGGGGAGAGCTTTGCGATACAAAAGTTTTGCGGAGCTTTTTCAAAAGCGACCGTATCTCCTATTTAATGCAGAGGGTTAACTTATGAGTACGATAGCGGCGATAGCTACGCCTTTTGGCAGAGGCGGAATAGCGGTAATAAGAATTTCGGGCGAGAACGCGCTCGGAGTAGCTGAAAAAATGTTTATTACGGGCTGCGGGACGGCTCTTTCGGAAATTGAGGGCGGCAGCGCCGTTTACGGAAAAATAATCAGCGGCGGCGAGCGCATTGACGACGGAATAGCTACCGTTTTCCGCGCTCCGAGGTCGTACACGGGCGAGGACATCGTTGAGATAAGCTGCCACGGCGGAATACTGCTTACCGAGAGGGTTTTAAAGACCGCTTTTGACCTCGGCGCCACGCAGGCGGGCCCCGGAGAGTTTACGCAGAGGGCTTTTCTGAACGGAAAAATCGACCTTTCGGGCGCTGAGGCGGTAATAGGTCTGATCGACGCCGAAAATGAGGAAAAGCTCCGTCTTTGCGCCTCGCACGCCTCAGGGGTGCTTAAAAAAAGGTGCGATGAGATAAGCGAGCGTCTGATTAAGCTTCTTTCGTCCGTTTACGTCAAGCTTGACTATCCTGAGGAGGATTTAGCGGAGGTCAGTGAATCGGATTTTAAGGCAGAGATGGAGGCTATCTACGGGCTTTTAAGCGCCACCGCCGCAACCTACAAGCAGGGAAAGGCAGTCTCCGAGGGTGTTTATACGGCGATAGTCGGCAAGCCAAACACGGGCAAGTCCTCGCTCTTAAACGCGCTTGCGGGTGAGCAGAAGGCGATAGTAACCTCGGTTGCGGGTACGACGCGCGACGTTATTGAGGAGAAGGTTAACGCAGGCAGGATAACGCTCCGTCTTTTTGATACTGCGGGTATCCGTGAAAGCGACGACGTTGTTGAAAAAATAGGTATTGAGCGCGCCAGAGCCAAGGCTGACGAGGCGGAGCTTATTATCGCTGTGCTTGACACCTCACGTCCGCTTGACCAAGAGGACGGCGAGATTATTTCCTTAGCCGCCGAGGCGGTGATTAGCGGAAAAAGCGTGATATTGGCGCTGAACAAGTGCGATACGGAGCCGCGTTTTGATACTGATGACGTTAAAAAGGCGCTTGATGACGCAACCCGTAACCGTCCGTTTGATGAAAACAGGGTGAAGCTCTGTAAGATAAGCGCTCAGACGGGGCAGGGAGTTGAGGAGCTTAAAGGCATTGCCGAAGCGTTCTTTTGCGAGGGCTACGTTGACTACGGAAGTGTGGCGGTGATAGCTAACGCAAGGCAGAATTCCGCGGTTTGCGAGGCTATGGGTGCGCTCAAACGCGCAATAGCGGCTTTTGAGTGTGGAATGGGCGCGGACGTTTGCGGACTTGACCTTGAAGCTGCGCTTGCCGCGATAGGCTTACTTGACGGCAGAACGGTTACTGACAGGATAACAAATGAAATCTTCCACAATTTCTGCGTTGGCAAATAGCAGGTAACGACCTGCGGCGAATTGGCGGCGCCAGGCAAGCGCCTGGAGGCAAATGGCGGCGTGTAGTTTTGAGAACGTCGAGCATTTCGAGCGCCGCTAAGTCGAGGTTCGCTTCGCTATGCTAAGGTTTACACAGTAGTTCACTGTGTTCAGAAGTTTTTGCCAAGCTTTTTTCAAAAAGCTTGCGAGGTGGACGGGCGAGTAGCCCTCCTCGCTCTCCGCAGAGAGCGAAATATCCCAAACGAGCCTTTCTTTTTGTTACTTTTTCTTTGGGCTCTGCTTTTTCCCAAAGAAAAAGTCATTGCGCCGGGCGAGCGCCCGGAAGCAAATGGCGTCAGGTAACGACCTGCGGCGAATTGGCGGCGCCAGGCAAGCGCCTGGAGGCAAAAAGTCGACCGTTTAATCTGGGCGTTTCACGTCGAGCGCCGCTAAGACGAGGTTCGCTTCGCTATGCTAAGGCTTAAACAGAAGTTCACAGTGTTCAGAAGTTTTTGCCAAGCTTTATAAAGAAATCGGGCCGCCCCGTATTAAACGAAGCGACCCGTGATTTGTGATATTGAATTATTTGGATTTATTTGCCTTGGCGTTCTTCTTTTCGAGCTTCTTGCCCGCCTTCTTGTCGGAATCCTTGGGAATCCAGATGATGATTACGACAACGATTACCACGAAAATAACGCCCGCAACGCAGTAACCGACTATCTGGCCAACCTTGCCCTCAAACCAAGCGGAAATCTTTTCGCCAAGAGTCTTTTCCTTGTCGTCATCTTCCTCGTGGTCGTGCTCGGCGTCGGTGTGGTCAGCAACTCCGTCTCCGTCGTGGTCGTGAGCAACATCAGCGGCGAAAACGCTTACGCTCATAGCGCAAAGCATCATTGCGAGTATCATTACGAATGAAAGCAGAGTAAGAAGTCTGCTCTTTGAAGTATTTATCATAATAAATCTATCCTTTCGATATATTTTTAAAATATAATGCTTTGATAGGATAACAAAAAAATATATCTACAAGATGATTATTTTTTTACTAAAATGTTAATTAATTGAAACTTGCGGTGTATCGCCGTGAGAAAGGAAGCAAACACGTTATGCAAGACAAACTTTTTAAGAAAAACGACAGCGGTTTTACCTGCGTTAACTGCGGAAAAGAGGTTTTGCCACTCGGCTACACGTCGAGAAATCATTGCCCGTTTTGCCTTTTTTCGCTCCACGTGGACGTAAATCCGGGCGACAGGGCGTCGGATTGCGGCGGACTGCTTGAGCCGATAAGCGCCCTGCCCGACGCCAAAAAGGGTTATATTATCGTCAGCAGGTGCAGAAAATGCGGCGCGGTCCGCAGAAATAAATCAGCGCACGAGGCGCCCGTTCAGCCGGACGATATCCGCAAGATAATCAAGCTGACAGTGGGAACAGTTTAGATATTGCGGGCTTCTGTCAAAAACTCAACCCATAGCTCTTTTCAAAAACTCAATTGCGTCGCTCAGAGAGCCGAGGGAGTCGATAAGCCCCTCCTCTACCGCCTGATGTCCGTCAAGGACGGAGCCGAGGTCAGTGGACATTTCGTCGCGGCTGAGCATAAGCTCGTTAAAGCGCTTAGGGCTCATATTGCAATGGTTGCAGGTGAAACGGGTAATCCTCTCCTGCATTTTGTTAAGGTAAACGTAGGTCTGAGGAGCGCCGAGAATCATTCCCGTTATTCTAACCGGGTGGAGCGTCATTGTGGCGCTCGGCACGATAAACGACCTGTTTGTTGAGACCGCCAGGGGCACGCCGATAGAATGTCCGCCGCCAAGCACAAGCGAAGCGGTGGGCTTTTTCATACCCACGATAAGCTCGGAGAGCGCAAGTCCCGCTTCAACGTCGCCGCCTACGGTGTTTAAAATGATAAGCAGTCCGCCTATCTCCTCGCTCTCCTCTATTTCAACCAGCTGCGGTATCAGCTCCTCGTACCTCGTCGCCTTCTGTCCCTGCGGCAGCTGAGAGTGTCCCTCTATCTGACCCGCGATAACGATGGTTTTTATCAGCTTCTCGCCGCTTTTTGTTACAACAGCTTTGTCGTGCTTTTCATCGTTTTCACGGTTTTGGGGCGCGCTCGTTTTGCTTTCGTCCTCCTCTTCCACTGTACCGTCCCCGTCGTCTACGCCTTGGCTGAGCGTGTGCCACTCGGCGCTCGATACGCTCGGCTCAAAATCTCCGTAGTCTGAAAAATCCGAGTCGCCAAGGACGTTTTGCGCGGCTCCATTGTCGGAGCTACTGCTTTTGCCCGTTTTATCGCACCCGCAATCCGAAATTTGCGTTTTTTTACCGTGTTTTGCGGTAACTGTTCCGTTTTTATCTATCGTGAGACCGTTCTCCGCGCCCGTAACGCCTGTTTCGGTGATTACGGGTTCGTTATTCAGCGCCTTTTCGGTGTTTTCAGCGTCCTTATTTACGCCTTTGTCCTCACCCGTGCCGAAAACGTCGCCGTCCGAAATAAAACCTCCTCGCAGAGTCGGAGTGGCAAGACCGTTTTCCTCCGTCTCATTGCGCGCCCCGCCGTATTGCCTGTTAACGTCTGCCCTCGGGCGCTGCTTCATATCAACCTTTTCCTGCGTTCTGCCGACAGTGCCGGATTTTTCTCCGCTATAATTTTGATATTTCATTATTATTTCCTTTCATCTAAATAGATTGCCAAAAACTGCCAAACCGAGCAAAATTATTGGAATTATTTCTGGCAAAACCCTTTACTTTTTTATTTAAATATAGTATAATTAATCTAACGATGATTATACGAAAGGACATAAAAAAATGGAAAAAATTCTTGTTGAAACCTCCGCAAGACACGTTCATCTCTCTGCAGAGGATCTTGAAACACTGTTCGGAAAGGGCGCGAGCCTTACCTTTAAGAAGGATTTAAGTCAGCCCGGTCAGTTCGCGTGCGAGGAGAGAGTAAAGCTTGTCGGTCCCAAAAAGGAGATTGCTAACGTTATCATTCTCGGCCCTGTTCGCCCCGCTACTCAGGTTGAGCTGTCTTATACCGACGCCAGAACCCTGGGCGTTGACGCTCCTCTGCGTGAAAGCGGAGACCTTGCCGGAACTCCCGGAATTAAGATTGTCGGTCCCTGCGGTGAGGTTGAGACCAAGGACGGCGTTATTATCGCTAAGCGTCATATCCACATGACTCCCGATGACGCCGCTAATTTCGGCGTTGAGAACGGTCAGGTTGTAAGCGTTAAGATTGAAAGCGGACGCTCCGCGCTTCTCGGCGATGTCGTTGTAAGAGTAAGCCCCAAGTTCGCTCTCGCAATGCATATCGACACTGACGAGTCTAACGCTGTTTGCGGATTTGGCAAGTGCTACGGCGAGCTTGTTAAGTAATTAGTTAAATATTGCTATACTTAGACAAAAAGAGAATGGATATATCCATTCTCTTTTTTGATTATTTAGATTTGAACGTTTGAAGCATACGGATAAGCTCCTCGGTAACAAAGCCCGCGAAATAAGTAATAATTCCGAGCGCTATCAGTACGATGATAACCCAGTGAAGCTTTATTGAGCTGTCCTTGTAAAGAGTTCGAACCTTTGCGTGTATTTCGCTCGGTATATAATACCTTGCGCTAAGCACGTCAAATTTTACTCTTTCAGGCTTTTGTGTTTTAGCCTCGCGCTCTGCTTCTGTGTTTGCCGTATCGGCTGCGCTTGAGGTCTCCGAAATAGGCTCGGTTACGGTTATGTTCGGTGCAGAGCTGTCTGAAGCAAGGCTTTCTGCGTCGGTTTCTGCTCCTGTTTCGTCCGTTTTTTCTGCTTCGGTTATTCTTGAACGCTTTTTTCTTGTAATTGCCACAAGAGTTCTAAGCTCTGGCGGTTCGTCTGTGTATACTGTGTTTGCGTAATATTTGCCGTCCTCGGTAATCGCTACCAGCAGGTCCTTGTAATTAAGGTAATTTTTAAGTCCGAGCTTGATAAAAATGCTTGGTTTTACGCCTATTTCGTCTAAGCTGCGAGCGTTTTCGGGAGAGCAGGCGCCATTTTCAAGAAGCGCGTGAATAAGCTTGCCGAACTTAGCCTTTGTTAAATACATAATAACCGTTCCGATAACTATCGCTATATAGAACGACCAAAGTATCAGCTCGATAGGCGTTGAGCCTCTGTAAATAAAAATATCGGATAATTCCATTTGTTCTCCTTTTGTGAAATGTTTCACGTGAAACATAGTAGTAGAAAACGCACCCAAAGCCGCAAAAGTCGTAGCTTGAAGTGCGTTTTTGTCGTTTTTGGTGTTTATCTGATTACGTCAGTGCCCATATACTTTCTGAGCACCTCAGGAACGTCTATTCCGCCGTCATCTCTCTGGAAGTTCTCCATTATCGCCGCAACGGTTCTTCCAACCGCTACGCCGGAGCCGTTGAGAGTGTGAACGTAACGAGCCTTATCCTTTACGTCCTCTTTGAAGCGGATATTTGCTCTGCGAGCCTGATAATCCTCAAAGTTGGAGCAGGAGCTTATCTCAACGTATCTGTTGTAGGAGGGCATCCAGACCTCAATGTCGTAGGTTTTTGCAGAGCTGAAGCCGATATCTCCGGAGGAGAGGCAGACAACGCGGTGGGGAAGACCTAAGAGCTGAAGAACGTTCTGCGCGTCGAGTGTGAGGCTTTCAAGCTCCTCATAGGAACGGTCGGGGTGAGCGAACTTAACAAGCTCAACCTTGTTGAATTGGTGCTGACGGATAAGACCTCTGGTGTCTCTGCCCGCGCTTCCCGCCTCGGCTCTGAAGCAAGCGGAATAAGCGCAATACTTGGTCGGAAGCGCCGCCGCGTCCATTATCTCGTTCTTGTGCATGTTGGTTACGGGAACCTCAGCAGTCGGAATGAGGAAATAATCGGTGTTTGCAACCTTAAAGGCGTCCTCCTCGAACTTGGGAAGCTGTCCTGTGCCCTGCATGGAGTTTCTGTTGACCATGAACGGAGGGAACACCTCGGTGTATCCGCGCTCAGTGTGAGTATCGAGATAGAATGAGATAATTGCTCTCTCAAGTCTTGCTCCCAGGCCCTTGTAGAAGTGGAAACGGGCTCCTGTAACCTTTCCCGCGGTTTCGGGATCGAGAATTCCAAGTCTTTGACCAAGCTCCCAGTGGGCTTTTGGCTCAAAATCGAACTTTCTCGGCTCTCCGTAGCGTCTTATCTCAACGTTATCGGAGTCGTCTTTTCCTACGGGAATGGAGGGGTGAGGAAGGTTTGGAACGGAGAGAAGAAGCATTTCAAGCTCTCTGTCGGTCTCGGCAAGCTTGTCCTCGTCGTCCTTCATCTCGTCAGAGAGCTTTTTCATCTCCTCAAATATGGGCGCGACATCCTTGCCCTGCTTTTTTAACATAGGTATTTGCTTAGATACCTCGTTTTTTCTCGCTTTTATTGTTTCGGTTGCGCTGATTAAGGCTCTGCGCTCCTCGTCAAGCGCCAGGATTTTATCGATTTCGGCGCTGTAATCCTTGTTTCTGGTGGCGAGGCGAGCCTTCACCTCGTCGGGGTTTTCTCTGATGACTTTAATGTCTAACATTTGTAATTGCCTTCCTATTTATATATTATGCCACTTTCTTTATGGAAGAAGTTGCTGAAGAATGTATTATTAGATATCCTCGAAGAATTCCTGGCCGCAGAGCAGCTTGAGCAGCTCTTCAAGGTCCTCGTTGGATGAAAATGATATTTCAATTCTCTTTGCCGAGCCTCTTGATGTGATTTTGACTTTTCTGCCAATTGCGTCCTCAACTCTCTTTTCAAGCTCCGCACAATAATTTACCTTGATTTTCTCAGGAATTTGCTCGTTTTCTGCCTTTGCGGCGGCTGAATTGAGGGTTTTTACAAGCGCCTCGGTGGCTCTGACTGAAAGCTCACGGGTTACTACGGCCTGCGCCGCTTTTAAAATATCATCGGATTTGGTGAGTCCGAGAAGAGTTCTGGCGTGTCCAGCGCTTAAAACGCCCTCGATGACCATTTCGGTAACCTCATCGGGAAGCTCAAGAAGTCTGGTGCTGTTTGCGATAGCGCTTCTGCTTTTTCCAACTCGCTGCGAAAGCTCCTCCTGAGTCATTTCATGCTCTTTCATGAGTGAACGATATGCCGCGGCTTCTTCAATTGGGTTTAAATCCTCTCTTTGAAGATTTTCAATAAGCGCGATTTCGGCAATTTTCTTCTCGTCCGCGTCGATAATAAGCGCGGGAACCTCGGTAAGCCCCGCGATTTTAGACGCTCTGTAACGGCGCTCACCGGCAACTATGCTATAAAAACCGTTCGGCTGCTTGGTTACAAGAATAGGTTGAAGAACACCGTTGGATTTTATTGAATCAGCAAGCTGATTTAAGGCGGTTTCGTCGAAAATACGTCTTGGCTGGTCTTTTCTTGGCTCAAGCTCGGAGATACGGAGGGATTTTACCGAGTCGCTGTCCTGTTTTCTGACGCCCTGTGTCTTAAAAAGCGCGTCTAAGCCTTTGGCTTGTCCTTTATTTATCATTTTTGTTACCGTTCCTTTCTACAAAATGCAATGTTTCACGTGAAACATACGCTGATTTTAGTAATTTTGGTGCTCGACACGCTCAATAAGCTCTTTTGTTACTGAAATGTAGTTCTGAGCGCCTTTGGAAAATTTGTCGAGGTAAAGCACCGGTGTGCCGTACGAAGGGGCTTCCGCTAATCTGACGTTTCGAACAACGGTTGTTTTGAACAGAAGATTGCCAAAATATCCGCGTAGGTCGTTCATTATTGATTGCGAAATGTTCAGTCTGCTGTTATACATTGTTACAAGAACACCAATAATTTCAAGCTTGGGATTGTGGTATTCCTTTATGCTCTCAACGGTGTTAGTGAGCTGAACAAGCCCTTCAAGCGCGTAAAATTCGCACGGACAAGGGATTATCACCCCGTCGCTTGCGACAAGAGCGTTTATGGTAAGGAGTCCGAGGGCTGGCGGACAGTCGATAAATATGTAGTCATACCTATCCTTGATGACTGAAATTGCGCCCTTGAGTATACGTTCACGGGCATCAAAATCCGCGATTTCAAGCTCCGCGGCAGCCAAATGGTTTGCCGAGGGTACAATATCGAGGTTTTTAAACTCCGTGTGATAAATCGCGTCGGTTATAGGAAGATTTTCGGTGATAACGTTATAGCTGGAGTTTAGAGAAGCGCGGTCCATGAAGCCTACGCCCGTCGAAGCGTTGCCCTGGGGGTCGAGGTCTATAAGAAGAACCCTTTTGTCCAGCGCCGCTACGGTTGCGGCAACATTGACAGCCGTCGTGGTTTTTCCAACTCCGCCCTTCTGATTAGTGATTGAAATTATCATCAATAACGGTTCCTTTCTCCGCTGAGCAAGCAGCGGCATTACGATGGGTAATCGATGTAAGAACATTATATCAGTTTTGAGGGTTCTTGTCAATAATTTTGCGCAAATTATTATATAAATATGTAAAAATTTGTTTAAGCAAGCTACCGATAAGACGAAAGTTTCTATTTTCCTCTAAAATCAAAACGCAAGTGTTTCACGTGAAACACTTGCGTTGCTAACATAAATTTCAGCTATGTGATTTAGTTTAAGGGTATGTTTCACGTGAAACACTTATGTTTAGCTCTGTGTTTTAGTAAAACATGACCGCTTTTCAGGATTTGGGTATTGAAATAGTTAAAACAATGTCGCTGTCTGTCTCGGTTTGCTGGGTTTTTACCCTTATTCCGCATGTGCGGGTTGCTTCAATCGCTTTTTTAATTGAACTTATCAGGCTTTTGCGTTCTATTGCGGGATCACGGAGCTTTTTCTGCGGCAAATCCGTTTCCATTGCCGGCTGAAGCTTTTTTTCGATATAGTCCTCGGATTGCTTTACGTTAAGGTTGTTTCGTACTATGTGATTAAGTACCGCGAGCCGCATAGACGGGTTTTTTAGCCTTAAAAGCGCTCTGGCATGGCGTTCTGTCAGGTTATTTGTCGAAATTACCTCTTTTTCCTCTTCTGTCAGCCTTAAAAGTCTGAGCTTATTCGCTACCGCCGCCTGTGTTAGAGAAAGCTTGGAGGCGATTTGCTCTTGGGTTAGCTTATGTATTTCGATTAGCGACGCTATTGCCGAAGCCTCCTCGAAGATACCAAGGTCTTTTCTGTGCAGATTTTCAATTATAGCCAGCGCCGCCGACGTTTTTGTGTCGCTTTCGATTACTACACAGGGGACTTTATCAAGTCCGAGGAGCTTTGACGCCCTTAATCTGCGCTCTCCAGCTATCAATTCATACTGAAAATGCGAAAATTGCGACTTTTCAGGGTTTGTTCTGACTGTAAGCGGCTGTAAAATCCCGTATTTTTTTATGCTTTCTGCAAGCTCGTTCAGACCTTCCGCGTCAAAAACCGTTCTGGGCTGCGCTCGGTTTGGCATTATCGTCTCTGTTTTAACCCAAATTATCTCACTTGTTTGATAAATTTCCTTTATTTTTGCTTCAGTAACCATAATATTCCCCTCTTTTCTATTCCTTTTGGTGTTATTTTACCATCTTTTATTTGAATTTACAAGCGAAAAACGCCGTAGATTTACGGCGTTTTCGGGGATATTTAATTATTTACTGTTTAAAATTATCGCTATTTAAGCTTTATATGCGGATTTTGCGTTGAAAACTCGGTTGTTTTATGAGTACGCGCGCTTTAACGACAGCTTGTAGAAGTTTCGTAACAATTTTACCTGTAAAGCTTATTTTAGTGGTGATTTCACTATTTTTGAATACATTCTCGGGTACTTTTTATCGGTTGAACGAACCTTTTTTATCAAAATAAGGGTTCTTTTTTGAGCTTCTGAAGGAAGTATAAGCTCTTTTTCATCGAGTCTTATCAGCTTTCCGCCCAATATTTCTATGCCGTTTTTGGCTTCCTCGTATTCCTCTGCGCCTTTTGAGCCCTTCATAGCGAGGAAATACCCGCCTTCCTTTACAAACGGAAGCGCAAGCTCACATAGAACGTTCAGTCTTGAAACTGCTCTCGCGGTAACGAAGTCATAGGTCTCACGCATTTCGGTTCCGGCAAGCTCCTCGGCTCTTGCTGCTATGGAAGAAAATCCGTCAAGACCGATTGAAGCGGCGAATTTATTTGAAAAATCAACCTTTTTTGCGGTGCTGTCAACGCCGTTAACGGTCATTTCCGGGGCTGAAATAGCGATGGGGAGGCACGGAAACCCTGCTCCGCAGCCAATATCAAGCGCTTTTTTACCGCTAAGCTCGCCATTTTTACCTATAAATTCGTAGATATACGGCATTGCCATCAGGCTGTCGGCAAAATGCAGAGCCGAAACGCCAAGCTCGTCGGTTACAGCGGTCAGATTGTAGAGCTTGTTGGTCTCAACCAGAGCTTTATAGAGCGCTTCAAGCTTATCGGCTCGACTGCTAAAATCGGACATGCCGTTTAATTCTAAAACTTCAAGCAATGTGTTGTTAAAAGTAGACATATATTGCTCCATTTGGGATTTTGGTGTTATGTTGCCATTGAGGATTAAAGCTTATTTACCTTTAAATATATCATTAGTACCGATATGTCCGCAGGCGAAACTCCGCTTATTCGGCTCGCCTGACCTATATTCATCGGGCGAACCTTACTCAGCTTCTGTCTTGCTTCAAGGCGAAGTCCGGTTATCTTCTCGTAATCGATATCGGTCGGAAGAAGCTTTGCTTCAAGCTTTTCCATTTTCTGCGCGTCCTCTATTTGACGCGCGATGTAGCCGTCGTATTTTAGCATTATTTCAGCCTCTGTACGCACCGTTTTATCAAGGGATAGGTATGTGTCGTCAATCTCTCTGAGCGCCTCGTATGAGAGCTGTGGGCGCTTTATAAGCTCGCTGAGCCTTACTCCTGTGCTTATCGGCGTCGTGCCGCAGGCGGTGAGGATCGCGTTTAAGCTCTCGCTTGGGGCGACGGTTTTGGCTTTAACACGCTTAATCTCGGCGTTTATCTGCTCTTTTAGCTCAATTAGTCTTGCGTAGCGCTCTTTGCTTATCAGTCCGCTGCGTCTGCCCTCGTCCATCAGGCGAAACGCCGCGTTGCTCTGGCGCAGCAGCAGTCTGTATTCGGAGCGCGAGGTCATTATTCTGTACGGCTCGTTTGTGCCCTTGGTAACGATGTCGTCGATAAGCGTTCCGATGTAGCTGCTATCACGGCTGAGAGTAAGTGGAGGCTCGCCCTTTATCTTATAGGCGGCGTTTATGCCCGCGATAAGTCCCTGCGCCGCCGCTTCCTCGTAGCCTGAGGTGCCGTTGAACTGTCCTGCGCCGTATAGACCTGAGATGGCCTTAAATTCGAGCGTAGGGAGAAGCTGCGAGGGGTCTATGCAGTCGTACTCTATGGCGTAGGCGAAACGCATTACCTCGGCGTTTTCGAAGCCCTCAATGGAGTGCAGCATTTCAAGCTGAACCTCGGCGGGAAGCGAGGAGCTGAAGCCTTGCAGATAGATTTCGTCGGTGTCGTAGCCCATCGGCTCGGCAAAAAGCTGGTGTCGGGGCTTGTCGGAGAAGCGGACGACCTTGTCCTCAATGCTCGGACAGTAGCGGGGTCCGGTTCCCTCTATCATTCCGCTGTAAAGGGGAGAACGGTGGAGGTTTTGTCTGATTATCTCGTGGGTGCGCTCGTTTGTATATGCGATGTAGCAAGGAGTCTGGCGAGTGAAGAGATTAGGTTGATTTTTATTAGAAATCTCATTTGTGGGTGCGATTGAAACGTTTTTTTGAATGTCCTCAATAGCTGAAAAATCAGTGGAAACATCGTAATTATCGGTGTCGTCGCTACGACCGGGTGCGACGGAACGGTAAGAATATGGCGTAACGTCCGTCTCGCCGTCCTGACGCTCAAGCCTTGAAAAGTCGATTGAACGGCGGTGGATACGGGGCGGAGTTCCCGTCTTAAAGCGGAGAAGCTTAATTCCAAGCTCGCTAAGGCGCTCGTTTAAGCCGACTGAGGGGAGAGAGCCGTCAGGCCCGGAGGCGTACGCCGTGTCGCCGATTATAACTCTGCCGCGCAGATATGTGCCGGAGCAGATTATCGCCGCCTTGACCTCGTATTTGGCTTTGAGACGGGTGATGACCGCAGAAAGAGCGCCGTCAGTTACCTCTAAATCGGTTACCTCGGACTGAATAATCCGCAGGTTTTCACAGTCCTCAAGCGTTTTCTTCATTACCGAGTGGTAGAGCATACGGTCTGCCTGGATACGCTTGCTGTGGACCGCAGGGCCTTTTCCGAGGTTCAGGGTGCGGCTCTGCATGGTTACAAGGTCGGCTGCTCTGCCCATTTCTCCGCCCAGCGCGTCAATCTCGTAAACGAGGTGTCCCTTGCCTGTGCCGCCTATCGACGGGTTGCAGGGCATGTTCGCTATCTGGTCAAGGCTTAACGTGAAAAGTATGGTCTTTAAACCCATTCTCGCGCTCGCAAGCGCCGCCTCCACGCCCGCGTGGCCTGCTCCTATTACGGCGATATCCGCCTTCTCTGCTACAAATTCGTTCATTTGTGTTCCTTCCGGTTGAAAAGAGATACGCGCTTTTCGAGAAAAGCTGCGCAAAAGCTTCTGTATTAAACCCAACCCCTCAAAAAGGAGTTGGGTTTAATAAAAATTTTCGATAACTTCTTTCTAAAAGGACGTTTTTCTTTCCAAATGAAGAACCTGTACGTCCTATTTTTATTAATTTTATCGATTACGGGTTATATCAAAAGTATGTTTAGCGGCAGGAGTGTCCGAGTTTCCTCAAAGGAGATACACAGAGTTATCTCTTACCGCGATAGCTCCTGCTGTCGCGGTAAGAGAGTTCTTTGCGCAGCTTTCTTTCAAGAAAGCGCGTATCTCTCCTTGTGCTTGGAATTTAATGATGATAATGACCGCCGTTTAGGATATTGAGGGCGCGGTAGAGCTGTTCGAGCAGAATAACGCGCATAAGCTGGTGGGGGAAGGTCATTTTTGAAAAGGAAAGTCGGTAATCGCACATCGCCTTAACGCCCTCGGGCAGTCCGTCAGCGCCTCCGATGACGAGCGTGAGGTTGCCCTGTCCCGTTACCGTACCGCTTTCTATAAGCTCGGCAAGCTCAGGCGAGGAAAGCTGCTTGCCCTCCACACAAAGCGCGATTTTATAGCCCTTTCCCTCAACGGCGCTCGGCAGCTTGCTATCCTCTTTAAGCTCAACTGTTGTAAGCTTACAGTAGGCTTGCAGGCGTTTTTCGTACTCCTTTACCGCGTCGCGAAGAAACGCCTCGCGCAGCGTTCCGACGCATACGATTTTTACGTTAAGCATAAAGCGCTCTCCCTTTTTTGTCAATTTTCAGTCGTTTACGACGGGCGGAAACGCTATCGCTCCGTCTCTTGGCGCGGCGGCAAGGAAATCAAGCGACACGCCGTTATCCCGCAGCGCCTCGGCGGTAACGTAAACTGCAAGCTCGGGGGTGTTGTTTTCGGGGCTGATATGCGCAAGCAGCACGTTTTTCACTCCATTTTTTGCCAGACGGGCAACGAAACGGGCGCAGTCATCGTTTGAGGTATGACCGCTTTGGGACATTATTCTGTACTTTAACTCCTGCGGATAGATACCGCAGCGGAGCATTTTCTCGTCGTAGTTAGACTCGGTTATAACGCACCCGCAATCCTTGAAAAAGGCAAAAAGCTCCTCTGTGGGCGAGCCGACGTCGGTGCAAATTCCAAGTGAAATGCCATCTCCCGACAGCTTATACGCAACGCAAGCGGCGCTATCGTGGCGAACCGGCATTGAGCAAACGCGGATTTTGTCTACGGAGACGGAAAAGGTCTCGCTGACAACTGTGAAGCGAGAGCGAAACTCAAAGCCCTTGCCTCGAATGTAGTCGAGATATGACGGCTCAGTTATGTAGACGGGTACGTCGTAATTTTTAAAAAACGTGGGCAGACCTGCCACGTGGTCGCAATGCTCGTGGGTGATAAAAACGGCGCTTACGTTGCTTAAATCTAACCCGTAATCCTTCAAGGACTGCTTAACCTTGCGGCAGGACAGACCGAAATCTATAAGAATATGAGTTTTTCCGTCGCTTACGAGCGTGCAGTTAGCCTTTGAGCCCGAGGCGAGAGAAACAATAAGTGGCTTTGACATAGTTATCCCTGTTCGATGGTTTTTATGCCGTAGGGCATTTTGTTTTGGAGATATAGGAATATAAATTCTACCGCAAGGGGCTTCCGCTATTTTGATAGAGATATCAAAGAGAATTATTTACGGTGATAGCCGTTTGGAGTAAGAGACTGAAATTTAAGCAAAACAAACGGCTATCGGCGTAAATGAAGTTCTTTGCCGAGGCTTTCTTTCAAGAAAGCCGGAAAACTCTTTTGGGGGCGGAACTTATTTTACTCTTATCGCTCCCTCGGGGCGAATATTGAGTACGGCGCAGGCGCCGTCGCCGAAAACGCCGTCCATTACGCCTCTGAATTCATCTTTAACCGAAAACGGAACAAATGCCTGTACGGTACCCGCAAAGCCGCCTCCGTGAACACGCCAAGCGCCTCCCTTGCCGTCAAGCACGTGCTTACAAAGCGCAAGCGCAAGTGAAAGTCCCTGCTCCTCGACGTTTTTGACGGTATAGACGTTCTGGAGCTGCTTAAAGCTGCTGTCTCCCGAAGCTAAGACCCCCTTAAAGAAGGCGTCGGTATCGCCCTTGATAAGCGCTTCCTTCTGCGCCGCGACACGAATATTCTCCTCGACGAAGTGGATAGCGCGCATAATAGCTCTGTCTCCGACCTTTGCGCGAAGCTCGGGTATCTTTTTCAGGATATCGTCATAGGTTAGTCCGCGGAGAACCTCCTTGCCAAGCTCTCTTGCCACCGCCTTCATTTCAGCGGGAACGGAGGCGTAATCCTCGTTGAGATCGGCGTGGTTTCCGCCCGTGTTCACGATACAGAGGCAGTAGCCCGCTTTTCCGAGGTCAAAATTCAATTTCTCGATTACGGGCTTTGTCGGATCGGCAAAATCTATGGCGACAAATCCCCCGACGGCGCATGCGGTCTGGTCCATAAGTCCGCAGGGCTTACCGAAGAAAACGTTCTCGGCGTACTGAGAAATTTTAGCAAGCTCGGGGGCGTCTACCTTGCCATCGTTATAGAAGTGGTTTATCACATTGCAGACTTGAACCTCGAATGCGGCTGACGAGCTGATACCGCTTCCCTTGAAGACATCAGAGGTGGTGTACGCCTTAAAGCCGCCGTAGCCAAAGCCTCTTTTCGCAAAGCCGTCGCAGATACCCGCAATGATAGACGCGGAGCCGTAATCGGCGTAGGCGGAGGGGTTAAGGTTGGTTATATCAACGTCGTCGCGGTCAAAGCCCTTGCTCTTTATTGATATCATTTTATCGTCGGTCTTAGCTGCGATAGCTATGATATCGAGGTCGAGCGCCGCCGCGAGAACGCAGCCTTTATTGTGGTCGGTGTGGTTACCCGAAACCTCGGTTCTTCCCGGAACTGAGAAAACAGAGACGTCAAGGTCTCCGTAAATGGCGACGAACTCCCCGACAGCCTCGGTGTATCTTACCTTCTGGGCTTCAAGGCGAGCGCTTCCGTAGAGACGGACAAGAGTGGTGTCAAGCGAGCCGCTTTTGATTTCGTTTAAAAGAGAGGTTGCTTTCATATTAAGAAAATCCTTTCTGTTGTTCATTATAACATAAACTTTATTATAGCATAACAGTATATTTTTTGCAAGAGGCTTGATCGATGTTTTTTACCGACCAAGCCTCTTGATTTTCTATCAGATATTTATAATTCCGAAGCCGTCGAGAACGGACGAAACGAGAATTATCAAAAGCATTACAGGCGCTATATATCGGATAATAACGGAGAACATACCCTTTAAGCTCAGCTTGTTGCCATTAAGCTCCACCTCGTCGATAACAGCCTTCGGCTTTAAGAAGTAGCCTATGAAAATGCTGGTAGAAAGCGCGATTATCGGCATCATTACGCTGTTGGTTAAGAAGTCGAAGAAGGTGAGGATATCATCAAGACCGAGAGGCTTGAAGCCCGACCAGATGCTAAATCCGAAGCAGGAGAGAAGTCCGAGCGTAATGCTTATTCCGATTACGGTGAAGCAGGAGACGTTACGGCTGAGACGCCATTTGTCCTGAATGGTGGATACGACGGTTTCCATAAGGGAAATAGACGAGGTGAGCGCGGCCAAAAGCACCATAAGGAAGAAAATAGCTCCTATTACGTTGCCCGCGGGCATTCCGTCAAATATTTTCGGCATGGTAATGAACATAAGGCTGGGGCCTGCGGTGAGGTTATTCGGGTCCGTCGCCACGCACACGGGAACTATCATAAGTCCCGCAAGGAACGCTATACCCGTATCGAAAATCTCTATCTGGTGGGTGGATTTTTCAATGCTAATTTCCTTCTTCATATACGAGCCGAAGGTTATCATAATGCCCATCGCCAGCGACATTGAGTAGAAAAGCTGACCCATGGCGGCGACCACCGTCATCACCGAGAACTTTGAAAAGTCGGGGGTGATATAATACAGCACGCCGTCAAGCGCTCCGTCAACGGTGCAGAGCGAATAGATAACGATAAAGAGCATAAGCACTACCAGCGCGGGCATCATTATCTTGCTCACCTTTTCAATACCCTTTTGCACGCCGAGAAAGATAACCCCCGCGGTAAGAGCTACAAAGATAGCAAACCACAGTATAGGCTCGCCTGCTTTGCCGATAAAGCCCGTAAAGAACGAGCCGTTTGCCATATCGCTGCCCTGACCGAGCGTAAACGAAAACGCGTATTTCATTACCCAGCCTCCGATAACGGAGTAGTAGGGGAGAATAAGCATAGGCACGATAGCGGATAAATATCCGATAAACGAGAAGCGCTTATCAAGCGATTTATAGGCTTCAACGGGGCTTAGCTGAGTTTTTCTTCCGATAGTTATTTCGGCTATCATAAGCGAAAAGCCGAAGGTAACTGAAAGGATTATATATACGAGAAGGAAAATTCCCCCTCCGTATTTCGCGGCGAGATAGGGAAATCGCCAGATGTTACCAAGTCCTACCGCCGAGCCCGCTGCGGCAAGAACAAAGCCTATCTTGCCCGTAAAAGAGCTTCTTTTTGACTGTTCCACGTTTTTTCTCCTGACTGATGTCTTCAAATTTTGTATATTATATCACATATTCATAAAAAAATCAATATATTTTGGGATTATTAAACCGAAACACACAGTCTTCCGCCCTTGAACACCTTTATGACGTCCATTTCGGGCGAGCAGATACAGATATCCGCCAAAAGTCCCGCCTTAATTTCACCTCTTTCGCCCTGAATACCGAGCGTCTCGGCGGGGTAAAGAGAAGCGCAGTTCACCGCCTCGTGAAGCGGAACGCCGTTTTTGTAAAGGTTATAGACCGCTTGGTTAAGCTTTAAAACGCTTCCCGCAATAGTGCCGTCGGGCAGCCTGCACTCAATTCCGTTAAGGTCAAAGCTCTGGCCGCCAAGCTCGTATTTTCCGTTTGGCAGACCGCAGGCGCTCAGACAGTCGGTGATGAGGTTGAGCTTTCTGCCTTTGATAGCGAAAACGGGCTTGAACCACGCGGGGTGGACGTGTACGCCGTCGCAGATAAGCTCGCAGCTGACCTTGTCGGAGAACAGAAGCGCTCCTGTTCCGCCGGGCGCTCGGTGTGAAAAGGCGCTCATGGCGTTGAAAAGGTGCGTGCCGTGGGTTACGCCCGCGTCGATTGCCGCCTGCATGGTATCGAAATCGGCGTTGGTGTGCCCCGCAGAGACTACTACGTCCGTTTCGCCCGTTATTTTCCTTATCGCCTCAAAGCCCTCGTCGGTCTCGGGCGCGAGTGTTATCAGCTTTATTATGTCCGAATGCTTCTTTACGAAATCGAAGTCGGGCTTTTTTATGTAGCTTGCGTTCTGCGCGCCCTTCTTGCTTTCGTTTACGTACGGCCCCTCGGCGTGCATACCAAGTACAGTTGCGCCCTTAGCGGCGTATTCGGCGTCGGAAATTTGGCGGTTTCTTACGTTACGGGCGCAATCAAACGCCCTTTCAAGCGTGTCGTAGGATACGGTGAGGGTGGTGGGCAGAAACGCCGTTACGCCGTTTTTAATGACTCCCTCAGCCATCTTTTCGATAGCCTCCTCGGTTCCGTCAATGGCGTCGTAGCCGTTATAGCCGTGGATATGAAGGTCGATAAGACCGGGAATTACGTAATTTCCCTTTGCGTCCACGGTTTCGGCGTTTTCCGAGGGAGAATCGAGGATTGCTTCTATGCGCTCGCCGAAAACGAGAGCTTTTCCCTCGATTATCCCGCTTGATGTAACGATTTTTGCGTTGACTATTTGTTTCATATGTGGTCTCCTGACAGTTTTGTATCAGAACGTGATGCAATTTCGGGTTACGTCTGTGCCGTAATGACTTTTTCTTTGGTCAGTAGCAGACCCCAAAGAAAAAGTAACAAAAAGAAAAGGTCGTAGGGGTGTTTCGCTCGTTGCGACGAGCGACAAGGGCGCGCGCCCTTGATGGCGCGAGCTTTTAAAAAAGCTCGACCAAAACTTTCCTATAATGTAGCGGCGATAACCGCCTTTATCGTGTGCATACGGTTTTCAGCCTCGTCGAAAACAATGGACGCCGGGCTTTCGAATACCTCGTCGGTAACCTCCATTTCGGTTCTGCCGAACTTGGCGCACATCTCCGCGCCGACCTTGGTTTTTAAGTCGTGGAATGCGGGCAGACAGTGCATAAATACGCATTGCGGGTTAGATGTAGCGTCCATAAGCGCGCGGTTGACCTGGTACGCGCCGAGGTCGTTAATACGTTGCTCCCAGACCTCGATAGGCTCTCCCATCGACACCCAGACGTCCGTGTAGATGACGTCTGCGCCCTTTACTGCCTCGGTTGGCTCCTCGATGAAGCGCAGAGTCGCGCCGCTTTCCTTGGCGTAGCCCTCGCAGAGCTTGATAAGGGCGGGGTCGGGGAAGTATTTCTTCGGGGCGCAGGCGGTGAAGTTCAGTCCCATCTTGGCGCAGCCGACCATAAGGGAGTTACCCATATTGTAACGGGCGTCGCCCATATAAACAAAATTTATGCCTTTAAGTTTACCGAAGCGCTCGCGAATCGTTAAGAAATCGGCAAGTATCTGAGTGGGGTGGAATTCGTTTGTCAGACCGTTCCAAACGGGAACGCCCGCATGTTTAGCAAGCTCCTCGACCAATTCCTGACCGAAGCCCCTGTACTCAATTCCGTCGTACATTCTGCCCAGAACTCTCGCGGTGTCCGCAATGCTCTCCTTTTTGCCAACCTGCGAGCCTGCGGGGTCAAGATAGGTGGTAGTAATGCCGAGGTCGTGCGCCGCTACCTCAAAGGAGCAGCGGGTACGGGTGCTGGTTTTCTCGAAAATGAGAACGATGTTCTTGCCTCTGTGCATATCAAAAACGGGAATTCCCGACTTTTTCTTTGCTTTGAGGTCTGCGGCGAGGTCGATTAAGTATTCAATCTCCTCAGGGGTGTAGTCGATAAGCTTTAAAAAGCTTCTTCCTTTCAGGTTCATAACGGTTTTCTTCCTTTTTTATATGTATTTTATTATTTTCAAATAAATAGCTTAAACCACTCGTTTTCGCTCGGCAGAGCTTCAAAAACCGATTTTTCGGCGTTTACGGGTGCGTTCAACTTGATTTTATTAGACCAAAGCGCAATGCTTTCGCTCTTTATCCTGCTGCCGTATTTTCCGTCTCCGACAAGCGGCATACCTCTTGAAGCGAGTTGTACTCTTATCTGGTGAGTTCTGCCCGTAAAGAGCCGTATTTTGAAAAGCGTCAGTCTGCCCTGCTCTGTTTCGACGGTGGAAAGTATCTCATAGGCAAGACGGGCGAGCTTTGCGCCCTTGCGTTCACCCTTTACGACGAAGCTTTTACCCTTGGCGCCGTCCTTAAAGAGATAGTCGGTCATCTCACCCGTATCGGCAAATCCGTCAGAAACGCCCGTAGCTACGGCAAGATAGTTTTTTTCAAAGGCGTTCTCGACGGAAAGCTGAGCCGCCGCCCTTTTTGTAAGAGCGAACACCATAACTCCGCCGACGTTGCGGTCAAGACGGTGAACGGGGTAGACCGCGGTATTTAATTGCCTTGAAAGCATCTCGACAAGCCCGTCCTCGCCCTTGGCGTCGCGCTGAGAAAGCGTTCCGTAGGGCTTTTCAACGACGGCTATGTCGCTGCTTTTGTAGATGATTTTAATTTTTGACATACTTCTCAAATTTCTCGTGTAGTAATAATTCCTGAGTGGAATACTTATTTTTTAAAAGATACTTTACAAAGTTATCTTTTACACTGACAGTCTCACATAGCTGAGCGAAAAAATTTCACAAAATTATGAGACTGTCGGTGTAAAAGAGTTCTTTGCGCAGCTTTCTTGCAAGAAAGCGCGTATCTCCATTCAGGAACTGTTAATTCACCGTATTTGACCGTCGCCCTCGACGATATATTTGACGGTGGTAAGCTCGCTTAGACCCATAGGTCCGCGGGCGTGAAGCTTCTGGGTGGAAATGCCTATCTCGGCGCCAAAGCCGAATTCACCTCCGTCGGTAAAGCGGGTGGAGGCGTTGACGTAGACCGCCGCGCAGTCTATGCTTTCGGTGAACTTACGCGCACAAGCAATATTTTCGGTAATTATTGCCTCGCTGTGTCCCGTTGAATAGCGTCTGATATGCTCGATAGCCTCGTCAAGCGAGCAAACAACCCTGACCGCCAAAACGTAGTCGTTAAACTCGGTGTCGTAGTCCTGCTCGGTGGCTTCTATCGCACCCTGTCGCAACGGCGACACCGCTACAGACGGCGTTTGTAGTGAATTTTCAGCTAATGTGGGTGCCCTGTACGATACTTCCATCGAACCTCTAATAATTGAAACGGTCTTTTTGCAGCCGCGAATTTCAAGCTTGCCCTCGGTTTCCCTTGCGAACATAGGCAAAAATTTCTCCGCTACGGCTTCGTGAACGAGCATAGTCTCAACGGCGTTGCAGACCGAGGGACGAGACATTTTTGCGTTTACCGCGACAGCGAGCGCTTTTTTTAGATCGGCGCTTTCGTCGATATAGATATGGCAGTTGCCGGCTCCCGTCTCAATGACCGGAACGGCGGCGTTTTCCACTACCGCCTTGATAAGACCCTTGCCGCCTCTGGGGATAAGCACGTCAATCAAACCTCTGGCGTTCATAAGCGCCGCGGTTGCCGTGCGTTCAGCGCTGTCGATGAGAGAAATGGCGTTTGGCGGAATACGGGTGCGATTAAGCGCCCTTTTCATAACGCTCATAAGCGCGCGGTTGGTGTTAAGCGCCTCCTTGCCGCCCTTCAAAACGGCGCCGTTTCCGCTTTTGAGGCAGAGCGCCGCGGCGTCAACCGTAACGTTGGGGCGAGCCTCGTAAATGATACCGATAACGCCTAGCGGAACACTCGTTTTTGTTATTTTCAGTCCGTTTGGACGGACTGAAACAGAGCCGTTTCCGCAAGGGTCGGGCAGAGCCGCCACGTCAAGAAGCGAGTCAGCAATGGCGTCAATTCTCGCCTCGGTTAAGGTCAGTCGGTCAATCATTGTTTTCGGAACGCCGTTTTCCGAGGCTGAGGATATGTCCTGCTCATTTGCTTTAAGTATCTCGGCTTTGCTTTCTCTGAGCGCCTCGGCGATTTTCAGGAGCGCGCCGTTTTTTTCGCTTGCTTTTGCGAGCGCAAGAGCCTTTTGCGCCGTTTTGACCTCGGCGCAGAGTCCGTTTACGTATTCGGTAATGTTTTGCATAAGCGTAGTTTCCTTTTATATGTTGTTTGAAAGCTTTTTAGCTTAGCTTTAAGATTTTGCGTACCTTAGAATCGACTGCTCGGGTACGGGGAAGGGTACGTGGATTGAGAATTTCATCATCGGGTGGGGAGTGCTTTCGATTTCCTCGCCCTTTTCGCCGTAGATTTTGTCAGCCTTGAAGGACACTGCGGTCTTGCCGGGAACGAGCAGCTCCACGGCTTCGCCTGCCGAAAATTTGTTCTTCTGGGTGAAGTGGGCGAGCTGCCTTTCGCTGTCGTAGCCAACGCATACGCCGAGCGCCGCCTGCTCCTTTATGTAGCCGGGCTGGGCGCAGACCTTTGCCGTATCGACTGTCTCGCCAAAGAAGAAGCCTGTACAGTACTGACGGTGGCATACGCTTTCAAGCTCGTCAAGCCATTTTTCGTCGTAGACGTAACCCGCGGGGTCGGAAAAGTAACTGTCCAGCGCCATTCGGTAGGCGTTTGTTACCGCGCCGACGTAGCAGGCGCTCTTCATTCTGCCCTCGATTTTAAGGCAGGAAAGTCCGCTTTCCGCAAGCTCCGGGATATGCTCTATCATACACAGGTCGCGCGAGCTGAACGTGAACGTTTCGCCGCCCTCCTCAATCATGACAAGTCGCTCGTCCTTTCGCTTGACCTCCTCGATTTCTGCCGTATACATCTTGTATTCCCAACGGCACGGCTGAGCGCACGCGCCTCGGTTGGCGTCCCTGCCCGTGAGGTAGTTAGAGAGCAGACACCGTCCGCTGTACGCCACGCACATCGAGCCGTGGACGAATGCTTCAAGCTCAAGCTCCTTCGGTATCTTCGCCCGTATCTCCTTTATCTCGTCAAGAGAAAGCTCCCTTGCCAGAATTATTCTTTTTGCGCCGAGCTTGTACCATTCGGCGCAGGTTCGGGCGCTGACCACGCTTGCTTGTGTGGAGACGTGCAGAGTCATATTCGGCACGACCTCCTTTGCCGTCATAAATACGCCAAGGTCGGAGATGATAAGGGCGTCAACGCCTGCCGCTTCAAGCGTTTTCAGGTGCGCTTCAAGTCTTTCGTATTCGTTTGTTCTGGGCATGGTGTTGACTGTAACGTAAAGCTTTACGCCTCGCTCGTGGCAGTATTTTGCCGCAAGGGGCAGCTCCTCGGCGGTAAAGTTTCCCGCGGCGCTTCTCATTCCGAAGCTTATGCCCGCAAGGTATACCGCGTCCGCGCCAAACGCTACGGCGCTCTTTAATTTCTCAAAATTGCCCGCAGGCGCTAAAATTTCAGGTTTTGTCATAGTAATCATCCTTATGTATTTTGAGGATTAATAACGTTTTGATAGGGGATACGGTCGCTTTTGAAAAAGCTCCGCAAAACTTCTGTATAATCGCCGCACCGTACAAGCACGGAACGCCGATTATATAATTCTGGGGGTTGTTCAAAAACGGCATATTGCATATCAATCTGTATTAATTTCAAAATATAATGTGAGTTATTATAGAACAAAGCTTCTTGTGATTAAGGGAGTACACTATTCAAGTGAAATTCGCAGAGCTATATACTCGGAGTCCCGTACGTGTGCGGGAGACCGAGTATACAGAAGCTTTTGCGCAGCGGAGGCTACACAGATTATGGGAATATTTTGTCTTTTGCCGTTTAGCGCAAAAGCTTGGTCGCTCCGACCAAGAAAAATATTCGATGGTGGCGCAATTGAATTTAAGGCGCGCATTAACGCTATGCGCCACCATAAAGCGCGTATCCCCTTTACTCACGCGGTTGCTTTTCTTATATTTTGCTGATGGGTGTAATAATCATGGGCGTAAAGGACGGAGCCGTCCTTTTTAGTAACGAAATAGTAATATCGGGTGCTATCGGGGTAGATTGCGTAGGAAATGGCGTTGAGGTCGGGGGAGCAGATGGGAGAGGGCGGCAGACCGCCGTATTTGTAGGTGTTATAGGGGCAGTCAAGCTCCTTATCCTCGGGCTGCATTTCTCTGCCGAGCGCATAGACGAGGGTGGCGTCGCTTTGAAGTCTGCCCGAAAAGGACGGGCTTTTCAGTCTGTTATGGAAAACGGACGAGATTTTGCCGTAATCCGAGACGTATTTTCCCTCGCGGATAATTATCGAGGCGAGCGTAACCGCCTCATTTACGGTCATACCCTGTTTTTCGCACGCGGCAAGATATTTTTTATCGAATTTAGAGTTAAAATTGGACAGCATTTTATCAATTACCGTATACGCCGAGCTGTCCGAGTAAAAGCAATAGGTGTCGGGGTAGAGATAGCCTTCAAGTCGGTATTTTCTGCCCTGCGGGTTAGATGAAGGTGCGGAAACAAAGCTATATTTTGAGAAATCGCCGTTTTGTACCGCGTCGGTAAATTCGGCTCTTTCGCAGATACCGTACTTATCGCAGATTATCTCCATAACATTCTCGATACTGCTGCCCTCGGGGATAACCACGCGCACCTGCACGTGCGAGTCGGGGCTTCCGTAGGTCAGAATACGGACTATGCCGTCAAAGCCGCTTCCGTAGGGAACCAAGTAGGTGTCCGCCTCGACATTCAGGCTTTTGCCACGGAGCGCGAGGTAGGTATTAAACCAAAGCTTACTTTTTATAAGCCCGTTTTCCTTTAACGTGTCCGCAAGCTCGGATTTAGAGCAATCGGGCGGTATGATAATCTCCGCCTCTCCGTCGGGGGCGGTGAGCGCAAAGGCGTCGTTTGCCAGAAAAACGGCAAGCGCCGTCAAGCCAAGCGAGGCGACAAGAACCAAAGTAAAGTATTTCAGGGTAAAGAATTTTTTCATTTGCGCGATAGTGCTTGAATACCCGAAAAATGAACTGTTATAAACTTAGTTTTCCTTTATAGACGTTCTTTTAACCCTTTTTTCCTACGGTAATAATGCCCTTTTCGGTAACTATGACGTCAACCGCGAGGTCATATCTGCCTCTGGGTATCGAGTCGGAAAGAAAATCGGTATAGCAGACGCCGATTTTCAGCGCGCTTTTGCTTGAAAGATGGCGGTCGTAGTAGCCCTTTCCGTAGCCGAGGCGGTATCCGTTTCGGTCGTACGACATTGCGGGTATAATGCAGACCGCGCGCTTTCCCTGCTCGTTTTTCCAGATTGGCGCGTCAGGGCTTGGCTCGCTTATCGAAAACGAGCCTGCTTCAAGACAGTCAAGGCTGTCAACAAGGTGGAAATTCATCTCCGGCGTCCCCTTAACGCACCTCGGAAGGTATAGCTCCTTGCCGTTTTTGAGGGCGTAGAGGTTAAAAGCCGTTACGTCGATTTCACCCGCAAGTGGCGAAAAGCTTAAAATTTCGTCCGCGTAGCGAACGCTGACAAGCGAAGTTAGTCTTGCGCATATAGCGGCGTCCATTTCCGCCTTTTCGTCCGCATCAAGCGCCGCGCGCTTGGCTCGGTAGGTTTTTCTAAGCTCGTTTTTAAGCTCTCTCAGGTTAACACGCGGGGCTCTGTCCCCGAAGCTCTTATGCGAGAATTCCATTTTTTATACTCTCCGCTGTCTGCGCGCCGCAAAGCTCGGTTATTATAGCAAAGCCAAGCTCCGCCGCCGCGCCGCAGCCGACTGCCGTGATTATTTTTCCGTCCGTTACGCATCTGTTGGCGGGGTTTTCGGCGCCCGCAAGGTACTTTTCAAAGCCCGGGTAGCACACCGCCTTTTTTCCTTTAAGCAGTCCAGCGTTTCCGAGAACGAGGGGGGCGGCGCATATAGCGGCAATGTATCTGCCGCTGTCGTAGGCGTAGCGTATCGCCTTTTGCACCTCTGCGCTTTTTTCGAGATTTATCGTGCCCGGCATTCCGCCCGGAAGCATAACGAGCTGGACGTCTGACAGGTCGTAGCTTGGGTCGCTTACCAGCATGTCCGCCTTTACGGTTATGCCGTGTGAGCCGGTTACGTTAAGCTCGCCCGTAACCGATACGGTTTTTACGTCAAGTCCCGCGCGACGCATAAGGTCGAGAGGAAATATCATCTCCGTTTCCTCAAAGCCCTGCGCTAAATAAATATATATCATATGATTTTCCTTTCAACGTTTTGGTAGAAGGAGATACGCGCTTTTCGAGAAGAAGCTTTAGAAACTAAAGTTTCCTTACGAGTTTGCTTTGCAAACGTCGGCGCAAAAGCTTTTGTATAATCAATGCCTCGCATATATACGAAGCATTGATTATATAGTCTTTTTTACAAAGCTTCAAATAAAACAGTGTATCTACTTCGACGAAAAGGCTTGGATTAAAAAGCACATAATCTGAATGTATAAACGTAGACTATATAACTCAAATCCTAACCTGATGCGGTGTACAAGCCCATTGGAACGGAGGGTTTTCCCTTTTTTGAGCAAACCTCGTGAAAATTATATACACCGACAGTTTCCTATAAAATTGGGGGCTGGCGGTGTACAGAGTTCTTTGCCGAGGCTTTCTTTCAAGAAAGCCGGAAAAACGTTTCAACAAACGGTTACTTCTGGTGTGAGTTTTTCCATTCGAGGTATTCAGCCATAGTAACGGTTACGTCTCTTGGCTTACTGCTTCCGTTGCTCTTGGAGATAAAGCCGAGGTCCTCAAGCTTATCAACTATATTTGACGCTCGGTTGAAGCCGATTTTCAAGTGTCTCTGGATAACGTTTGTGGTCGCCTTTCCGAGATTAATGACAAGCTCAACAGCTTGGCAGAGATAGTCAAAATCTATATCGGCGGTATCAACGGCAAAGTCGTCGTCGCCTCCTATGGCGGATTTCTTATCCGTCTTATTCAGCTTATCCGTCTCGCTTTGGAGTCTGTAAAGAATTTCGGGGTCGTATTCAACCGCGCCGTTGTTTTCGATAATGAAGTCAAGCACGCGCTTTATCTCAGGCGTATCGACGAAAGCGCCTTGCGCTCTTATCTGGTTGCCGCCCGTGGGGTGATAGAGCATATCGCCACGGCCAAGCAGCTTTTCGGCGCCTACGTTACCGAGAATGACTCGCGAGTCAACGTTTGAGGCGACTCGGAACGCTATTTTCGACGGAATATTAGCCTTAATCAGACCTGTAACGATATCCGTTGACGGTCTTTGCGTACCGATAACGAGGTTGATTCCGCAGGCTCTTGCCTTAGCGGCAAGTCGGTTGATAGGCTCCTCAACGTGCTCACGCACTTGAAGCATAAGGTCGGCAAGCTCGTCGATAATAATTATTATCTGAGGCATATACTCAAAGTCGGGGTTCTGGTCCTTCATTCTGTAATACTCCTCACGGTCGCGCACACGCGCGTTTTTGATGAGGGTATAACGGCGCTCCATCTCCGCGACTGCCCATTGCAGCGCTCCCGCCGCGCGCTTTGGGTCGTCTATAACGGGCATTACCATATGCGGAATATCGTTGTATATGCTCAGCTCTACTTGCTTTGGGTCAACGAGAATGAACTGAACCTCGTCGGGAGAGGCGCGGTAGATTATACTCATAATCATAGCGTTGATAGCGACAGATTTACCCGACTTTGTCTGACCCGCGACGAGAACGTGGGGCATATCGTCTATATTCATATAGACAGGCTTACCCGAAACCGTAAGGCCTACGCATACGGTTATCTTGCTCTTAGCCTTCTGAAAGTCGGGATTTTCGACAAGGCTACGCAGCGATACCTTGGAGACCACGCTGTTTGGCACCTCGATACCGATTACGGGCTTACCCGGAACCGTAACTATACGCACCTCGCCCTTTATAGTGTCGGATTGCAGGGCAAGTCCTATATCCTCGGCAAGTCCCGTTACCTGCTTGTATTTTACGCCCGGTCCGGGGGTAACCTCATAGCGAGTAATTGACGGGCCGGCGCTGTAACCGGTAATCGACACGTCAACGTGGAAGGATTCGAATTTGTCGAGTATCTTCCGCATTACCGCGTGGATTTCTTCCTCGGATATCTTTTTTGTGTTATCCGCCTCGTCGAGAAGGGACGTCGGCGGCTTTACGTATTTCGGATAGCGGAGCTTGGTGTATCGGCTGAACGGATTTATAACTCTTGGGTCGCGCTCCGGCTCTTGCTCGGCTACGGGACGGGCGATTTCGTCCTCCTGCTCGGGTGCCGTTATATCGTCGTCAAACGCGGAATGGGTGTTTTCCGCAGGCATTACGGGAACGGCCCTTTCGGGTGTTACGGGTGCGCTCGTAACGGAAATTTTCGGTTGGGCAGGTGGAATTATTGGATTTTTAGGCTGGGCGGGCGCCGACTCAGTATAAGTGGGCGTCGGCTTAGGCTCATTAGTGAATACGGGCGCTGACTGAACAGGCTCGTGTCTTTCGGGGAACGCCGAGGAAAAGCTCGGCTTTTCGTTTTGGGCGGGGGCGAAGTCTGCCATCGGATCACTTGAATAAAGCTCGTCCTTGGTGGGTACGGGTGAAAAGCTATTTTGGTTATCCTCAATAGCTGAAAACTTAGCGGAAATACCGTAATTATCGGTGCCGTCGCTACGACCGGATACGCTTGAAACATCATTTTTTGCACAGAAATGTGGCTCATAAGCGGTGTCGTCGCTACGACCGGTGCCGTCGTTATGACTGAATTCGTTGAACGACAGTGCGGCTTTTGAGAAAACAGGCTCGTTTTCCGTCTCCTCGGCTGCCTTTGCGGCGGCATTATGCTCATTTTCGATAATCCGAGCCTGCTCGCGCATATCCTCCCATATTTTTTCCTGACCCGCGGCTATATAGCTCTGGGGAGGAAGGTCGGTTACATCGCGCTTAGGCGCGTTCATACTTGCAATCGGGTCGGAAAACGGGGAATAAGCCACTGTCTTAACGGACGGGGCGGCTGTATTTTCAGGGGTATCGTAGGTTTTTTTGGCGTCTCTTTCGCCAAAAAACTCCTCCTTGGACATAATGGTCGCAAACGGTGAATATCCTCTTGGAGCTTCGGGGCTTTCCTGCTTTTTGGGCGCTGCGGGCGCTGTTCTCGGCACTTCAATAGGCCTTGCGGGCGCAGGCTTCGGCTCCTCGCTGTAAATATCCTGCTTTTCCGTTTTTTTCGTCTGCTCGGCTCGGAAGCCGAAATCCTCCATTAAGTCCGCGGGGCGATAGCTTGAACGAAGTCCGTCTCCCTCGCCGAGGCTGTCGTCGAAATCGTCAAGGTCGGTAAGTTGACCGTCCGACTGCACGCCGTCGGCATATTCGGGCGCGTTTTCCGCCTCTCCGCCGACAAGCTCTGGGATAAGCTGCTCAGGCTCGGAAAGCTGCGGCGCGGACGGCTCGCTTTCTGTGATATCATTAGAAAGAAGGGTGTCTATTCTTCTCGGAACGGTTATCTCCGTTATCTGAGGGGCGCCGGCGTTTGCTACGACGGGGGCACTTTCGGGCATTGCGGGCGCGGTATGCTGCTGCGGGCGCATAGCGCTTTCGCCGTTTTTATCCCTGACGAATACTTGCCAAACGCCGAGCCTGGTCTTTCCAAAGCAAAGGCTTGCCAGCGCTACTGAGACGATAACGGTTATCACGGTGGCGGCTATGCCGCCGAATAATTTTGAGAACAGGAAGCCAAGTACTCCCCCGAAAACTCCGCCGCTTTCAGCGAGCGTTCCCGTCTGCCAAAATGTATTTAAAGAGAACGCGGCGTCTTTTAGGCCGTTCTGCGCCGCCAAGGTGTTAGCGGAGGTGAGTACGGCTGCGAGAACGGCAAAAAGCACGAGCTTATAGCGCAAAGCTCCGCGCTCGCTCAAATCCTTGTAGAAGAATGAGATAAGCAGTAAGCCTATCGCTATCACGTGCGAAACCGAGCCGAAAAGCCCGAAGAAAAGGTCGTGGACAAGTATTCCCGCGCCGCCTGACTTCTCCGGCAGCAGAAAGCAGGTTTCAAGCAGAAGCGACACCGCAAACAGAATAAAGGGCGTTATAGCGGAGAATATTGATTTCTTGCGCTTGTCAGAGAGCTTTTGTTTCGGTATCGAGGTTCTGCCGCTTTTATTCAAGGCAACGCGTCTTTTCGCTCCCGATTTGGAGGAAGCTCGCGCGCCATTTGGTTTTTTGACACTTTTTTTGCTCTTCATTCTGTACGTCCTTTCCGCTTAGATCTAACACAAAAGATATTATTACTCTAAATAAAAATAATTATACAGATTATATTATAACATCAGTATTAAAAAAATTCAAGGGGGTTTTTCAACTTTGGCATAAAAATTACTAAGGCTTTTGTGAGAGTAAATCGGCGACAAAAAAGGCCGCCGTGCGCGGCGACCTTGGTAGAACCGGTTTTATTCGTTTTCCTGCGCGTGCTTTTCCGCGGTATTTTTAGGCTTGAAAATGTCCGTTACCTTTTTTATTTTCAGCTTGAAGCAGCATATCACGATAAGCTCGGCGGGTATGATGAGCAGCAGTATCTGCCAGAAATTACCGACTGAAAGCAGGATAAGGTATACCGTGGCGATAAGCGAGGCGACCAGCGCTCCCACTATCAGTATGTTGAGCGACTTTTTACCCCAGATGGTATTGAATACCGTCAGTATTATAAGCGAAACGACGGTTGCGTATACAAAAAACAGCCAATAAGAGTAGCCCTTCGTCGCCAGATTAACCGCAATGTACGCCACGGCGAAGACCGTCCATACGGCAATTATCGCCAGAGCCGTTATGCTTGCGTGATTTGCTCGGCTTCTGCGCGCCCTCGGTATAGGCTCTCCCTCGTGGTCTTTGAGGAGATAGTCAACGCTTACCCCGAAAATCTCCGAAAGCTGAAGAAGCACGTACGCGTCCGGAATCGCCTCGCCTCGCTCCCACTTTGATACTGCTTTGTCGGAGTAGCTGATGGCGTTGCCGAGCTCAAGCTGAGTCATTTTAGCGCGAAGGCGCAGCTCGGTTATGTTTTTTGCGGTTATTTCCTTTAGCTCCTTCACGGCTTACGGCTTCCTTTCCTTAGTTTTCATCGCGCCCGCAACCGCCGAAAACGCTGAAAACGGGCTTTTCATAACCATATTATACCTCTTTTAAAAGAGGTTTTCAATACTATTATGTCGAAGTTTAAAAAAAATTTACTGTTGAACAAAAATCAGCTATCGGCGGCAAAGTATAATTTTCGTTTGATATGACATACTAAAATCGGAAAGGAGAGTGCGAAAATGAATAACGAAAAGAACTGTGAAAACAAAAATGGCAAAAACGCCTTAAATAACGTTAAGGTTGTAAATAGCAATAACGGCAAGGCTCAGAATAACAAGGCAAGCGGCAAAAAGCAAGGCTCCGGCACAAATAACGGCGCCGCTTCTCAGAACAAGACTAAGGCGGCTATGCAGGATAACCGTTACCAAAGCGGTATGGGCGTAGGCTTCGAGCAGGACAGATAAGCGCCGTTTTATTTAACCCTTAAATGCGATTCCACGATTCGTGGAGTCGCATTTTCTTTTTCGTAGAGGTTGATTTTTTCAACTCTACACAGGCGGCTTTTACAGGTAGAGTATTAAAACGGAGCAGTAGGTTGCATAAGGCGGGAAATGTGGGTATAATTGTACCGTAAAGCATCACCCCCTCGGAGACGGGGTACGAAAGGAAATGTAAAAGACATGACAAATTACGTATTAAGCTGCTGTTCGACGGCGGATTTGACAAAGGAGCATTTTGAGAAAAGGGATATAAGCTACGCCTGCTTCCATTACTATCTTGACGGCGTTGAGTACACGGACGACCTCGGACAGAGTATGCCGATAGATAAGTTTTACGAGTCGATGGCAAACGGTGCGGAGACCAAGACCTCTCAGATAAATATTGATGAGTTTGTTGAGTATTTCACGCCGTTTTTGAAGGCGGGAAGGGACGTTATCCACGTCTCGCTTTCGTCGGGGCTTTCGGGGGTTTACAATTCGGCTGTGCAGGCGCGAGAGATATTAATGGAGGAATTCCCCGAAAGGAAGCTTATCATTGTCGATTCGCTTTGCGCCGCGTCGGGCTACGGTCTGCTTATGGACGCGCTCGCCGATAAGCGAGACGAGGGAATGGATATTGAGTCTCTAGCGAGCTGGGCTGAGGAAAACAAGCTTAGACTAGCGCATTGGTTCTTTTCAAGCGACCTTACCTTTTTTGTCAAGGGCGGACGCGTTTCAAGGGTTGCGGGCTTCGTCGGAACTATTCTGAGGATATGCCCTCTTATGCACGTTTCGTCCGAGGGCAAGCTCGTTCCTAGGGAAAAGCACCGCGCCAAAAAGAACGCTATCAAGGCGGCGTTTGGTAAAATGGCTGAGCTGGCGATGGACGGCAAGGATTACAGCGGGAAGTGCTATATTTCTCATTCCGCCTGTGAGGAGGACGCCGTAGCGCTCGCGCGGCTTATCGAGGAGTATTTCCCCAAGCTTGACGGCAAGGTCGAGATAAAAAATATCGGCACTGCCATAGGAAGCCATACCGGTCCCGGAACAGTCGCGCTGTTCTTCTGGCAATCGGCAGGCGAGCGCCTGTAGGCAAATGGCAATCGCCAGGCAAGCGCCTGTAGGCAAATGGCGGCGCCAGGCAAGCGCCCGGAGGCAAATGGCGGCGTGTAGTTTTGAGAACGTCGAACATTTCGAGCGCCGCTAAGTCGAGGTTCGCTTCGCTACACTAAGGTTTGCACAGAAGTTCACAATGCTTAGAAGTTTTCGCCCACCTTTTTCAAAAGGCGGCGCAGTCAAGGCGCGGAGCCTTGTCGCTCTCCGCAGAGAGCGAAATATCCCAAACGAGCCTTTCTTTTTGTTACTTTTTCTTTGGGCTCTGCTTCTTCCCAAAGAAAAAGTCATTGCGCCAGGCGAGCGCCTGGAGGCAAATGGCGACGGCAGGCAACGGCCTGCGGCGACCGGGGACGCCCCCGTTGGCGAATTGGCGGCGCGTACTTTTGAGAACGTTGAGCATTTCGAGCGCCGCTAAGTTAAAGCCTACGGCTTCCTTGTAAAGATTTTAAACAGAGTAAGTGTTTGTTAAGTGTTGGGCGGCAGCCCGTAAGAGAAGTTTTGGTCAAGCTTTTTTCAAAAAGCTTGTGCCAACAGGCACAACAACAATTAAAATGTTTTAATAAAATTATGTACATCACAAAAATAATCTACAAAAATTACCGCAATATTGAATACGCGGAGATTAAGCCCGACAGAGAGGTTAACGTTTTTCAAGGCTTTAACGCGCAGGGAAAGACAAATCTGCTTGAGGGTATATACTATTTCGCTTGCGGAAAGAGCTTTCGGGGCGCTTGCGACCGTGAGCTTGTCCGTATAGGTCAGGACGAGGGAAGCGTTACAATTTGCTTTTCCGATGAGGAAAGAGAACGTACCCACGAGGTAAGACTTTTTTCGGGAGAACGTAAGCTTTGCTTTAAAGAGGGAATAAAAATTTCCCGTATGAGCGATTTTATCGGCGTTTTCAGGGCGGTACTGTTCAGTCCTGAGCATCTATCTATAATTAAGGACGGACCGGGCGAGAGGCGAAATTTTTGCGATATAGCGATTTCGCAGATATATCCCGCTTATATGGCGGCGCTGTCTACGTACAAAAAGCTGCTTACACAGAGAAACGCGCTGCTAAAAGAGCCAGAAACCGTCGGCTTTTACGACCTTATCCACGTTATTTCCTTGCAGATGGCAAAGGAGGCGGCGTTTATTTCGGCGCACCGCGATAGGTATATTAAGAGGCTGCACGGACACGTCGAGCATCTCATTTACAATATGACGGGCGGAATGGAAAAGGTTAAGCTCTCATATGAGACGCTGCTGGGCGAGGACGAGTACGTCCGTCTGCTTACGGGTAATATCGAAAAGGAAATAATGGCGAAAACCACGCTCTACGGTATTCAAAAGGACGATATTTCCGTTACGCTTAACGGTCTTGATAGCCGTGTGTACGCCTCGCAGGGACAGCAGAGAAGTATCGCGCTTGCAATGAAGGTTGCGGAGGGTGAGATTTCCAATGAGATTTGCGGAGAGTATCCCGTTTTCCTCTTTGACGATATTATGAGCGAGCTTGATAAGAACAGAAAGGCGTTTATTCTTACCGGGCTTTACGATAAGCAGGTTATTATCACCGGCTGCGACGATATCCGTACCGGTAAAATATTTAACGTTTCAAACGGCTCGGTTCTACTTTGATTTTCTTTTTTATTCTTTCTTAAAAGAAAGAAACAAAGAACTTCTCTCACACAAACAATATCCAAAAAGGACATTATTTGTGTGAGAAATCCTCGTTTTTTACCAAAACAGAGTAAAAGAAATCAGAGCAGGCACAAAGCATTTAAAGCATTACTTAAATTTCGGAGAAACAAATGTTTATAACGATAGCGCCGGAAAAGATAGTTCGGACTGACGAGATAGTCGGAATTTTCGATCTTGATACGGCACAGCAGACTAAAACCGCTAAGGAGTATTTTAAAACGGCGGAAAAGCAGGGCAGAGTTATTATGACGGGAACAGAGCTTCCAAAGTCCTTTATCGTTATGAAGGACGGTACGGTTTACCTTTCTCAGTACGCCGTCAAAATCCTCGCCGCCCGTACTAAATATGTGTTTAGATAGGGGGGAATACGCGCTTTTTGAAAAAAGCTGCGCAAAAACTTCTTTTACACCGATAGACTTAATATTAGTTCAAGGCTAAACTATGATCGCTTTTGTCTATCGGCGCAAAAGAATTATTTCGTAGATTTAATCAAAAGAACGTTCACCTACCTCACAACATCATATCTATCCAATAAAAATTTAATAAACCCAACTGAATTCGTACGTATGGAGAAAAGAAACAGGCGTTTATAAGGAAACACGGACTGTTTGGTGAAAGTTATAAAAGTTATATAACGAAGGTTCGCTCCTTGTGGGTGAAGCTTCGTTATACAAAAGCTTTTGCGCAGCTTTTCTCGAAAAGCGCGTATTCCCCTATGAAAGCGCGTATCTTTCCCCGTAGGTATGGATTCAGTTACAAGAGAAAAGGAAAAGGAAAGAAAGAAATGGAAGAAAGACAGCAGTATGACGAAAGTCAAATTCAAGTGCTTGAAGGTCTTGAGGCGGTACGCAAGAGACCGGGAATGTACATTGGTTCAACGTCGGAAAGCGGACTTCACCACCTTGTATACGAGATAGTAGACAACTCGATAGACGAGGCGATAGCGGGCTACTGTACGGACATTTACGTAACTCTGCACGCGGACGGAAGCTGCTCGGTCCGAGACAACGGACGAGGAATTCCTCAGCACACGCACAAGACGGGCAGACCGACGCCTGAGGTAGTATTCACGGTACTGCACGCGGGCGGAAAGTTCGGCGGCGGCGGCTACGTAATATCGGGCGGACTTCACGGAGTTGGCGCCAGCGTAGTTAACGCGCTTTCGGAGTGGCTTTACTATGAGGACAGCCGCGACGGGCAGGTCTACGGTCAGCGTTTTGAAAGAGGAAAGATAACGCAGGACTATCACAAGATAGGCGACACGGACAAAACGGGACTTTACGTCCGCTTTATGCCTGACTCGCAGATATTTGAGACGCTTGATTTCAAGTACGATACTCTGTTTTTAAGGCTTCGTCAGCAGGCGTTCTTAAACGCGGGAATTACTATTATTTTCCGTGATGAGAGAGGAAGCGAGCCTGTTGAGAAAACGCTTCACTACGAGGGCGGAATAATCAGCTTCGTTCACCAGTTAGCTCAAGCAAAGAAGGCAAAGCCGATGAACGAGGAGGTTCTGTATATGAAGGCGCAGAACGGCGTTAACTCCGCCGAGATAGCCATGCAGTACAACGACGGCTACGACACCGAGATACAGAGCTTCGCCAACAACATAAAGACCGTTGACGGCGGTATGCACGAGACGGGCTTCAAGGAAGCGCTTCACAAGACGCTTAACGCTTACGGCAAGAAGTACGGACTTCTTAAAGACGGCGATGAGCTTAAAGCGGAGGACACCCGCGAGGGACTTATAGCGATAATCTCCGTAAAGCTTCAGGACGCGCAGTTCGAGGGACAGACCAAGACCAAGCTCGGAAACTCCGAGATGAGAACGATGGTCAGACAGCTGCTTTCGGAGAAGCTGGAGGAGTACCTTGAGGAAAACAAGACTGTCGCCAGAACTATTTTTGAGAAAACTCTTGAAGCGGCTCGCGCCCGTGAAGCTGCGAGAAAGGCGAGAGAGGCGGCAAGAAGAAAGAGTCCGTTTGAGAGCAACTCGCTCCCCGGAAAGCTTTGGGACTGCCAGGAAAAGAGAGTTGAGCTTACCGAGCTTTATCTGGTTGAGGGAGACTCCGCAGGCGGAAGCGCAAAGGGCGGTCGTGATTCTCGCTTCCAGGCGATACTTCCGCTACGCGGTAAGGTTCTTAACGTTGAAAAGAGCCGCGCCGAAAAGATATACGGCAACCCCTCGCTGCTTCCTATAATCCAGTCGGTTGGCTGCGGTATAGGACAGGAGTTTGATGTATCAAAGCTGCGTTACGGCAAGATAATTATAATGGCGGACGCGGACGTCGACGGCTCGCACATTCAGATACTGCTTCTGACGTTCTTCTACCGTCATATGAAGCAGCTTATCGAGGAGGGACACGTCTACCTGGCTATGCCTCCGCTTTATAAGGTGTTCAAGGGCAAGACCGAGCGCTACGCCTTCTCCGACGAGGAGCGCGACGCTATCATTGCCGAGCTTGGCGGCGACAGAGTAGAGGCTGAGCGTTATAAGGGTCTCGGTGAGATGAACCCCGAACAGCTCTGGGAGACTACTATGGACCCCACTCGCCGTACCTTGAAGAAGGTTACTATCGAGGACGCTATCGTCTGTGATGAGGTCTTTTCACTCCTTATGGGAGATGAGGTCGAGCCTCGCCGTGAATTTATTGAGAAAAACGCTAAATACGTTTCTAATTTGGATATATAACGGTTGGGGGTAATAGGAGTAAACGCAGGCTTTCTAAGGGGATACGCGCTTTTCGAGAAGAAGCTTTAGAAACTAAAGTTTCCTTACGAGTTTGCTTTGCAAACGTCGGCGCAAAAGCTTCTGTATAATCGCCGCCTCGTAAAAAGCACGATGCGTCGATTATATATAGGTTTCTGTTCGGCTCTCCGCAAAATGTGATATTCTCTTAAAAAGAAGCGCTTGTTCCTATTACTTCGACCGGCAAAATATCAAGACTAAAAAGTATTAACAGGTAATCCGTTAAAAAGCGGAGAGTTATAAATAATGTGGAAAGAGATGAAAAAGTTTTCCACAGGGTATGAAAAAGATTGTGGAAAACTTCTTGAAAATTGCTATTCACAATAAATTGTTGCTTAGGGAAAACCTCAAAAATTGAGTTTTCAACACCCGAAAACCCCATATCGCACCTCAAAAAAACCGCTTTTTAACATAAACTGTGGAAAACCTATGTGGAAAACTCTCCAAAACTGTGGAAAACTTCCGTTTTTCTGTTGATTTCGTGTGGACAAAAATTTTTACCCCCATTTTTCAACATTTTTCCACATATTTCTTATACATACACAAAAAAATTACACATCAAAAAGAACAAAATATTATTTCAGCGAAATACGCACTTTACGCAGAGGGGTTCGTTTTTTGGGCAGAGCTCACAATGCCTGATTTACGACGAAGGTACTCCTTTTGGGGTGGCTTCGTCGTAGAAAAGCTTTTGCGCAGCTTTTCTCGAAAAGCGCGTATTCCCTTGCGTGTGGCGCTTACTCTCATAACGAAAGGATATCAAGATGGAAAAGAAACAGGACGATATCGAATTTAAGGAACAAAAGATAGTACCGGTAAACATGGGACAGGAGGTAAAGACATCCTTCATCAACTACGCGATGAGTGTAATAATGTCCAGAGCTCTGCCTGACGTACGCGACGGCTTCAAGCCCGTACACCGCCGCATACTTTACGCTATGTACGAGGACCACCTTACGTACGACAAGCCGTTCCGCAAGTCAGCGACCACGGTAGGTAACGTGCTTGGCCGCTATCACCCTCACGGAGACACGGCGGTTTACGACACGATGGTAAGAATGGCGCAGGATTTCTCGCTCCGCTATCCGCTTGTTGACGGACACGGAAACTTCGGTAACATTGACGGAGACAGCGCTGCCGCTTACCGTTACACCGAGGCGAGAATGAGCAAGCTTGCCGACCATATGCTTACGGACATCGAAAAGGACGTCGTAGACTTCACCCCGAACTTCGACAACAAGCTCAAAGAGCCTGTTGTTCTTCCCGCGCGTTTCCCGAACCTGCTGGTTAACGGCTCAATAGGAATCGCTGTCGGTATGGCGACGAATATTCCAACCCACAACTTAGGCGAGATAATAGACGGAGTTATCTATTTAATGGACAACCCCGACGCTACAACCGACGACCTTATGCAGTTCATCAAGGCTCCCGACTTCCCGACGGGCGCTATAATCTGCGGACTTTCCGGAGTACGTAACGCCTACGAGACGGGTAAGGGGCACATCAAGGTAAGAGCCAGAGCAACGGTTGACGAGGAGAACCACCGCATAATCGTTACAGAAATACCTTATCAGGTGAACAAGGTCTCGCTTGTCGAGGGAATATGTAACTGCGCAAACGAGAGCAAGGACAAGAAGGACAAAAAGGACAAGAAGGTAGACGGAATAACCGACGTCCGCGATGAGTCGGGCAAGGACGGTCTGCGTATCGTTATCGAGTACCGCCGCGACGTAAACGGACATGTGCTTTTAAACCAGCTTTACAAGTACACCCGTCTTGAAGACACCTTCGCCGCTAATATGCTGGCGCTGGTGGACAACGTGCCGAGAGTTCTCGGACTCAAGGCTATGCTTAATCACTATATTGAGCATCAGGAGAACATTACGGTCCGCCGTCTTAAATATGAGCTTGAAAAGGCGAAAAAGGAAGCGCACATTTTAGAGGGACTGAAAATAGCTTCCGATAATATAGACGACATTATCGCGCTTATCAAGGGCGCCGACAGCATTCCCGACGCAAAGGCAAAGCTCTGCGATATTTACGGACTTACAGAGCCGCAGGCTCAGGCGATAGTCGAGATGACGCTTGGAAAGCTGACGGGACTTGAAAGGGCAAAGATAGAGGAAAGACTTGCTCGTCTTGAAGCGGTAATCTTTGACATAACGGACAAGCTTTCGAGCATGGACAAGATAAAGCAGATAATAAAGGACGAGATAACCGAGATAAAGAACAAGTTTGCCGACCCGAGAAGAACGGAGATAAGCTTCGACGCCGACCTTGACGACGAGGACCTTATCGACCGCCACACCTGCGTTATCACGATGACGCACAGCGGCTACTTAAAGCGTATGTCTGCCGAGGCGTATAACGCTCAGGCAAGAGGCGGCAAGGGCGTAAAGGGAATTACGACCAAGGAAGAGGACTTCGTTGAGACGGTTATCGCGTGCGATACGCACTCCGACCTTATGATGTTCACAAGTCTTGGCAAGGTATTCACGATAAGAGCGTACAAGGTGCCTGAGGCGAGCAGAATCGCTAAGGGAATCAACGCCGTAAATGTAATTGAGATTGAAAAGGGCGAGAAGATAACCTCGATGATATCTGTAAGCGACGAGTCGTACAATGACGACGAGTATCTGCTTATGGTTACAAAGAAGGGAACCGTCAAGAGAACGGCGCTTTCCGAGTTCGCGTTCCAGCGCAAGAAGGGTAAGAAGGCGATTAATCTTGACGAGGACGACGAGCTGGTTTACGTTCGCCACACCTCAGGTCAGGACGCTATCGTAATAGCGAGCCACGACGGTAACGCCGTCCGCTTTGACGAGAACAACGCCAGAGTAATGGGCAGAGGCGCTCGCGGAGTCCGCGGTATAAGACTTGGCGAGGGCGACTACGTAGTCGGCTGCGTGCTGGTTGACGAAACGAAGAAGCTTCTCACGATGACCGAGAACGGCTTTGGAAAGAGAAGCGGCTTTGACGATTTCAGAACGACTAACAGAGGCGGTAAGGGCGTAAGAGTTCACGGACTCAGCGACAAGACCGGTAAGCTTGCGGCGATAACGGCGGTTGAGGACGAGGACGATATAGTTATCATTTCCGACAACGGAATTACCATACGCACCCACGTTCGCGATATATCCGAGTACAGCAGAACCGCAAGCGGAGTTATCGTTATGAGGACGGGAGAGGGTAAGGTCAGCGCGGTTGCCAACGTCGGTCGCGGCGATGACACCTCTGACGAGCAGCCGCTAAGTGAGGAAAACGAAGCTTCAATCGCACCCTCAAATGACGAAACTAAGGAATAAGCAAATGAAAAAATTCCTGATATTAGTGTTAGCCGTTATAACAGCGCTTACGGCGGTGTCCTGCGGTAAGATAAGCGACAGCGAGGCGCTTGCCGAATACAAGGCGCTTTATGAAAAGGCGCAGGCGGTAAACGGAATAGTTTACGGAAACGGACTTATGCACGGCTACGGGGGAGATGTAAGCGAGCTTACGGCTCCTCACTACGTAGCGGTTTCAGAGGACTGTCCGTACAAAAGCCTTGAAGATATCGAGAAGGCGGTGCTTGACGTTTACACCGAGGATTACTATAACGACGTGCTTAAAGCGGTTCTGTTTGACGGTATTGAGGACAAGTACGCGACTGTTTATCCGAGGTACAAGGTGCAGGACGGAGCTCTTATGACGGACGTTACGTACGACGCCTTTGAGAGCATAACGGGCGCAAGGAACGACCTTGACGCAGCGTACGTTATCCGTTCCTCGTCGGGAACAGTCGAAATAGGCGCTCCCCGTTACCTAAACGGGGTAAAGCAGGCGTCCGACAAGAAAACCACGATGATAATGACAGAAAACGGCTGGCGCTTTGATAATTTAGCGTAAGCCTACGCAAAAGCTCGCAAAAAAAATCGCCGCAGGGAAGGTTTCGTCCGCTATGACGGACGACAAGGCTTTCGCAGCCTTGACCGCGCCACCTTTTGAAAAAGGTGGACGAAAACTTTTGTAAAAGATAACTCCTAAATTTTTGAAATGAAAGGAACTAAAACTATGGCAAAGGCTAAAAAGGAAGTAAAGGAAGCGGAAAGCACAGGCAACCCCGCCCTTGATAAAAAGAAGGCTCTCGATACAGCTATCGCTCATATAACCAAGGCTTACGGCCAGGGTACTATTATGCGTCTTGGCGAAAATGCCAAAATGCAGGTCAGCGCCGTATCGACAGGCTCTATTATGCTTGACGCCGCCCTCGGTATAGGCGGTATGCCGAGAGGTAGAATAATTGAAATTTACGGACCTGAGTCGTCAGGTAAGACCACCGTTGCGCTTCACGTCGCCGCGGAGGTTCAGAAAACGGGCGGAACCGCCGCTTTTATCGACGCGGAGCACGCTCTTGACCCTGTTTACGCAAAGGCGCTCGGCGTTGATATCAACGAGCTTCTTATATCTCAGCCCGACAGCGGCGAGCAGGCGCTTGAAATTACCGAGGCGCTGGTTCGCTCGGGCGCTATCGACGCCATAATTATCGACTCCGTTGCCGCGCTCGTTCCCCAGCAGGAGATTGACGGCGATATGGGTCAGTCAAACGTCGGCGCTCACGCAAGGCTTATGAGCCAGGCGATGAGAAAGCTTTCGGGCGCTGTCGCTAAGGCAAACTGCGTTTGTATCTTCATTAACCAGCTTCGTGAAAAGGTTGGCGTTATGTACGGAAACCCCGAGGTAACGACGGGTGGACGCGCGCTTAAATTCTACGCCTCGGTTCGTATCGAGGTCAGAAAGGGAGAGGCGCTTAAAAACGGCGCCGAAACCTACGGAAACAGAGTTAAGTGCAAGGTCGTTAAGAACAAGGTTGCGCCCCCGTTCAAGACCGCGGAGTTCGATATCCTGTTTGGAAAGGGAATTTCAAAGTCGGGCGAGCTGCTTGACCTTGCTATCGAGCTTGATATAATTGAAAAAAGCGGCTCGTGGTTCAGCTTTGACGGAAAACGTCTCGGACAGGGTAAGGATAATATCCGCGCGGTGCTTGAAAGCGACAGAGAGCTGTTTGCCGAGGTTGAGAAAAAGGTCAGAGCAAGCGGTAATCTTGAAGCTATGGAGATGACCGAAAGCGACAAGGCGGACGCCCTTGACGACGATGACGACGACCTCTTTGACGTAAAGCTCGACGACTAAGCAGGTAACGACCTGCGGCGAAACTGCGGCGCCAGGCGAGCGCCTGGAGGCAAAAAGGCGACCGTTTAATCTGGGCGTTTCACGTCGAAGGTCGCTAAGTCGGGGTTCGATACGCTATGCTAAGGCTTAAACAGAAGTTCACAGTGTTAAAAAAGTTTTCGCCCACCTTTTTCACCGGGCGCGCGCCCGGGGGCAAATGGCGGCGCGTGCTTTTGAGAACGTCGAGCATTTCAAGCGCCGCTAAGTCGAGGTTCGCTACGCTACGCTAAGACTTAAACAGAAGTTCATAGTATTTAGAAGTTTTTGCCAAGCTTTTTTCAAAAAGCTTGCGCAGTCAAGACCGCGTAGGTCTTGTCGTCCGTCGTAACGGACGACATGCTTTTACCGAGCCTTTCTTTTTGTTACTTGAATTTACACTTAATCTCAGTCATCTGCCAGAATTTGCGTCTATGCGAAGCAAAGCTGCGGCTTACTGTTTGTCGCAGAGCGAATTCGAGGTTAAATGGCTCTGCTTCTTCCAAAAGAAAAAGTCATCGTGCTGTCGGCACGACATATGTTTAAAATCTTAGGGGTAATACATGCGAAAAAAACTTGGTGAGCCTGATGAAAACAGAAAAAGGGCTGAGCGTTTAACAGATGGAACTGTGCACCGGGCGGGAGCCTTTACCGCTGCAGGGCGGTCCCTGCCGGGTGCGATTGAACGGGACGTAGAGGACGATGGCGACTCTATACGTCGACCGGGAGCTTCTGCCGCTGCTGGTCGGCGCCCACCAAGAGAATACGCTATGTCGCTTGTCGCAAGAAGCGCATATACCGAGCGCGGACTTCGTGAAAAAATGAGAATTCGCGGTTACGGGCGCGATGAAACGGACGACGCCGTTGATTATCTCAAGGGCTTTGGGTATATAAACGATATCCGTCTGGCTCAAAACGCCGCCGAAAAGCTTGCCGCTAAGCTTAACGGCAGACGCAAAATTTTCGCCTATCTCGCCTCAAAGGGCATTTCAAGGGAAACCGTCGAGGCTCTTGATTTAAGCGAGATAGATTTTAGGGAGAATTGCGCGCGCGCCGCTGAAAAAATGAGAGCGCTTGGCAAGACCAAGGAGCAGATAATGCGTTCGCTTTCAAACGCGGGCTTTTCCGCGAGCGAAATAACCTATGCGATAGGTGAGATAGACTAAATTCGGTTTTTGGGTTAGTTCTTTTGAAGTGTTCTCATAGTTTTGTGAGAGAAAATCAAGTGCTTTCTCTTACAAGCGAGGACGAAAAAGCTTAAAAGCCGAAGATTTGCTCTTACAAAGCGTCCTCGCTTGTAAGAGAAGTTCTTTGATTCTTTCTTTTAAGAAAGAATGAAAACTCTTTTTGGAGATGTATCTATGAAAGTAGGATTTGTAAGCCTTGGGTGTCCTAAAAATCAGCTTGACACTGAGGTAATGTTAAGTGAATTAAACGCCGCGGGTTACGAGATATGCGCCGAGGAGACCGAGGCTGACGTAATCATTCTGAATACCTGCGGCTTCATAAAGGACGCCAAAACGGAGGCGATTGACAACATTCTCGACCTTGCGTGGCTTAAAGAGAACGCAAGGCTTAAAAAGCTTGTTGTTTGCGGCTGCCTCGTGCAGAGATACGGCGACGAGATACTCGCACAGTTCCCCGAGGTTGACGCCATAATGTCAGTCGGCGCTATTCACGACGTTGTAAGTGTTGTTCAAAGAGTTGTGAAGGGCGAGCGCTTTTCGGTGCTGAAAAAGCCTGAGGAGGCGGCGCTTGGCGGAGACCGTATAGTAACCACGCCTGAGCATTACGCATATATGAAGATAGCCGAGGGCTGCGACAACCGCTGCACCTACTGCGCTATCCCCGATATTCGCGGCGCGTTCCGTTCAAGACCTATCGAGGAGCTTATTGCCGAGGCAAAGGATATGGAGGCGCTCGGCGTACGCGAGCTTATACTTGTGGCGCAGGACACCACGCGTTACGGGTTAGATATTTACGGAGATTTTAAGCTTGATATGCTTATTCAGCGCATAACCGACGAAACGAATATTCCGTGGATAAGGGTGCTTTACTGCTACCCTGACAAGATAACCGACGGGCTTTGCGAGCAGTTCAGAAGCAACGACAGGCTTGTTAAATACATAGATATGCCTATTCAGCACATCAGCGACGGGGTTCTGAAAAGAATGAACCGACACGGCGGACGCGCGGTTATCGAGGACGCCGTTGCAAGACTTAGAAAGGCTTGTCCCGGTATCATCATTCGCACCACGGTCATCGTCGGCTTTCCCGGTGAGACGGGCGAGCAGTTTGAGGAGCTGATAAATTATCTTGCCGATACTAAGTTTGAGCGCCTCGGGGCGTTTACCTACTCAAAAGAGGAGGGTACGCCTGCCGAAAAGCTTGACGGTCATCTGCCGGAGCAGAAGAAAAAGCGCCGTTACGACGCCGTAATGAAGCAGCAGAACAAAATTGCCGAGAGGATAAATTCCGCGCGTGTTGGTAAACGAGAGATTGCTATGGTCGAGGGCTACGACCCCGTTTCCGACAGCTATTTCTGCCGCACCGAAAAGGAGGCGCCCGAAATCGACGGGAAGCTTTATCTCGTCGGCGCTCCGAAAAACGCCTTCGCACCGGGGGATATGGTTGACGTCGTTATTACAGACGCCATTGACTATGACCTCGTTTGCGAAATAGCTCAAATTGGGAAATAATAAGAGTGATTAGCGTTTTGAAGGGGTTACGCGCTTTCTGAAGAGAAGCTTTAAAAACTAAAGTTTTCTTACGAGTTTGCTTTGCAAACGTCGGCGCAAAGACTTTTGTATAATCGATGCCTCGCATATATACGAAGCATCGATTATATATCCTTACACGGTTTTCAAAAATTCCGTAATTCCTGCAAAAATGCTTATCAATCTTATCTAACAATGAGATATATCATTCTCCGTTCCGTTTTATACCTATTCAGGTATGTATAGAAGCGGTACGGTGTTTGTGAAAGCTATAAAAACTACATATGACGAAGCGATACCCCGTGGGGTGCGGCTTCGTCGTACAGAAGCTTTTGCGTAGCTTTTCTCGAAAAGCGCGTAATCCCTTTTGTACAAATTTAGAAAGGGTACACCATGGAACAACAGAAGAAAACGATATTCTCGGGAGTTCAGCCGAGCGGAAATTTAACGATAGGAAACTATCTTGGAGCGATAAAGAACTGGACTGCGCTTCAAGATGAATACAACTGCATTTACTGTGTAGTTGATATGCACGCGATAACGGTGCGCCAGGTGCCCGCGGAGCTTCGCGCCCGTACCTACGAGACGCTTGCGGTCTATATGGCGGCAGGGCTTGACCCCGAAAAGAACACCCTTTTCGTACAGAGCCACGTGCCCGCGCACGCGGTTCTCGCGTGGGACCTCGGCTGCTACACGATGTTCGGCGAGCTTTCTCGAATGACGCAGTTCAAGGACAAGAGCTTAAAGCACGCGGACAACATAAACGCCGGTCTTTTTACCTATCCTGTGCTTATGGCGGCGGATATTCTGCTTTATCAGGCGGACCTCGTTCCCGTCGGTCAGGACCAGCGCCAGCATTTAGAGCTTGCGCGCGATATCGCTACTCGCTTCAATAACAGCTACAGCGACACGTTTACTGTGCCTGAGGGCTATATCGCAAAGACGGGTATGAAGATAATGTCGCTTGCGGAGCCTACCAAGAAGATGAGCAAGTCGGACGCAAATCCAAACGCCTCCGTCGGTATTCTCGATTCCCGTGATGACATTATCCGTAAGTTCAGGCGCGCGGTAACTGACAGCGATACCGTTGTTCGCTACGCCGAGGGCAAGGACGGAATAAACAACCTGATGAGCATATATTCCTGCTTTACGGGTAAGGACTTTGAGGCTATCGAGCGTGAGTTTGAGGGCAAGGGCTACGGAGATTTCAAGCTCGCCGTCGGTGAGACTGTTGCCGATTGCCTCGCGCCTCTCCGTGAGAAATTCGACGCCTTGATGAAGGATAAAAAGTACCTTGAGGACGTTATGAAAAACGGAGCCGAGCGCGCAAATTATATCGCTCGTAAAACTATCTCTAAGGTCCACAGAAAAATCGGTTACGTTGGACTGTAAAGGGATTATCGCGCTTGAAGGGGTTACGCGCTTTCTGAAGAAAGCTGCGCAAAGACTTCTGTATAATCGATGCCTCGCATATATACGAAGCATCGATTATATATCCTTACACAGTTTTTTCAAATGATGTAACTTCTTCAAAAGCGATAACTCATTTAAAGTTCACGTTGCGATTTATTTTTCGTTCCCTTTTGTGATAATCTTATTGTTTAAGGGAATGTATATTTTTGGAAAAAGCCACGAAAAAACTATATATGCTTGTTGCTTCGTGCTTGTGCGGAGCAACGAGTATACAAAAGTTCTTTGCGCAGCTTTCTTTCAAGAAAGCGCGTATCTCTTTAACGAAAGGGTATAAAATGGAACTATATACATTAATAGCATGTGTAATAGCGTTAGGGCTGGGATTTGGACTGACGTTCCCGGCGATAAGACTTGCGCCTGTTTTAGGGTTTATGGACATACCGAAGGACGAGCGAAGAATGCACAAGGACGCCACCCCACGAATTGGCGGAGCAGCGGTATTTCTCGCGTTTTCTATCGCTATAAGCGTTACGGGTTACTTCTTTGAGGCGCTTCCTTACATAGTTGGCGGACTGATAATCGTTACCGTAGGCATGCTTGACGACAAATTCGGTCTTAAACCGATGATAAAGATACTCGGACAAGCCTTAGCGGGCGTGGCGCTTTGCGCGTTTGGCGTTACGGCGCAGTTTATAACGCTTTTCGGCGTTACGTTTGACCTATGGATTTTTGCTTATCCCGTTACTGTATTTATGGTTATCGCGGTAACGAATATTATCAATTTAATAGACGGCGTAGACGGGCTTTGCACCGGAATCGCGATTTTCGGGTGCGGTGGAATAGCGCTCGTATCGTTCCTTTTCTATGACGGAAACGTGGTTGCGATAGCGCTTACCCTGCTTTGCGCGGCGCTTGGCTTCCTTCCTCACAACGCAAATCCCGCAAAGACGTTTTTAGGGGACGCGGGCTCGATGTTCTTTGGATTTATGCTTACCGCAATGCTTTGCGAGTCGGTATTTTCCTCGCCGACAGTTGAGGGCTACACGCTTTCCGCCTTTACGGCGCTTGCGATTCTTGGACTGCCTGTGTTTGACACGTCATTCGCCATTATACGCAGACTTATGTCAAAGCAGAGCATTTTCTGCGGAGACAAGAAGCACGTTCATCACCGCTTATGCGAAAGATACGGACAGAAACTTGCCGTAGCTATTATGTACGTATACGCGATAGTGCTTGTCGGGATAGCGGTAACTCTCAATATCTCGGTTGCGGGTGAGATTGTCGGCGTGATTTTACTTGCGCTTGCCTTCGGTTACGCCACCGTTAGATTCGGGATTTATAAAAACTAACCAATAGTTTATATGGGGATTATTTTTTACTTTTTCTTAAAGACGTGTATATAAAGGTGTGGTATAATAATAACCGTTATGCGTAAATTAATCAAATTTCTAAGCTTATTTTTAGCCGTTTGGCTTATTGCGGGTTCGCTGGTTTTTCTGATATCGTGTAACGGCAATGACGGCGACGAGGACGGCGACGGGGAGTTTAATCCATATCCGTACGACGACCTTTCGGTCTTTATGGACGTTCCCGATTACAAGAACATAACGCTTTCCGAGTCTCTTGTGAGCCGCTTGGTAAACACCGAGCTTGCTTATTTCTACCGCGAAAACAGTATTGATACCGAGGTCGCGCACGAGGGCGCAAAGGAATGGGATATGGTTGAAATCTCATTTACGGGTTATATCGACGGCGTTCCCGATGAGGCGCTTTGCGCTGAAAGCTACCTGCTTGCGCTTGGCTCCGACACCTTTTACGTAGATGGCTTTGAAAATGGAATTATCGGAATGAGCGCGGGGCAGAGCAAGACGCTTTCCCTTAAATTCGCAAGCGATTATCCGAGCGAGCTTTACGCGGGCAAGGACGTTTCCTATTCGGTAACGGTCAACCGTATTTATCGCGCGCCAACGCTTACCGACGCGCTTTGCGCCGAGCATACCGCATTCGATACGGCGGGGCAGTACCTGAAATTTGTCAGGGAGCGCTGTATTTTCCTATACGTATGGGACGACCTGATGACGAAATGCGTCATAAAAAGCTACCCAACCGAGTACACGGAATATTATCAGGATTTTAAAGGCAATTTCCAGCTGCTTGCGGAGCAGAACGGGCTTTCATTTGCGGAGTTTATCTCGGCAAACGGCGATAAGTACGCCGAGTTTGGCTTATATTCCGGCATGAATCAGATGGATTTTGAGGAGGTCGCAACCAATTACGCCAAGAGCAACCTCGTAAACGACCTTCTTACCTATTCCATAGTCCGCGCCGAGGGTATAAAGACTGAGGGAGCTGAGTTTGACGAGGCTGTAAAGCTGGTCGAAGCGGAGCAGGGTATGACGTACGAGGCGCTTGTTTCAAGCAAGGGCGAGAACGTAGCAATTATAACCGTACTGAACGTCCGTCTTTGTCAGGTCATAAACGGTTATGTTAAGATAGAAAGCAATTAAAACGTTATATAAATTCAAAGGAGCGTTTCCAAGATGAAAAACAAAGAAAAGGCGGCAAGAAGGCCTGCCAAAAATAAAGAGAAGCTTACCGCTAAGGCAAAAAAACGCGTGCTTATGTGCTGCGTGGCGGTTATTCTCCTCATAGGAATAGGCTTTGGCGTATTCTTTACCGTTGACTATATACTCGTCGACACCCCCTACGACTCTGTAAGGCTTCCCGAACACATTCAGGTAGCTAAGTATATTGGCGCGGAGCTTTCGCAGTCGAAGGTACAGAGCGAATATGATAAGGCAAAGAATGAGTTAATCAACTCTCTTTCTTACATTGAACTGATAAATAGCGGTAAAATTGCCGAGGGACACAACGTTGTTATTTCATTAGTCGCATACGACTATACGGGCGACGTAAAGGGCGCTCAGCTTTCAAAGCTTTCCTTTTCCGACAAGGAGATTAAGTCAATAAAGAAGTACGACCTTAACAATCTTCCCGAAAACTCTGAATTGTTTTTCCCAGAGCTTCAAAATCAGATAATAGGAACCTCCTTCAATTTCAACACCGAGTACTATGAGAATAAGGTCCCCGCGCTTATCTATACCTATCCGAACGACTACAACGTAACTGAGGCTAAGGGCAAGAAGGTTTATCACGAGATATACATTAAGAGTGTTTCAAAAACCCTTGCTCCCGAATGGAATGACGAGCTGTTCGCAAGCAACACCGAAAAGATTGATGAGTTCCTCGGACTGAAAAAGGGCTTTACGACTGTTAAGGCTTACGAGGACTATATGTACGAGCAGATAAAGCTCAATCTTCTCTGGAACAGCATAGTTGACAACAGCAAGGTAATCAAGTACCCCGAAAAGAAGATAAAGATGTATACAGACGAGTTTGATGCTTACTACAACGCCATGATGGAGCAGAACGAGCTGACCTTTGAGGAGCTTTTAAAGGAGCTTGGCACCGACCAGAACGGCTATATTAGCACAAGACAGGAATACGCCGAGGGTATAGTAAAGGAGGAGATGATTCTTTACGAGATAATCCAGGCGGAGAAGATACGCATTTCGGGTAAGGAGTACGACGAGGGGCTGATAAAGATTGCCGCGGAAAGCGGCGAGACCGCGGAGCAGGTTGAGGAGAACTACGGAAAAGACCTCGCCGAGCGTACGGTAATCTGGGAAAAGGTAAAGAAGCACATTCTTGATAAAGCGGTTATGGTTGATTAATTGCTTTATGTCCTTGGACACAAAGCGGCTAAGTTTGCCTTGTAAGTGAAGTTGTCCTGCGGTCAGTGAAGTTTTGCGCGGCAAAGCAGGGCAAGCTTAACTTCACTAAAAGCGAGAAAAATGGCAGAGAAGATGAAATTTCTCTGCCATTTTCATTTACATATTCGCAAGGCGCAGATTGTCGGCAATCATAGCGATGAACTCGCTGTTGGTAGGCTTGCCGCGGCTGGTCTGTATCGTATAGCCGAAATAGGAATTGAGGGTATCTACGTCGCCTCTGTCCCAGGCGACCTCAATGGCGTGGCGAATGGCTCGCTCGACTCTTGACGAGGTGGTTTTGTACTGCTTTGCGACTGATGGATATAGAATTTTGGTTACGGAATTGATGATGTCGTTATCGTTTATCGTCATAAGTATCGCCGTGCGGAGATATTGATAGCCCTTGATGTGAGCCGGCACGCCTATCTGGTGAATGACCTTCGTTACCTGCGACTCAAGCTCCGCGCTTGCGTAGTCTGAGTTTCCGCCTTGGGCGCTTACGCTGTCTGTGTTTTTATAAATTACGGGTTTCGGGTTAGATGATTCAGGGTTGATAACGCCAAATGCAGATTCGGTTTCCGCCTTGCGCTTAGTCATAAGCCTGCGAATACGCTCAATGAGCGAAGGGTAGGAAAGCGGCTTGAGCATACAGTAGTCAGCGCCGGCCTCAGAGGCCTCGGTGAGCAATGCGGGGTTGTTGAACTGACTCGTAACAATAAAATACGGCGCTTTGTCGGGATAGAGGTCCATGGTTTTGGTGTGCCTGATGACCGAGGGAGTGTCGATGCCGCCAAGCCATACGTCGATTATAACGATATCGGGGTGAAGTCTTGATATTTTTGCCAAGGTGTCCTCGCCGTTCAATGCCTCGTCGGGTGTTCGAAAGCCTGCGCTTTTTAACGCCTCTCTCGTAACTCTCCTGAAATCCTCGTTTTCGTCGCAGATAAGTATTTTAGTTGTGATATCCATACCTGAATTCTCCTTATTTTTTGTTATCCTTTTTCTTTTTGGCAATAATTACCAATGTTGAATATATTTTACCATATTTTACCAAATATTGCAATAGAAAAAATGAAATAACATTTCCAAATATTGTCAGAAAAGTTGTTGCGGATTGCACAAAGCGAAGTCGAAGCAAAGGATATTTTGGAGAAATAAGGCATTACATTGTTTGACAAAAATAGCGTTTCCTTTCGGAAACGCTATTTTTTCATCTGTTATTTTTGGGTGTACTGTAAGATTACTTAATCTCAACAGTTGCGCCAGCCTCTTCAAGAGCCTTCTTGAGAGCCTCTGCCTCCTCCTTGGAAGCGCCCTCCTTAACGGTCTTGGGAGCTCCGTCAACGAGGTCCTTAGCGTCCTTAAGTCCGAGACCAAGAGCGTCCTTAACAACCTTGATAACGTTGAGCTTCTTGTCGCCGGCAGATGCGAGAACGACGTCGAACTCAGTCTTCTCCTCAGCAGCGGGTGCAGCAGCTCCGTCAGCAGCGGGTGCAGCGCCTCCTACCATGATAGCGCCGGATACACCGAACTTGGTTTCAATCTCAGATACGAGATCCTTGAGCTCAAGAAGAGTGAGCTTCTCAATTGCTTCAACAATAGCGGTAATGTTTTCTGCAGCCATTTTAATAATCCTCCGTAAAAAGTTCTTTTTGTTTTTTTATTAAGCTGTTTTTGTTTGCGGATATAATAAATTATTCCGCTGCGGCGGCGCTTTCGCCGTCTTTTTCGGTAACCGCGGTAAGTACTCTTGCGAGAGAGTAAAGCGGTCCCTGGAGACTTCCGAGAAGTCTTCCGAGAAGTACCTCTTTCGAGGGAGTCTTTGCAAGCTCTTCAACCTGCTTTGCATCAATAACGTTTCCGTCAACGAAGCCTGCTACGAGATTGAAGCTCTCGAGCTTATCGGCATAACCCTTGAGTATCTTTGCCGCTGCAACGGGATCGTTTTCGCTTACCGCGAAAGCGTTCATTCCGTTAAGGTACTGAGCCATTTCGCCGTAGCCTGCCGCCTCACATGCGCGCTTGGTCATCGTATTCTTGTATACGTGATAGTCAACGCCTGCCTTGCGGAGCTCGTTACGAAGAGCTGTGTCCTGTTCAACGGTAATACCTGTGTAGTTAACGAGAACGCCTGCTGCTGCCTTCTTTACCTTTTCGGTAAGTGCTTCGGTCTCAGCCTGCTTCTTTGCAAGTATTTTTGCGCTGGGCATTAGTTTTACCTCCATAACAGATTTTTCGTAGGCAAATAAAAAATCCCGATAACCGATTTCGGCGACCGAGAACTGAAAAATATACGTACCTTGGGCATAACGAAAAATTATGCTATTTTGTCCGTGTCTTTTCGCCTCGGTAGGAAATTCGGCATAGCTGAATTATTACTTAAACCTACTGTCTTTGGTTTGTTTGACTTGATTAGTATAGCATATTAAAACCGCTTTGTCAATAGGGGGTGGGTAAATTTACATTTTGTTAATAAAGCGGCGTATTTGATAGAGAGAAGTTTTTGCCAAGCTTTTTTCAAAAAGCTTGCGAGGTGGACGGGCGAGTAGCCCTCCTCGCTCTCCGCAGAGAGCGAAACTCTCCCTTCGACCTTTTCTTTTTGTAACTTTTTCTTTGGGGTCTTCTTCTGACCAAAGAAAAAGTTATCGCTCCGAAGGTGCGAGCCGATTTTACTTTTCTTCCTCTGACGGCGGGATAAATTCAAGAATTTCGCCTATTTCGCAATCAAGAACGGTGCAAATTCTCGCGAGAACGTCCGTATCGAGCTGAGTTATTTCATTTCTGCAAAATTTATTTAACTGAGTGTGCTCCATATGAGCCTCGTGCGTGAATCTGTTTTTGCTAAATCCTTTTTCCGCTATCTTTTCTTCTACCTTTATAACTATCTTTCCGAACTTTTGCATATTTATTCTCCAAATACGTATTGACAATTATAGTATACACGAGTTATAATAAATATGTAATTTCTAAGATATTATCAGTAAGATATTACAGAGGTGTAGAAATGGAAAAATCAGAGGCTCAAAGATTAAACCGAGAGATACGCGAAATGGGGGAGAGCGCCATAAGGAGAGTTGGTTTATTTGGATTAAGTCCTGCCGAAACAGAAAAGGTCGGAATCAATTTTATCCAAGAGCTGTATGAAAAGGGGTATGACGATGAAAAGGTCAAGGCTCTTGTTTTGGAGAGGGCGGAGAAAATCAACACGTGAGCAGCAGGCGATTTTTCAGTGCTTGCTGTTTTTGTTTTGGTCGCGCCTGCGGAGCGATAACTTTTTCTTTGGTCAGAAGCAGACCCCAAAGAAAAAGTAACAAAAAGAAAAGGTCGATAAGAGTATTTCGTCCGTTGCGACGGACGACAAGACCTACGCGGTCTTGACGGCGCAAGCTTTTTGAAAAAAGCTTGGCAAAAACTTCTAAATACTATGAACTTCTGTTTAAGTCTTAGCGTAGCGTAGCGAACCTCGACTTAGCGGCGCTCGATTTTATCAAAAGGTTGACGAAACTTTTGATTGCTGTGAACTCACTCGAAAAGTTAACAACTTAACTGTTGATTTTTAAAAGGTTAAGTAGTATACTGTTAAGCGGTGAACTGTTAACTGCTTAACAAAATAAAAGGAAGGTACTTAAAATGGACGCAACCGAAGCAAGAAAGCTAATCGGCAAAATGATTCGCGCTAACCGTCTTCACAGAACCTACGTCGAAAAAACCACCCGCGACGCAGGTATTCACAGAAGCCAGCACCATATCCTTATATATTTAATGAAGGCAACCACTCCGCCCTCTCAGAAGGAGCTTGCGGCGGCGTTTGAAATAACGCCCGCGGCTATCGCCATGTCGCTCAAAAAAATGGAGCAGAAGGGTCTTATCGAAAGGATAACCTCGCCTGATGACAGCCGTGTCAACCTCATCGCTATCAGCGAAAAGGGTAGGGAGATAATGGAGTGCAACAAGCTGCTTATGGAAAAAACCGACCGAGCGATGATTGAGGGTGTAACTGAGAGTGAGTTTGAGACGTTTGACGCTGTTCTTGACAAGTTTGTTTCAAATCTTCTTATGCTTGGCGCGGAGGACGAAACACCCCCGTACTTTAAAAAATAACTTTATTCCAGCACATTTTTGAAAGGACAGATACAACACAATGAAAACCTGGGTAAAATACATTAAGCCCTATACGCTTTACTTTATCTTAGGACCTCTGTGTATGATAGTTGAGGTTCTGGGTGAGGTGCTTATGCCTTTATACCTTGCCGAGGTAATAACGGGCGCTGTTGAGGGTACACTCACGACACAGGGCAGCTTGCTTGTGATGCTTAAAATGATTGGGACCGCTATTTTTATGATGATAGGCGGTGTTGGCGGCTCATATTTTGGAGCCAAGGCGTCGGTAAACTTCGCCGCAGACCTGCGCGCCGACCTTTTCCGCAAGGTTCAGGGCTATAGCTTTGCCAACATCGACAGATTTTCAACCGGCTCGCTCGTTACACGCCTTACAAACGACGTTACGCAGATGCAGAACTTCATCAATATGGTGCTGCGTATGATGCTGCGTGCCCCCGGTATGCTTATTGGCGGAGTTATTATGGCGGTTCGTCTCAGTCGCTCGCTTTCGCTCGTTTTCGCGATTACTATGCCGCTTATGATACTCGCTATTACGTTTATCATCGTGCGCGGTCTGCCGAGATTTTCAAAAATGCAGACTAAGGTTGATAACCTCAACTCTACCGTTCAGGAGAACATCACCAACGTGCGTGTTGTTAAATCCTTTACACGTGAGGGCTATGAAACGAAGAAGTTCGCCAAAGCCAACGGGGAGCTAAAGGAAGCGGGTATGTCCGCAATGAAAAATATGATATTTATGCAGCCGGTACAGACGCTGTTTATGTATATCGCTACGGGACTTGTCATCTGGTTCGGAAGCCAGCTCGTTATAAACAATTTCGACGCGGGCATAAAGGGCTTTAGCGTAGGCGAGCTTTCGGCGTTTATCAACTACGTTACGCAGATACTGTTCTCGCTTATGATGGTTACTATGATGCTTATGTTTTCCTCGCGCGCGTTTGCGTCCGCAAAGAGAATTTCGGCGGTTATTACCGAGGATATCGACATAAAGGATAGCGAGATGGCTGACGTAAATAACACTGTTACAAATGGGCTTATAGAGTTCCGTAACGTTACGTACAGATACTACAAAAACAGCGCCGAGCCTGTGCTTGACAATATAAATCTTACTATACAGCCCGGCTCTACGGTTGGTATAATCGGCTCTACGGGCTGCGGCAAGACCACTCTCGTCTCGCTTATCCCGCGTCTTTACGACACCGACGAGGGTCAGGTGCTTATCGACGGCAAGGACGTAAAGGAGTACACGCTTTTTAATCTCCGAGAGGGCGTTGGTATGGTGCTTCAGAAGAACGTTCTTTTCTCCGGCACTATTGAGGAAAATCTCCGTTGGGGCGATGAAAACGCTACCGACGAGGAGCTTTTCGCCGCCGCCGAGAGCGCTCAGGCGGATAAGTTCGTCCGAAACTTCACGGGCGGATATCAGACCGTGCTCGGTCAGGGCGGAGTAAACGTTTCGGGCGGTCAGAAGCAGAGGCTTTGTATCGCTCGCGCCCTGCTCAAAAAGCCTAAGATAATCATTCTTGACGACAGCACCAGCGCCGTTGATACGGCAACCGAGGCTCAGATTCGCCGCGCCTTCCGCGAGGAGCTTGCAAATTCCACCAAAATAATTATAGCGCAGAGGATTTCCTCGGTTAAGGACGCGGATATGATAGTCGTTATGGACGACGGAAAAATAACCGGTACAGGCACTCACGACTCTCTTATGCAGAGCAACGTTGAGTATCAGGAGATATATACCTCTCAGATTTCGGGAAAGGAGGGCGCTTAATATGGCAAGAAGCTTACAGGAGCTGCAAAAGCAGTATCATAGCTCAGCAAGACCCGACTCTCCCAAGTCCGGCAGAGGAGGCCCTTCGGGCAGAGGTCAGATGGGAATGGGCGGCAAGCCTAAAAACGCCAAAAAGACGGTAGCGAGACTTCTTTCCTACGTCGGAAAATACAAGGCGCTTCTTTTCGTAGTGTTCTTCTTTATGATTCTCAACACGGTGATGTCGCTTATCGGCGGTTATATGACCAGACCTATTATCAACAGACTCTGGGCGTACGTGGGCGAGGTAGGAAACGTCGAAAGCCTTGACACTCCTATTTACAGAGCGCTCGACGGTCTTATAGAAAATGTAAAGAACGGCGCGACGGGATTTATCGCGGGTATAGTCGGCGACGGCTACAATGACGTTGCGGCATCGGTAATGTTCTACATTCTCGCGACTATAATGATACTTGTCTTTATCTACCTTTTCGGTATAATAACTAACTATATGCAGGCGCGCGTAATGATGACGATTTCCCAAAACGCCATAGAGAAAATAAGAAACGACCTCTTTACAAGGCTTCAAAGACTCCCTGTGCGCTACTTTGATACTCACCCGACGGGTGAGGTGATGAGCCGTTTTACAAACGACATCGACAACATTGACGTTATGTTCAACAACTCGCTTACGTCTATTGTTTCGGGCGTTATCTCGCTTGTCGGTACGCTTGTTTTTATGATAACCACTAATATCTGGCTGACTCTGATAACCGTAGTTTTCGTTCCGTTCTTCGCGATAGGCGGCGCTAAGATAGCAAAGGCGTCAAGAAAGTACTATTCGGGACAGCAGGCGGCGCTCGGCGCGGCTAACGGCTACATTGAGGAGACCGTTACGGGACAAAAGGTGGTTAAGGTCTTTAATCACGAGGGAGAGTGCTGCGAGGAGTTCGAAACGCTTAACGAGGACCTGCGTGGAAAGCAGATGAAGGCGCAGTTCTTCGGCGGCATTATGGGACCTATAATGCACAATACGAGTATGATAAGCTATTCCGTAACGATAGGAGTAGGCGGTATACTGATGGTGCTTGGCAGACTTGACCCAGGAGCGCTTCAGCTTTTCGCGCAGTATTCAAAGCAGTTTTCTATGCCGATAAACAACATTTCTCAGCAGACCGCATCTATTTTCTCGGCGCTTGCCGGCGCTGAAAGGGTTTTTGCGGTAATGGATGAGCTGCCAGAAACTCCTGACAAAGAGGATGCGGCTGAGGCTACCGCGCTTATCGGCGACGTTGTGTTTGAGAATGTTACCTTCGGCTATGAGCCTGATAAGGTTATCTTAAAGAACATTTCGCTTTACGCTCACCCCGGTCAGAAAATAGCCTTCGTTGGCTCTACGGGCGCGGGCAAGACGACGGTTACTAATCTTCTTTCCCGTTTTTACGATATTGATTCGGGTAAAATAACAATAGACGGTATAGACCTTTACGATATTAAGCGCGAAACGCTTCGTTCAAATATAGCGATGGTGCTTCAGGACACGCATCTTTTCACGGGAACGGTGATGGAGAACATTCGTTACGGACGCCTTGACGCGACTGATGACGAGGTTGTTGCCGCCGCAAAGACCGCATCGGCGCACAGCTTTATTATGAGGCTGGAAAACGGATACAATACTCTGCTTGAGGGCGACGGAGCGAATCTTTCGCAGGGTCAGAGGCAGCTTATCAACATTGCCCGCGCGGCGCTCTCTAAGGCGCCTATACTTGTTCTTGACGAGGCGACAAGCTCGGTTGACACGAGAACAGAGCGCCATATCGAGCACGGAATGGACAGACTGATGAAGAGCAGGACGACCTTTGTTATAGCGCACAGGCTTTCCACTGTCCGCAATTCCGACGCTATAATGGTGCTTGAAAAGGGTGAGATAATTGAGCGCGGCACTCACGAGCAGCTGCTTGAAATGAAGGGCAGATACTACGAGCTTTACACAGGTGTCCGTGAGCTTGACTAAGCAGGTAACGACCTGCGGCGACCGGGGACGCCCCCCGTGGGCAAATGGCGGCGCCAGGCAAGCGCCTGGAGGCAAAAAGGCGACCGTCTAATCTGGGCGTTTCACGTCGAAGGTCGCTAAGTCGAGGTTCGCTTCGCTACGCTAAGACTTAAACAGAAGTTCATAGTATTTAGAAGTTTTTGCCAAGCTTTTTTCAAAAAGCTTGCGAGGTGGACGGGCGAGTAGCCCTCCTCGCTCTCCGCAGAGAGCGAAATATCCCAAACGAGCCTTTCTTTTTGTTACTTTTTCTTTGGGCTCTGCTTCTTCCCAAAGAAAAAGTCATTGCGCCAATCGGCACAACCGAAATTCGAGATTAAATAAGGGTTTACAAAACCGAAAAACTGTGGTATAATATAGCAAAATTAATCCCAAGAAGGAGAAAAATCAAATGTTTACAAGAACCGATGAGGTAACGAATTTCGTTGCGATAGAAATGGAAAGCGGCGACAAAATTGTCGTTGAGCTTTACCCCGACATCGCACCCATAACCGTTGAAAACTTCAAAAGGCTCGTTTCCGAGAGCTATTACGACGGTATAATCTTTCACCGTGTTATCGCGGGCTTTATGATTCAGGGCGGCGACCCGACGGGAACGGGAATGGGCGGCTCTAAAAAGACCATTAAGGGTGAGTTTAAGATAAACGGCGTAAATAACACACTTTCTCACAAGAGAGGTGTGATTTCGATGGCGCGTACACAGATTCCCGACAGCGCTTCGAGTCAGTTCTTTATCTGCCACGCCGACGCTACATTCCTTGACGGACAGTACGCGGGCTTCGGCGCGGTTGTCGAGGGAATCGAGACGGTTGACAAGATTGCCGCCGTTAAGACCGATTTCCGCGATAAGCCCTACGAGGAGCAGAAAATGAAGAGCGTTTATTTTGTGAAATAAGAGAGATACACGCTTCACGAAAAGAGAAATACGCGCTTCACGAAAAGAGAAATACGCGCTTCACGAAAAGAGAAATACGCACCTCCCGAAAAAAGGAGCTTAGTCCATTTATTGTGGCTCAGCTCCTTTTTGTATAATACTATTCTTGGGTTTTTCCCAGAGGTGATTCCTTAATTTCCTCTATTTTTGTTAAGAAATATTCAGGATTCTTTATAAGAACTCCTTCGCTTGTTGCGATTATCTCTATTTCATCATTAAATGCATATCGTTCTCTAAGCTCTTTTGGTATGACAATTCTGCCCACTTTGTCGATTTCCTTTAAAACTCCAATTTCATTCATAAAATTTCTCCTGAAAAATTAATAATAATTACAAGTATTCTTATCTTTAACACAATTATAGACCAAAAATATGTTAAAGTCAAGTGAATTCTTAATATTAACACAAAAAGTGGAGGAATTATGAAGATTTACGATTTTAATGGGAGCAAGAATATTTGTGGCGGTAGGGTAAAGGAAGCGCGTAAAAAGCTTAAGCTTTCTCAGGATAATCTTGCGGCAAAATTGCAGATAGAGGGAGTAATAATAGAACGGGACAGTGTGAGCAGAATTGAAATAGGCACGCGCTTTGTCGCGGATTACGAGCTTTTGGCGCTTAGTAAAGTTTTAAATGTGTCACCAGAGTATCTTTTAGGAATGGAGTAAGACTTATCATAAGCTAAAATAAAAAAGAGCCTATACGGAGTTTTCCGCATAGGCTCTTTATAGTTTACCTTATCCTTATCTCGCACTCGCTCGGAATATCAAGTATGATTTCGCCGATTTTATCAGCGATTATCTCACCCGAAATCGGGTTTTTTACGCTTTCAATCGCGCCCGTAACGCTTGCTTTGACATAGCTTCTCTCAAACGATAGGTCGCAGTCTATCATCTCGCAGTCGATAAGCGTCAGGTTCTTGCAGTAGCAAAGCGGCTGAGTGCCGATGATTTTGCAGCGGATAAAGGTGAGGTTCTCGGAGTACCAGCCGAGGTACTCGCCCCTTACGGTACAGTCCGTTACGGTAACGTTTTTGGCGTGCCAGAAGGCGTCCTTTGTGTTGAGGTCGCAATTTGTTATCTCGGCGTTTTCGACGTATTGAAAGCTGTATTTTCCGTTGAGGGTTGAGTTGTTCATTTTCAGTCCGACGGTCATTAAGAAGGGGTATTCGCCCGCAAAAGCGCAACCCGTAATCGAGATATCCTTGCAGAACCAGTCAAGCTCCGTTGAAAAAGCCTCGCTATCGGAAACGCTTACCCGACTGCATTCACGTAACGCCTTGATGCCGCCAAGACGGGAGCTCTTGATATGTAGATTATCGCAGTACCAGAGAGCCGCGCGGCAGGCTTCGGTGAGTTTACAGTCGGAAACGGTTGAGTCGCTCATATGCCACATCGGGTAACGCAGACCAAACTCACAATTTTCGATTTTAAGTCCGCTTGTTTCCTTTAAGGCGGATTCGCCGTCAGCCTCACCGGCGAACAGACAGTCGCACACGATCGCACCCATAACGCCGTAAAGCGCTCTTTCTTCGTCTAAAATAAGACCTTTGTATTCCTTTGACATCTTAATTCCTTTTTAAATTTTAGATTTTGGGCTTGATGGAACTTGAATGTATGTTTATCTTGCGCCTATCGGCACAATGACTTTTTTCTTTGCAAGAAGTAGGCGCAAAGAAAAAAGTAACAAAAAAGAAACGCCGGTTAGAGTATTTCGTCCGTTGCGACGGACGACAAGGGCTCCGCGCCCTTGACAGCACAAGCTTTTTAGAAAAAGCTTGGCAAAAACTTCTGAACACTGTCAAACTCTGTTTAAACCTTAGCGAACCTCGACTTAGCGACCTTCGACGTGAAACGGCCAGATTAAACGGTCGCCTTTTCGCCTCCAGGCGCTCGCCTGGCGCTTGCCTGGCATCCGCAATAGTTCTGGCGGTATAACCCGTATTCCTTTGAAAGCTCGCAGGAGCGCAGATAGCCGCCGTTCTTTTTGAAGTCGGAAAACAGGTACGGCACGCCGTATTTTTCTGAAAGCTCACCGCCGATTGCGTTGAGCGCCGCGGCGTTCTTGTGCGGACTGATAGAGAGCGTGGTGCAGAAATAGTCGTAGCCGCCGTCCTTTGCCGCTTTTGCGGCGTATTCAAGTCGGAGACGGTAGCAGTCCATACATCTCGCGCCGCCCTCGGCAAGCGTTTCTCTGCCCTTAGCTATCGCCTCATAGGGCGCAGGGTCATAAGGAGCTATCTCGACCTTTATAGGCTGCCCGTTTAGTGAAAAAGCCTCGTTCATCGCACCCGCAAGCCGTTTAAGCTCCTCGGCGCGAGTGAAATACTCGGTTTCGGGTGAGATGTTCGGGTTATAGTAGAGCAGGGTGATGTCAAAATATTTATGCAGATATTCAAGCACATAGCTTGAGCATGGGGCGCAACACGCGTGCAAAAGCAGTCTTGGACGCTCGCCCTTTTCATTTAATTCCTTTAATTTAGCTTCAAGAAGCTTTCCGTAGTTGATTTTTTTCATAGTTTTACTATCTATATAATTTTGAGTACATTTTTTTGGAAAATAGATGTGTTTTGAGTAGTTCGAGTTGTTTGAAAAACTGACAAGGAAATATATAACCTCGCCTCCGTTTTTGCGGAGGTGGGGTTATACAAAAGTCTTTGCTCAGCTTTCTTTAGAAAGCGCGTATTTCTCCGTAAAACTCCTCCAAGGCGTTAATGTACGCCTCGCTATTGCTTTTGACGATATTGTGGCCGCCGTTAATGACGCAAAGACGCGAGCCACGTATGCTGTCGGCTATCAGCTGACTGTGCTCGGGCTTGATGGCGTCTCGGCTTCCGACAAGAACAAGCGTCGGAATATCAAGCGCGGAAAGCTGCTCGGTGGTTATATGTGGCTCGTGTACCATCAGCGCCATTAAATCGTACGTTTCTTTAGCTTTGGCGTTTTGCGGGTTGCGTCGAAGCGCTTTTTTTGACCTCTTGTACTCGCCTATTATCCATTTTCTGTCTCGGTCCTCAAGTCCCTCGGGAAACATATTCGCGCCGTTTAAGACCATACTGTTTACTCTCTCAGGGTACTTGATGGCGAAAAGCATCGCTATATTTCCGCCGTCGCTGTAACCTATCAGGTCGGCTTTGTCTATCCCCTTTTCGTCCATAAAGCAGAGCAGGTCGTCCGCAAATTGCTTTAACGTGAACGGCGCCTCGCCCTTAGGGCTGCGCCCGTGTCCCCTCGTGTCAAGCGTTATTACCCTGCGCTTCTTCATGAAATGGTCTACTACGTAGAAAAAGCTCGATGCGTTGCCGCCGTTTCCGTGCAGCAGTATCATCGGGCATCTCCCACCCTCGTTTCCGTTATCCGTATAAAATAAATTAATATCCATATCATACTCCCTAAAGAGATACGGTCGCTTTTGAAAAAGCTCCGCAAAACTTCTGTCATATCCCGTTACCGCATTTTATACAGTAACGGGATATGATAAATTCAACGACGTTCCTCAAAACACTCGTACCACATTCAAAAATATGGTATAAATCAATAATTACTCGATATCTCAATTACACGATAAAGTGAATGTTATTTTCGTTATTTCCTGAGTAAAAAACAGAGATTTTCTTACAAGTGAGGGCGCAATTTTGGTTGAGTGAAAAATTTACACATGACCTTGCGTCCTCGCTTGTAAGAGAAGTTCTTTGGTTCTTTCTTTCAAGAAAGAATGAAAAAATCGTATCTCTTACCGTGTAGTTTGAGCTTCGACTAAGCGTTTGCCGCAATAGATATCACGGAGCTTAGGCTTTTCGATTTTACCCGTAGGGTTACGGGGAACGGTAGCGAAAATGACCTTTTTAGGTCTCTTATAACGTGGCATAGCCAGGCAGAAATCGTTAATTTCCTGCTCGGTACAGCTCATACCGTCCTTAACCTCGATAATAGCTGCGGCTATCTCACCGAGGCGCTCGTCCGGCAGACCGATAACGGCGACGTCCTTAATTTTGGCGTGCGCGCGGAGGAAGTCCTCAATCTGAACGGGATAGAGGTTCTCGCCGCCCGAAATAATAACGTCTTTTTTACGGTCAACGAGGTAGATAAAGCCGTCGGCGTCCTTTTTCGCCATATCGCCCGTATAGAGCCATTCGCCTTTAAGAATTTCAGCTGTCGCTTCGGGGTTTTTATAGTAGCATTTCATAACGCCGGGGCCCTTAACGGCAAGCTCTCCGACCTCCCCGGGCGCAACCTCTTTTCCGTCGTCGCCAACGATTTTAGTCTCCCAGAGGTAACCCGCAACGCCTATTGCGCCGACCTTATGTACGTTTTCGACTCCGAGGTGAACGCAGCCGGGGCCGATAGACTCGCTAAGTCCGTAGTTTGTATCGTAATCGTGATGGGGGAAAACAGAGAGCCAACGCTTGATAAGCGAAGGGGGAACGGGCTGAGCGCCGACGTGCATAAGACGCCACTGCGAAAGCGAGTAGTCGTCCATATTAAGCGCACCGCTATCGAGCGCGTCGAGGATATCCTGAACCCACGGCACGAGCAGCCAAACGATAGTGCAATGCTCCTCGGAAACCGTACGGAGCACCCATTCGGGCGTAACTCCGCGGAGCAGAACGGTCTTGCCGCCCGCAAGCAGCGAGCCGAACCAATGCATTTTGGCGCCCGTGTGATAAAGCGGCGGTATACAGAGGAAAACGTCGTCCTTAGTCTGACTGTGGTGGTTCTGCTCGGTACGGCAGGAGTTGATAAGCGCCTTATGGCTATGAAGAATAGCCTTGGGGAAGCCTGTCGTTCCGCTGCTGAAATAGATAGCCGCGTCGTCGTTCTCGTCAAGCTCCACGGGTGGCGTATTCGACGAGCAGTAAGATGACAGCTTCTCGAAGTTCTCGGCGAAGCCGGGAACGTCCGCGCCAACGAAGAAGAAGGAGCGCACACGGGAAAGCTTAGGAAGAACGGCGCTTACGCGGTCAGTAAAGTCGGGTCCGAAAACGAGGTAATCGACGTCCGCGAGGTCAACGCAGTAGGCAATTTCGTCCGCGGTGTAGCGGTAGTTCATCGGAACGGCAAGCGCGCCCGCCTTCAAAATTCCGAAATAGACGGGGAGCCATTCCAGGCAGTTCATAAGCAGGATAGCGACCTTGTCGCCCTTTTTTATACCTCTGGACAGGAGAAGATTTGCGAAGCGGTTCGCCTTAATATCGAACTCCTTCCAGGTTATTTCACGGCGGTATTTTTCGCTTTTAGCCGTCTCGATGAGGCTGAATTCCTTGTAGGTCATATGGTCATCGGGGCGCTGGGCGGGGTTTATTTCAACGAGGCTGACCTCATCGGCGTGAAATCGCGCGTTGCGCTCCAAAAGCTCTGTGATTATCATTTTTATATTCCTTTCGTCAGGGGTTGCCTGAATTATTTTAAAATTTACGGCAGACGTTATGTTTTCAAAAGTTTCGTCCACATTTTCAAAGGTGGCGCAGTCAAGGGCGCGGAGCCTTTGTCGCTCTCCGCAGAGAGCGAAACTCTCTTTCGGCGATTTTCTTTTTGCGAGCTTTTTCTTTTGCGCCTGCATAATCAAAAGAAAAAGCGGGGTATAAAGCTTTGTTAAAGTTACGGTCGCACCGTTAGTGCGAAAACTTTTTCTTTGGCCGAAAGCAGAGCCCAAAGAAAAAGTTACAAAAAGAAAAGCTCGGTGGGATATTTCGCTCTCTGCGGAGAGCGACAAGGCTCCGCGCCTTGACTGCGCCGCCTTTTGAAAAAGGCGGACGAAAACTTCTAAGCACTGTGAACTTCTGTGTAAACCTTAGCGTAGCGAAGCGAACCTCGACTTAGCGGCGCTTGAAATGCTCGACGTTCTCAAAACTACACGCCGCAGTTTCGCCGCAGGCCGTTGCCTGCCGCCGCCATTCGCCTCCGGGCGCGTGCCCGTCGACAAAAACGTCCTCTGCAATTACTTGCAGAGGACGTCGTTTAACGTGTTACCACCTCGTGTTCGTCTCACCCTTGCGGGACAAGACCTCGTCAGGCACGAAAATTTATGCCCTCGCTCTGTAACGGGAGCGCCCGTCGCGACTTTTGACCGCGCCACTAAGCAGATGTATTCACGCTCGCCCCCGTACCGTCTTGCACCGTCCGACAGCTCTCTGAAACGCCAAAACGCGCGTTACTTCTTCCGCATCACTGTGTTTTTTCTTTATTATATCACTAATTTACCCTTTTGTCAACACTTTTTTGTAAGCTGGTGGGTGAGGTGAAACCTATTACTTATTATTAAAGACAGTTTTAATAATAGTTGAGAACTTCGGGGGCATACCGTAAAGAAGAACGCCGACGCGGTAAATTTTTGCGGAAAGCACACCGATACCGACAGTAGAACCGATAAGAACAGTAATAGAAATCGCAATCTCATACCACGCAACCGTACTCATACAAATTCTTGTAAACATAGCCATAGGCGATGTGAACGGAATATAGGAGCAAACTATCATTGCCGTATTGTCAATCGTTCCGCTGCTCATAGAGAACACGACCACCATAAACGCTATAATAAACAGGAACGTGATAGGCATAACGGATGTGTTGATATCTTCAAGCTTAGATGCTGTTGAGCCTATCGCTCCAAACATAAACGCATAGATGAGGAAACCAAGCACGAAGAACACGATTAAATAGATAAACAGCTCAATCGGAATGTCAAATATGGAAGCAATCAAGGGGTTTGAAAGCGCTTCTCCATTTACGTTATACAGCAGTATCGCCGTTCCGAATACGAGAACCAACTGCGAAAAGCCTGCTATGCAGGACGCAAGGACCTTGCCGAACATCATAGCGGTAGGCTTTGCGCTCGTTATCAGAACCTCCATCGCGCGCGAGCTTTTTTCAGTTGCTACGTTGGTCGCAACCATCTGACCGTAAAGAAGAATTACCATATAGAGCGCGAAGATCATTATATAGGTGTAGAAAAAGTTCTGCATCTGATCCTTGCCGAGCGTTTCGGTGCTGCTTTCAATCTGTACGGACATAATCTCACCCGCAAGCTCTGCGGAGATACCGTTCTGTACCATAGCGCTGATACGGTACACCTCCTGCAATACGGTATCCGCTATGGCGGTATTGCTATCGTACATAGACAGGTTGTTTACATAGTAGGTATATGAGGCTGCGCTGTTCATTACAAAAGCGCACTCCGCGTTGCCTGATATAATATCGTTTTTTAGCGCGTCAACGTCGCCTTCCGCAAGCTTTACGTTATATCCGACAAAGGCGCTCCCGAAATATTCCTTGACTATTGACCCGAGGGCCTCGTCCTCGGCATAAATAAGCATAGTGGGAAGCTCGGCGGGCGAGGTGTCGTTTGCTTCGTCCGACTTGAATACCGATACAATGTTTGGGATAAACATTACAATAGCTATCAGCGCGACGAGGAAGATAGTAAATCCAACGAACACCTTGTTTCTGAGATAGCCCTTCAGCTCAAATTTAAGTATTTTTCCAAACTGCTTCATTGCTTTGCCTCCTTACACCCGCGCGCCCGCGTATTCTACGAAAATGTCGTTAAGAGAAGGCTCAAAAACCTTAACCTCGTCAATATCGTAGCTTTCTACAAGGCGTTTCATCATAGCCTGCTTTTCGTCGGGGCTTGCAAGCTGAATAAGCAGCGTTCCGTCCTCGCGCTCGGAGCATATCAAGCCAAGGTCTGCTTTGATTTGTTCGGGATTTGTTGTACTAACTACCAATTTATCGCGCACGTAGTTTCTCTTGATATCGTGGAGATCTCCGCTGATAGCTACCTTGCCGGCATTGATTATCGCTATACTGTCGCAAAATTCCTCAATGTAGCTCATTTGGTGGCTTGAAAACAGAACTACCTTTCCCTTGGCAATCTGCTCCTTTACCACGTCTTTAAGCAGCATTGCGTTTACGGGATCAAGTCCTGAAAAAGGCTCGTCAAGAATAACGATATGAGGATCGTGCGCAAGAGCTGTTATAAGCTGTATTTTTTGCTGATTTCCTTTTGAGAGCGTATCAAGGCGCTTGTTACGGTATTCGCTCATACTTAGCCTGTCAAGCCAATAATCAACGGCTTTAACGGCAGCCTTTGCGCTCATACCCTTCAGCTCCGCAAAATATACAAGCTGGTCTATTATGAGCTTTTTCGGATACAGACCTCTTTCTTCGGGAAGGTAACCGATACCGACTTTGTCGTAATCGATAGGCTTTCCGTCAATCAGCACCTCGCCGCTATTTGCGGGAAATACGTTCATCAGAATACGGATAGACGTTGTTTTGCCCGCGCCGTTTCTGCCGAGCAGACCGAACGCCTTGCCGCCCTCCGCCGTGAAAGAAACACCCTTGAGAACTTCTTTCTCGCCAAAGGATTTGTCAATGTTTTTCAGCTCTAAAACCATCGTTCTTTTCTCCTTAAATAAAAAGTGCGCCCCATAAAGAGACGCACGAAAAATGCACCTCTCAATGTTGCTACACATTTTTGACGACGTCAAAGGAGAGAGAATACATTTTTACCAAATAGTATTCCCTTCGAGCCGTCATATTAGAATGTGTAGCGTAGTTATTATAGCATAAAGTTCACAGAATATCAAGTGTTTGGGAGAAAAATATTAAATTTACCGCCGCGGCATGTGCTTGTTTTGATACAAGTCGGCTCGTCAAAACAAAAAACCACCGATTGGCGCACCTGCGATAAAGCAGGTGCGCCTTTCGCTTCTTTTAAAATACAATGTTTGTTTGGAAAAGTAACTTGTTTTTTTGTGGTATTCAACGTAATTTTCTGTGGCATAAAAACCGAAGAAAATAATATCCCTTACGCTTGACATTTTATTAAAGTCATGTTATAATGATCATACAAGAAGCACTATATCGTTATATTGCTTTCAAACCAAAAGGAGAAAGTACACACTATGATGACAGTTAAAAAATATTGTGAAGAAAACAATTTAGATGCCAACAAGGTTTTTGATATGGTATTGGGAGAGAGTGGCAATATATTGCCAAAAGCTCGCGGCTTTACAGGATATATTGTAGAGATTAAAGACGATTGTCTGGATTGCACGAATGATAAATTTGGTGTATTCCATAAAGAGATACCGTTTTCCTCCTTCCAAAGAGCAGAATTCGGCATCGGAAGTGGACAACTTTGGCTTCAGTGTGTTGTTGACGGAGAGCCTTTCGTTTTTTGTTCTACGAGAAAAAATTGGAAATCTCCCGCTGCTAAATTGATTCTTGAGAAAATCGGCAAACACACCGAAATTTTGGGAATGGATGATTATAATAAATTTATGGGAAAATTTTTCCTATATTACATGATAAAATACGCTTGGTAATATATTGCTTATTGAAAGCTCTGACATAACAGTACATTTTTAGCTTTTGTGTCTCAAATGCAGTGCTTGTCAAGAAAATTGACAAGGCATAGATGAACGTAAAAAAGGGAGGCTCATTACCGCCCGACAGTACACCTAAAAGGTGTAACACACTATACCTTGCAAGCAAGATGTGTAAAAAAAGGACAGAGAAATTTCACATTCTCTGTCCTTTTCCGTAGGGTCGAACTGCGTTCGCCCGCGGGCGTTCACAGAACGCCCCTACGAAGATGATTTTCTATCGGCAGGTAAAACCTGCTTTATGGAAGACACCCCTTGGGTGTTTTTTGTTTTGGTGGACCATCTAGGACCCGCTTCGCTCGTCAAACGGCTTTGCGCTAAGTTTTTGCGAAACTCAAGCCTCAGAGAACGCAAAGCCTATGCAAATCCGTTTTCGGATTTGCGGGTTCTTCGTCCGTAACAGTTGACGAACAAAAAACGACTACCTAATTTGGTAGTCGTTTTTGTTGGTGGACCATCTAGGACTCTTGAACCTGATTTTGCGCCGGCTTTTTCTTTTACGAACTCTTTCTACGCAAAATCCATTGAACGCCAAGGCGTTCAGTAGGTTCGAGCAAAAAATAAGCTCGTCAAAACAAAAAACCACCCGATTGGGTGGTTTTTGTTTTGGTGGACCATCTAGGACTCGAACCTAGGACCTACCGGTTATGAGCCGGGTGCTCTAACCAACTGAGCTAATGGTCCGTTCAAATGCGAATAACATTATACAACATATTTTCGCATTTGTCAATACTTTTTTTGAATTTTTATAAAGTTTTTATATCCCCAGTATCTTTTTCGCGTTGCCGTACGTTATCATCTCGAATTCTGCCTTCGATATCGGTAGCGAAGCGAGTCGCTCGCGGCACCTTCTCTGACTCTGCCATGGGCTGTCCGACGCGAACAGTATCCTGTCTGCACCGTGCGAACGGATTACCTTCATCAGCATATTAGTCGGTATCTGCTCAAGCGTGTTCGCCGTATCCATATAAATTGGAAGTCCGCAGAGGTGGTCAAGTGTCTTATCAAGGCTCATTATTCCGCCGAGGTGCGCCAAAATTACGTGCGGGTGCGCCTCCTCGTTATATTTTTCAAAAAGGTGCGAAAACGCCTTTTCAAATCTGTCGGGCGGACAGTATTCTGTGTCGGGAAACGCTACGTCGTAGCCTGCGTGAAACAGGACGTAAAGTCCTATTTTCATACAGTGCTCCGCTATTTTCAGGTTTCTTTCGTCATCTATAAAGCAGTGCTGGTACGCGGGGTGGAGCTTTACGCCTTTTAAGCCGAGCGACTTTATATAGTCCAGCTTTCCCTCAATATCCTCGCAGTCGGGGTGTATTCCGCCAAAGGAATATATGCCGTCCTTGCCGTTTATCTCCGAGGCGTATCGGTTTACCGTTTCAAACTGCTCCGGCCTTGTGCAGACCGGCAGTACAAGGCTTAAATCTATCCCGCCGCGCTCCATTGAACGCTTTAAGCCCTCTAAGGTGCCGTCGGTGTGAGAAGTCATCGCGTCCTCTCTGCCTACACCCTTCGCCGCCATATTCTTTAAATTCTCAATAGCCATTTTAGCTATTTTATCGGGAAATACATGTGTATGAAAATCAAAAAACATAGGTAACATCTCCTTATGCAAAGGAATACGCGCTTTCTTGAAAGAAAAGCTTTAGAAACTAAAGTTTCCTTACGAGTTTGCTTTGCAAACGTCGGCGCAAAGAACTCTCTTACACCGATAACAGAAGCCATCGGTGTAAGAGATAGCTACGTAGATTTTTTTATGAAACTGTGTATTCTTACAAAAGAATATAACCGTCATAGATTTAACCCGTAATTGCTGAAAGGTGGAAAAAGATATAAAAACATCGGCGCCTGAAAAGAAAAACATGTTTTTGAAAGAGTTGCACGAAAATTTTATTAATTTCGCCCTCTATAAAAATAGGGGGCGAAATTGATACAGAAGCTTTTGCGCAGCTTTTCTCGAAAAGCGCGTTATCCTTTTTAAACGGCGGTATTTTATTCCTCGTTTTCAGCCTTGATAGCGGCGGCAAGCTCGGCGTTTGCCTCGGGATAAGCGGAGAGCATAGGCTCAACATCAAGACCTTTTTTACGGTCATAGTAGTTCCTTGTTATCTTAACGACGGTGCCGCTGAGAAGTATAAGCGCTATAAGGTTAGGAAGCGCCATAAGAGCGTTAAACATATCGTCAAGCGCCCAGATGAAATCGCTTGCGGTCATAGCTCCGAAGGCGAGTGTCGCGACGTATACTACCTTAAATACCGTACCCGCAAGCTTTGAATGCTTCTCACCGAACAGGTACTGAGCCGCTTTCTCGCCGTAATACGACCAAGCGATAATGGTGGTAAACGCAAAAACAGGAAGAATTATCGAGAACGCAACGCTTCCAAACGCGCCGAGGGTATCTATAAACGCTTTAAGTGAGAGCGCGTTCTTGCCGTCGGCGAAGGTCATAATATCGGCGCCCGTGCCGTTCTCGGAGATATAAGCTGTAAGAATAGTTAGCGCGGTAAGGGTACATATGATAAAGGTATCAAAGAAAACCTCGAAAATTCCCCAAAGGCCCTGCTTGACGGGCTCCTTGGTTTCGGAAGCGCAGTGAGCGATAACGGACGAGCCGAGTCCCGCCTCGTTTGAGAATATTCCACGGGCAAAGCCGTAGCGCATAGCCATCATAATGCCGTAGCCGAGGAATCCGCCGCCGACTGCCTTAAAGCTGAAGGCGCTTTTGAATATCATAGCGAATGCGGCTGGAACAGCTGTTACGTTAATGAAGATTATAATGAGCGCGACGATTATGAAGAAAAGAGACATAAAAGGAACGACCATGGACGCGACCTTACCTATTCTCTTTATACCGCCGATTACGATAAGCGCGGTGAGAGTAACGACGGCGACGGCGACGCAGATACCGATAATGAGGTTAGTCGTATCGTTTCCCGCGCTGTTGACGGTGCTTTGCAGAGTACCCGTGATGTTATTTGCCTGAACCATACCCATTCCGCTTGCGGCGAGCATACAGCATACGGCAAAGACCATACCGAGCCATTTAAGGCTTCTTACCTTGCCGAAAAGCTTAGGCTTTAAGCCGTTTTCTATGTAGTACATAGGTCCGCCGTGGATAACCCCGTCCTTATCCTTTTTGCGATAGTAAAGACCGAGGACGTTTTCGGAATAGTTGGTAGCCAGACCGAAGAACGCCGATACCCACATCCAGAATACGGCTCCGGGTCCTCCCGAAATTATCGCCGAGGCAACGCCGACGATGTTACCCGTACCGACTGTGCCTGAAATTGCCGCTGAAAAGGCTTCAAACGGAGATATCGTCTTTCCGTCTCCCTTTTCGCGTTTTTTGCCTATGCTTTTTACTGTTGGAACTATGGTGGAATTAAGCGAATCGCCGAATTTTCTTACCTGAACGGCTCTGCTTCGGACGGTGATAATGATACCCGTACCGAGAAGCGCGACGATAAGAGGTATTCCCCAAAGTATGTTATCATTTATAAAAGTGATAACCTTTAAAACTGCTTCCATTTTTGTTTCTCCTATGATAATTTTTTAACGGTTAATTATACCATTTTGACCAAAATATTTCAATATCCATTATATATTATTTACAATTTCTTAACAGGCAACGGCCTGAGGCGAATTGGCGGCGTGTAATTTTGAGAACGTTGTACGTTTCGAGCGCCGCTAAGTCGAGGTTCGCTACGTTATGCTAAGGTTTAAACAGAAGTTCACAGTGTTCAGAAGTTTTCGCCCGCCTTTTTCAAAAGGCGGCGCAGTCAAGACCGCGCAGGTCTTGTCGTCCGTCGCAGCGGACGAAATACTCTAAGGCGTTTCTTTTTTGTTACGATAATACCTCTCCTTTGTAATACCTCATTCGTCTCGTTACCTCGGCACCTTATCCATCGAGGAGAAGGTCAAGTGAGAGCTTTGACTTAGGTTTAAGTATTGCGGGCTTTTGCGGTGGATGAGTAGCCAAAATGAAAGCTTCATCTACGGGTTAGGAAATCCAATTAAAATTATAACTATTATTATTTTTATATATGACAAAAGGCAATTTGTTCACAAATAACTTATAATTTGTGCATAAAAATCTGATATAATTAATACTGAATAATAATGTACGGCTATGCGAGTTTGTCAGAGAACGCATAAGCATGAGAAAGGACTATATCACAAAATGAGCGATAAAACCGAAAAAAGCTGCCGTCTCGGCGCGGTCGGCGGACAAGCGGTGCTCGAGGGCGTTATGATGAAGCACGGCGACCGTTACAGTGTCGCTGTTCGCAAGGAGGACGGCGAGATTGCCGTTTCCGACAACGAATACGTCTCCGTAAGAAAAAAGCATAAGCTTTTAAACCTGCCCATTATTCGCGGCGCGGTAAATATGGTGGAAATGCTGGCGCTCAGCATAAAGACCTTAAACCTCTCCGCGCAGCTTTCGGGCATTGAGGAGGAGGTCGAGGAGTCAAGGTTTGAAAAATGGCTTCGCGAGCATTTCGGCAAGGGAATACTTGATTTGGTTATGGTGCTTGCCACGGCGCTTGGCGTGGCGCTCAGCCTATTCCTCTTTCTTTTCCTGCCATCAGCCGCCACTAAGGCGCTTGAAAACGCTATCGGCTGGATAACGTGGAGCAATTTTGAGCTTGGCTTTTGGAAAAATATAATCGAGGGCGCTTTCAAGATAGTAATTTTCATCGGCTATCTTTCGCTTACCCTGCTGATGAAGGACATTCGCCGCACCTTTGAGTATCACGGAGCTGAGCATAAGAGCATATTCTGCTACGAGGCGGGCGAGGAGCTTACCCCCGAAAACGTCAAGAAATATAAGCGCTTCCACCCAAGATGTGGAACGAGCTTTATGTTCGTTATCATCATTCTGGGCGTCGTGATTTCCTCGCTTCCCATATTTTCGTGGGATAACATTTTCCTGCGCTTTGCTACAAGACTTCTTTTCCTGCCTATTACGGTAGGGCTTGGATATGAGTTCATCAGATTTGCGGGCAAGCACGACAACGTCTTTACCCGTATTCTGTCCGCGCCCGGCCTATGGATACAGAGAATTACTACCCGTGAGCCTGACCTTGAGCAGATAGAGGTCGCTATCGTGGCGCTTAAACGCTCTATGCCGGAGGAGTTTCCGGATGAAGCCGAAGCCCCTGACGTTCAGGAAACGGAGTATACACCTGCCGATGAGGTCTGTGAGCAAGCCGAGAGCGCCGAGCAGCAGAACGCAGCTGCCTCTGCTGACGGGGTATGTGAGCAAGACGAAGGCGCAGACGGTGAGCTAAGCGATAATGACACCAATTGACAAAAGAGACGCCGCGCTTTTGAGGGAGAGATTTCCCGAGGATAAAGCCTATAATGAAGCGCTTGCTCGCGTAGAGGGCGGAGAGCCGCTTGCCTACGTGCTGGGAGAGTGGTACTTTTACGGGCTGACCTTTAAGCTCAGCGACGCCTGTCTTATTCCAAGACCTGACACGGAGCACGTGGTTGAGAGGGCTATAAACGGAATAAAAAAGGGCGGAAAATTTATTGACCTATGCACAGGAAGCGGCTGTATCGCCATTTCGGTGCTGAAAAACCGCCCCGACCTTACGGCGTACGCGCTTGATATATCGGACGGCGCGCTTGAAAAGGCGAGGGAGAACGCGGTTCTGAACGGAGTAAGCGATAGGATAACGTTTATTAAGCGTGATATATTCGATTTCGAGCCGTCGGAATTGCCCGCCTTTTCCGCGGTGATTTCAAATCCGCCGTATATAAGGAGCGCCGTTGTGCCTACGCTTGAGGTGGCGAAGAGTGAGCCTTGGGCGGCGCTTGACGGCGGCGAGGACGGAATGGATTTCTACCGCTTCATAATCAAAAAATACCGTGATAATCTAACCCGCGACGGAGAATTCATTTTTGAGATAGGCTACGACCAGGGGGAAGCGATAAGGCTTCTTTGTGAGCAGAACGGGCTTTCCTGCGAGATAACTAAGGACTACGGCGGAAACGATAGGGTAGCGAGGATTGCGCTGATATAGCTGATATAAAAGAGAGATACGCGCTTTCTGAAGAAAGCTGCGCAAAGACTTTCTTTACGCCGATGCCATACAAACAAACGAAGGTTTTAGGCTTTTTGAGAGTAAAAGTATGGCATCGACGCAAAGTAATACATCGTGTAGCTTATTCAAAAAACGTATTTCCTTTCAAACAAGGCAACAACTGAGCATCAGGTATTGTACCCTCAGTACACAAGACGAGTTTCGTCATATTAAAAAAACTAACCACATCTTACATACAGAAAGGCAATATTGAAACAATGGAAGAAAAGAACAAAAACACTGTACTTGAGTTCTCGCCCGACACTAATCTTTTGGAGCAGTCCGAGTACAAATTCTCGCTTCAGGACAGGGAGACGCCTAATCTATACAGGCACCTGTTCGATTATGATTCGGTGCCGAAGGTATCCTTTAACCACCGAGTAGTACCTATAAATATGCCCGACGAGATATGGATGACCGATACCACCTTCCGAGACGGTCAGCAGTCTACCTCGCCCTTTACGGTTGAGCAGATAGTCGAGCTGTTTAAGCTCCTTCACAAGCTCGGAGGTCCTAAGGGCTTGGTCCGTCAGAGCGAATTCTTTGTTTATACCGAAAAGGACCGCCGCGCGCTTCAGGAATGTATGGCGCTCGGATATGAGTTCCCTGAGGTAACCACCTGGATTAGAGCTAACGAAAAGGATTTCGACCTCGTTAAGCAGTTCGGCGTTAAGGAAACAGGTATTCTCGTCTCCTGCTCAGACTATCACATATACAACAAGATGGGGCTTACCAGAGCTAAGGCGCTTGACAAGTATCTCGGAGTAGTAAAGAGTGTGCTTGAAAGAGGTATCCGTCCCCGCTGTCATTTTGAGGACATCACCCGCGCCGACTATTACGGCTTTGTCGTTCCCTTTGCCGAGGAGCTTCAAAAGCTCAGCGAGGAAAGCGGTATTCCGATTAAAATACGCGCCTGCGACACTATGGGCTTCGGTGTTTCATATCCCGGCGCTTCGCTTCCGAGAAGCGTTCCCGGTATCATTTACGGCTTACTGCACTATGCGGGTGTGCCAAGCTCTATGCTTGAATGGCACGGTCATAATGACTTCTACAAGGTCGTTACCAACGCGTCAACCGCTTGGCTTTACGGCTGCTCGTCCGTTAACTGCTCTATACTCGGTATAGGCGAGCGTACGGGTAACTGTCCTATCGAGGCTATGGCTATGGAGTACGCCTCGCTTCGCGGAACGACTGACGGTATGGACCTTACGGCTATTACCGAAATGGGCAGATATTTTGAGGACGTTATAGGCTACGAGATTCCGCCCAGAACCCCGTTTGTTGGCAGAAACTTCAACGTAACAAGAGCAGGTATTCACGCTGACGGTCTGCTTAAAGACGAGGAGATATATAACATATTCAATACCCAGAAGATTCTCGGACGTCCCGCCTCCGTCGCCGTTGACTCGCACAGCGGCCTTGCGGGAATAGCGCACTGGATGAACGGCTTCTACCGCCTTAACGGCACTCCCGCGGCGATTGACAAGAAGCACCCCGTTATCGCTCTTATCAAGGCTGAGGTAGACAAGGAGTATGAGGACGGAAGAACTACCGTTATGGGAGACGACGAGCTTGAAAATATCTTTAAGGCTGTGGATCCCGCGACCTACAAAATGGTAAACCACTACCACGGCTAGCAGGCGACGGCAGGCAACGGCCTGCGGCGAAACTGCGGCGCGTACTTTTGAGAACGTCGAGCATTTTGAGCGCCGCTAAGTCGAGGTTCGCTTCGCTACTCTAAGGCTTAAACAGAAGTTCACAATGTCTAAAAGTTTCGTCAACCTTTTCAAAGGTCGCTAAGTCAAGGCTCGTGTGAGGCTTGAACATAAGATTATTTTCTGAAAAAAGCAGCTTTGCGATTTATTAAATAAGGAGAAAACAAAAATGAACACAACCAGCAGCAAGGCAATTATCACTGTTATCGGCGCGGACGCCGTTGGAATTATCGCTAAGGTCAGCGGCAAGTGTAGTGAGTTCGGCGTTAATATTCTCGACATTACCCAGAAGGTTTTTGAGACGACCTTCGCTATGATAATGCTCGTTGAAACTGACGGAATGAAAATTAAATTCTCCGAGTTCAGCGACGAGATGAAAAAGACCGGCGAGGAGCTCGGCGTCATTATCCGCGCTACCCACGAGGAGCTTTTTAACGTTATGCACCACGTTTAAGGAGTTTTAAGGAGTAATATCATGCTTAACGCTTACGACATAATTGATACAATTAAAATGATAGAGGAGGAGCACCTTGACATAAGAACGGTAACAATGGGAATTTCCCTTGTTGACTGTATCAGAGGAAGCGTCAAGGAAACCGCCGACCGTATTTACGACAAGATAACCAAGAAGGCGGGCAAGCTTGTGCCCGTAGCCGAGGACATTGGCAAGGAGTACGGTATCCCGATAGTAAACAAGCGCGTTTCGGTAACGCCTATATCAATTCTGGGCGGCGCCGTTGACAGCGAGGACCTCACTCCTCTCGCGCTCGCTATGCAGAGGGCGGCGGATACGCTCGGTATAGATTTTATAGGCGGCTTCTCGGCGCTCGTTGAGAAGGGCTTCACCAAGGGTGATATCCGTCTTATAAACAGTATTCCCTCGGCGCTCGATTTAACCCGTAACGTCTGCTCGTCCGTAAACGTCGGCTCGTCAAAGGCGGGCATCAATATGGACGCGGTAAAGATGATGGGCAAGGTTATAACCGACCTCGCTCACCGTACGGCAGACCGAGACAGCATTGGCTGCGCCAAGCTCGTGGTCTTTGCTAACGCCGTTCAGGACAATCCCTTTATGGCGGGAGCTTTCCACGGAGTAGGTGAGCCGGAGTGCGTTATAAACGTCGGAGTTTCCGGTCCGGGTGTCGTCAAGAGCGCTCTTGAAAAGGCGCCAAACGCCGACCTTACCGAGGTCTCTGAGATAATCAAAAAGACAGCATTTAAGATTACCCGTATGGGTCAGCTCGTTAACACATTGGCGGCGCAGAGGCTTGGTGTACCGTCGGGTATCGTTGACCTTTCGCTTGCGCCCACGCCCGCGGTTGGCGACTCGGTTGCCAGAATACTTGAAGAAATGGGACTTGAAACCTGCGGAGCCTGCGGAACAACCGCTTGTCTTGCGCTTCTCAACGACGCCGTTAAGAAGGGCGGAGTTATGGCGAGCAGCCACGTAGGCGGACTTTCGGGCGCGTTTATTCCCGTTTCCGAGGACGAGGGTATGATAGCGGCGGTACGCAGCGGCGTGCTTTCGCTTGAAAAGCTTGAAGCGATGACCGCGGTCTGCTCGGTTGGTATCGATATGGTTGCCGTTCCGGGCGACACGCCTGCCGAGGTCATTTCCGCAATGATAGCGGACGAGATAGCTATCGGAGTGGTAAACACCAAGACAACGGCAGTAAGAGTTATTCCCGCGGTTGGCAAGAAGGTGGGAGATGAGATATCTTTTGGCGGACTTCTCGGAAGCGCTCCCATTATGCCTATCAGAACAGCGTCTCCCGCTAAGTTCATTAACCGCGGCGGACTTATCCCCGCGCCGCTGCATAGCTTGAAGAACTGACAGGTTTACACAGAACACTTTGAAAAGTTTTGATCAAGCTTTTTCAAAAGCTTGCGGCAGGTAACGACCTGCGGCGAAACTGCGGCGTGTGCTTTTTAGAACCTTGTACGTTTCGAGCGCCGCTAAGTCGAAGTTCGCTTCGCTACACTAAGGTTTGAACAGAAGTTCACAGTGTTCAGAAGTTTTTGCCAAGCTTTTTCAAAAGCTTGCGGCAGGTAACGACCTGCGGCGAAACTGCGGCGTGTGCTTTTTAGAACCTTGTACGTTTCGAGCGCCGCTAAGTCGAAGTTCGCTTCGCTACACTAAGGCTTGAACAGAAGTTCACAGTGTTCAGAAGTTTTTGCCAAGCTTTTTTCAAAAAGCTTGCGCTATCAAGGCGCGGAGCCTTGTCGTCCGTCGCAGACGTGACTGTAATTCAGCTAAAAAGGTTGAACCCATAGCGGTTCAACCTTTTTAATATATAAAGTTTTATTTAGTGCGCACCTTATAGCTTGGGTATCTTGCTCTGATTAAAACTTACTTACAATTGAAAATACCATAAGGAAAAGAATGATAAGCGGCAGGCCAAAGGTCATATAGTAGCGCAGCCACTTGGGGAATTTAAGACCGTTTCCCGTATTGACCTCGCCTTCAAAATTCTCCCAGCCCCAGCCGTAGCGAGTCGTACAGAAAAGAATGTAGACAAGGCTTCCGATAGGCAGCAGCAGGTTGGATACGATAAAGTCCTCAAGGTCAAGGAAGCCCATTCCGAGAACCTTGATCTCCTCCCAGAGTCCGAGGCTGAAAATCGCGGGGAGAGAAAGCGCCATAATAAGTCCGATATTGATAAGGCAAATAACGGGGCGCTTAAGCTTGGTCATTTCAAGCCAGAACGAAATGATGTTCTCGAACACGGCGATAACCGTTGAGTATGCCGCGAATATCATAAATATGAAGAAAAGCGTTCCTATAATTCTGCCTGTTACCGTGCCCATAGAGTTGAAAATTCCCGAAAGCGTGGTAAAGAGGAAGGACGCGCCGACGCTTGACGCGTCAACGTTTACTCCGCCCGCGAAGGTGAAGCAGGCGGGGAAGATGATAAAGCCTGAGGTGAGCGCAACAAGTGTATCGAGCGCGGTTATTGTTACCGCCTCGCCCATAAGGGAACGGTCCTTTTTTATATAGCTGCCAAAAATAGCTATCGAGCCGATTCCAACGCTGAGAGTGAAGAACGACTGTCCCATTGCCGCCGAAATTACAGTCATGATGTCCACGTCCTTTAAGCTGTCAAGCGACGGAATAAGGTAAAATTTAAGTCCTTCGCCCGAGCCGCTGAGGGTGCAGCAGTATATTGCGAGTCCGAGAAGGAGCGCAAGCAGGGCGAGCATCATATATTTGGTTATCCTCTCAACGCCCTTTTGCAGTCCGAGAGAGCAGACGAGGAAGCAGATGATTATTGTCGCGAAGGTGGATAAAATAACCGTTCCCGTGCTTGATACGGTCTGACCGAAATGCTGACCGAGCACGCCCACGTCGGTTCCAACGTCAAGAATACTTCCGCTTGCGTACTTTACGAAGTAAATAAGCATCCAGCCGGCAATAACGGTGTAGCACATCATAAGCAGGTAGTTTCCGCCTATGCCGAGGTACTTCATAAAATGCCATTTTTGTCCCGGCTTTTCAAGAGCTTCAAACGAGGTGGCGATGCTGCGCTGGCTCGCTCTGCCTACCGAAAGCTCGGCGCACATTACGGGAATTCCCAGCATAAGCAAAAAGGCGAGGTAAATCAGCACGAATAGCGCTCCGCCGTATGCGCCCGTGATTATCGGGAAGCGGTAAACGTTTCCAAGACCTATGGCGCAGCCCGCGGAAATCAGTATGAATCCGAGCCGCGATGAAAACTTTTCTCTTTCCATTTTTCTTTCCTTCTGTCAAAAAGCTATTATTTTTATACCTTTTATATTATACACATTTTTCCCCGTTTGTCAACAGGCAAGCGCCTGAGGCATATGGGGGCTCCCGCCCGGCATATTCACTCAATATCAGTCGTACGCCAGAATTTTATGTCTTTGCGTGAGCAAAGCTGCGACTTACTGATTGTCGCAGAATGAAATTCGAGGTTAAATGCGACAGCGAAATGGCGCCGCCATTGTCTGAGCGTTTCACGGTGGACGGCGCTAGGCATTGTATATTGGAAATTTTAGACACGATATCTGTCGTACGCCAGAATTTTATGTCTTTGCGTGAGCAAAGCTGCGACCTACTGACTGTCGCAGAATGAAATTCGAGGTTAAATTGGACGGCGCTTGGTATTTCTCTGTGGAATTTTTATTAATTAATAAATAGGTATTGAAATAAGCGGTTAAATTTGGTATAATCTAAATAGCGAATACTTATAAAGAAAGGCAAAATCAAAATGGAAGAAATCAAAAACGAAAAGGGCGGCGTTTCCGTCGCTACGGAGAATATTTTTCCCGTCATTAAGCAATGGCTATATTCTGAAAAGGAGATATTCCTTCGCGAGCTGGTTTCAAACGCCTGCGACGCCGTAACCAAGCATAAAAGACTCGTCTCGCTCTCAGAGGCTGAGGAAAGCGACGCGCCGTACAAGATAACCGTGCGTGTGGACAAGCCCTGCAAGACCATTACCGTATCGGACAACGGTATCGGTATGTCCGTTGACGAGGTGAAGAAATATATATGCAATATCGCGCTTTCGGGTGCGCTCGACTTCATTGAAAAGTACGAGGGAAGCGACGGAAGCGGCGGTATTATCGGTCATTTCGGTCTTGGCTTTTATTCCGCTTTTATGGTAGCGGACACGGTTGATGTCGTCAGTCGCTCGTACAGGGGCGAGCCTGCTGTCAAATGGAGCTGTCAGGACGCGGGTGAGTATGAGTTTTCGCCCGCAGAGCGCGAGGAAAAGGGAACTGACGTTATCCTTCACGTAAACGATGCCAACCTTGAATACCTTGAGGACTCAAAGATTAAGGAAATTCTCGCAAAATACTGCGCCTTTATGCCCGTTCCGATATATTTTGAGAGCGCTGAGGCGGAAAAGGCTGAGAAAAAGGACGGAGTTGAGGGGGGAAATGAGCCTTCAATCGAACCCGTAAACGATATTTCACCGCTTTGGCTCAAAAATCCGAGCGAATGCACCGAGCAGGAGTACAAGGATTTCTACCGCAAGGTGTTCAGCGACTACCGCGAGCCGCTTTTCCATATCCACATCAACGCTGACTATCCGCTGAATTTCAAGGGTATCCTTTATTTCCCCAAGCTTAACAGCGAGTTTGACAACCTTGAGGGTCAGGTCAAGCTCTACTACAATCAGGTGTTCGTTGCCGACAACATAAAGGAGGTAATTCCTGAGTATATGCTTATGCTTAAAGGCGTGCTTGACTGCCCCGATATGCCTCTTAACGTGTCGAGAAGCTACCTGCAAAGCAACGGCTACGTAACGAAAATCACCAACCATATAGCGAAAAAGGTTACTGATAAGCTAAGCTCACTTATGAACACCGAGCGTGAAAAATACGAGGCGCTTTGGAACGATATCAAGATATTCGTTGAGTACGCTTGTATGCGCGACCGCAAGTTCTACGACAGGGCAAAGGGCGCTCTGCTGTTTGAAAAAACTGACGGAGCGAAGGTAACGCTTGACGAGTACCTTGAAAAAGCCAAGGAAAAGAACGAAAACACCGTTTATTACGCCTCGGACAAGGTGAGCCAGGCGCAGTACCTTTCGATGTTCGAGGACGCGGGTATTGAGGTTGTGGTGCTGGACAAGGTTTTCGAAACTCAGTTTGCGCAGATGCTTGAGCAGGACAGAGGCATTAAGTTTATGCGGATAGACTCCAATCTTGCCGAGGCGCTCAAGGGCGAGGGCGAGAAGCTGGAGAGCGAGGCTGCGGTTGAGCTTTTCAAGAAGGTAAGCGGAAACGAAAAGCTTACCGTTAAGTTTGAGAGCTTAAAGGACGTAAGCGTTCCCGCGATACTCAACGTTTCCGAGGAGGGACGCCGCTTTGACGAGATGATGAGAATGTATTCGGGCGGAGGGGGCGCTTCGGCGATGGCTGAGGAGACGCTTATCCTTAATTCAAGCAGCTCGCTTATCAAAAAGCTTATCGAAAAGCCCGATGAGGCGGTGGCAAAGCAGCTTTATACGCTTACCCTGCTTTCCCGTCGACGTCTGACTGCTGATGAGCTTAAAGAGTTCCTCAAAACAGGCTTTTCTATGCTTGAGGAGAGGCTGTAAGCTAAGTTATGATGAATGAAAACGACCTTGACGCCGTAACCCGTAACTGCGAAAAGGCGCAAAATCGCATTGGAAAGGCTTATGAAATAGCGCGGTATCACGTCTATGAGCTTGCGTATCTGCTTTCCGACGCGGCGCTTGACCGAGAGAAGACGCTCGGTGAGGAATTTTTCGCCGCTTATAAAGAGGTAAGGCGGCGGCTTTACTCTGCCGAGGGCTCACAGACCGCACCTCATTCTGAGCTTGCGGGCGCTTTGGCGAGCTTTTGCTCAGCAGTTTGCGATATTTGCGCTGAGCGAGGCGGACCGCTTTCTCCCGTCGAGCTTGCCGAGACGGAAAGCGAGCCGGAAAACAGCAAAATTGCGTATATGCGGAATTCCGTTTCCGACGAGGCGTACCGAATTTTCAGTACGGCGGTAAAAAACGCCTCTGTCGTATACCCCGAAAGCTTCGCCGCGGTGTGCGAGGAGGTATATTACGGGCGTACGGGCTACTGTATTCTGCCGTACGAGACGTCCGAGGAGAGCACACTCAGCGGCTTTACAAGGCTGATAAGGAAATACGAGCTTTGTCCGAATATGGTCTGCTCTGTTCCGACTGAGCAGGGGGTTACGAGATTTGTTCTGCTCGGCAGGGGGCAGTATGCCTCGGCTTATAGCGTAAGGTGCAAAAGAAGGTATTTAAGGACTACCGTTTTTGCCGCCGAGCAGGCTGCGTTTTCAAGACTTTGCGGCGTTGCGGGTGAGCTGAAAGCCGTAATTCGCAAGACGGAGAGTATTCCTGTTGCGTGGAATGACGGCAGGTACGCCATAACCGTTACGTTTGAGCTTCCTGATAGCGCTATATCGCCCTTCTTGCTTTATCTGGCGCTGGAAATGCCTGAGTGCGACGGTACAGCCGTTTACGCGGAGCTTTAAATTAAAAGTAAAAAAATGGGCTGTCTGTTATGTGCAGTGTCCGCGAGGACACTGCACGGCTAAGTTTGCCCATTCGGGCAAGTGAACTTCACTTTCGCCTAAGCGAAAACATCACTAAATACGCATTTGCAAAAAAGAGGACGAGGAGTTAACACTCTTCGTCCTTTTCCTGTCGGTAGGATTTTGATAGAAAATCTGGAATATACAGTCTTACAATAAGCCTTTTACAACATTAATTTCCGGTTTTGCGCTTATATATATCTGTTTTCCAAATCAAATAATGCGTCTACATTCTCGGTAGGAACGTCGCTTTCAATGGCTTGACTGGACATTAATATATATCCGCCGTCCTTACCTAAAATACTAGCATATTTTTTAGTTTCATTTCTGACATCTTCAGGTGTTCCGTAAGGTAAAACGCCCTGCGTATCAATTCCGCCGTGGAAAGCGATTTTTCCGCCGAATTCTTTTACTAACCGTTCAGGCTCAAGCCCCTGAACCTTTTGAATAGGCTCTAAAACGTCAACGCCGCAATCGATAAATAAAGGAATAAAGTCGTGCACCGCGCCGCATGAATGCTGTTGGTAGAACGCTCCGTATTTATGGGCAAGCGCGGTTAATTTCTTAGTGTTTTCAGCAAAAAACTCTTTAAACATATCAGTTGAAAAGAGCAAGCTGATTTGTGTTCCGTAATCGTCGTGCGGACGCAGAATATCCGCTTGACCGTCGCATGCTATGAATATTCTCTCATAGTGCTCAAGCTCAAATTGAACAAATCTGTCGAAAAGCGCCTTTGCCACGTCCGGCTCAATCAGCATTTTCTCAAAAAGCACGGACATTTCCATCATAAAGGTAGAAAGCTGGAACGGGCCTTCGTGTCCGAACTGAATAGCGCGTCCCTTGTTTTCGTCGCACTGACGCTTTATACTTTCATAATCAAAATCGTCGGGGGTTATCCAGTCAAAGGATAAAATATCTTCAACGGTTGTATCCTCATTAAAAGGATAATTAGCCATTACCGAATGGATTTCGCCGGCGTTATCCTTTAAACGCAGCTCTCCGCCGTAAATGGAATCAACCAAATGCTGTCCGTTAACGGTTCTGCTCTTTGTTCTCTTACCGACGTATGTAGGGAAAATCTCGGCAACGTCAATTTTGTAGTAATCGCGAAGCTCGTTTTTTGACTTTAAGTTCTTTTCTTTCATCAGGCGCGTCCATACGTAAGAAACGCATTCCATATTGGCGGGAACTCTGTCAGTCTTTATATGCTGTATCGCTTTTCTGACTCTTTCTTTGCTTTCCATAAAAATCATTAATCCCCTTCTGAAAATTCTGAGAGCTATTTGGGTTATTATTTAATTCAGTCTCTCATCACCAATTATACGTATTAGTTTGATTTTGTCAAGGGCTTTTTCAAATTTAATTACAAATTTTAATTCTTGACGCGTAGCGCGGTAGAAATGACACGTTGATGATATACGGGGCAGACAATTCCGTCCCATACGGACTAAGAGTAATGTTAAAAATAAAGCGAGTGAAATTTTGATTTACAGGGATATGGCGTAAGGCTTTAATTGAAGACTTTTATATTAAACGTTTGTTTTGTAATACTTTTCTAGGGGACATACCGTATTTATTATAACAAACACGGTAAAAGGTTGAAAAGCTTTCAAAGCCAAAATTCATTGTAAGCTGTAAAAAATTGGGCTTATCTGTTTTACGGGCGTATTTAACTAAATTCGCGAGTCTTACTCCGTTTAAATACGAGTTTAAGTTTTCGCCTATCGTTTGGTTAAACAAGCGCGAAAAGTAATATTTATTATACCCGAAATATTTTGAGATACTGTCAAGAGTAATTTGCTCGGTATAGTGCTTATCGATGTAATTCAAAACCTTGATTATCAAATCAATGTTAGCCTTGTTTTCAATTTTTGTATTGGGGTAGTGTTCAAATAATTTACCGATGATAATATTGATATACCCTTTAATAACCATATCAAGCGTTTCAGTACGGCTTGATAAATGCCAAAAGCATGATTTTAAGGTTTTGTTAAATTCTTTATCGCTGAGGCATGCGGGAATGGTAGTGTTTTGAAAAATATACTCGAAGTCGTCAGAGTATTTTGGGGGAATAACAAGTAATACCGTTTCGCAGTTATTGTATACAATTTCGTGCGTGGCGCAGCGCTTGGCGAACATAATATCATTTTCGGAAAACGTGAATTGTTCGCCGTCTATAATAACCGATGCCGAGCCTTTTAAAAAATAAATTATTTCGATGCACCTATGAAAATGCGGCGGCACTCGGTGGTTTATGCTTACCTCAAGATGGGTGAATAAATCGTTTTGCGTGTCGTGCTCGCCCTCATAAACTAAATTTCCGTTCATATTGATTAAGCCTTCATACCTTATTTAAGCGTTTTGTATAAGTAATTATACCATGTAAATTGTATCTTGTCAACCTGCATAATGTCAATATTTGAAATGTTTTTTATTAAAAATGAATAGAAAATCGTAAAAATATGGTGTTTAATTAAAGTAGATGATTACGGCGAATAAAAATCGGCGTTTAACTAAGGAGAATTACAATTTATGAATTTAGTTATTATCGGATTTGGCGGAATGGGACGCTGGCACTCTCTCCGTATTAAAGAATATAATGCTTTGGGCGTAGGCAAACCGCTTACCGTTACAGGCGTTTACGATATTTCACCCGACAGGCAAAAGCGGGCGTTAGAGGATGGCTACAAGGTATACGGCTCGCCTGAAGAAATTTGGGCAGACAGCAGCGTTGACGCGGTATTGGTTGCTACCCCAAATGACTTACACGCTGATTATGTTAAACAGGCGGCGCTTCATCATAAGCATATCATATGCGAAAAGCCCGTCGCGATGAATTCCGATGAAGCGGTAGAAATGTACGAAGCGGCAGAAAAAGCGGGCGTTACATTTGAGGTTCATCAGAACCGTCGTTGGGACGAAGACTTTTTAACCGTTAAAAATATTTACGATAACAGCCTGATAGGTGAGGTTTATTTGATTGAGTCGCGCGTAATGGGCGGCAACGGAATACCGGGAAGCTGGCGCCGTTTAATCAAACACGGCGGAGGTATGATGTTCGATTGGGGCGTTCATTTAATTGACCAAATGTTCCAGATGATACCCTCTGCCGTTACAAGCTTATATAGCGAATACAGTTATATTTACGGCGAGGAGGTTGAAGACGGCTTCCAGTTAACCGCTAATTTTGAAAACGGCGTAAAATATCGCATTACCGTCGCAACCGACTGCCTTAGAGGCTTACCGCGTTGGCAGGTTTACGGCACTAAGGGCACCGCGACTGTTAACGATTGGGCGATTACGGGCGGAGTAACAACTGTCGTTACGGGCGAAGATAATAACGTTCAGGGAATTAAAGCCGGTAACGGTTTAACCAAAACAATGGCTCCGCGCGCAAATAACAGTAAAAATAACAGCGACCTTTTGATTATTAGGGCTAAGCCTTTTGAGTTTTACCGTAATTTCGTTGAAGCCTGTCTTGGAAATGAGGAAGGCTATATTAAGCGCGATGAGGTAGTCCGCGTATTTAAGTTTATGGAAGCCTGTGGCTTATCCGCTAAAAACAATGAGGTTATAAAAAATACATTTTAAGGGGGAAAATTATGAATATTAGTGTAGTAAGCAGTATTTTGGGTGATTATTCGCTTGACGAAAGCTTAAAATACTTATCGTCGCTTGGCGTTGGGCAATTTGAGCTTGGTGTAGGCGGTTACCCCGGTAAAGCGCATGCCGACGCGTTGGTTTTATCTAAAGACGAAGCGAAACGCAACGAGCTTTTAGATACCTTTAAGCGCTATAATATGACAATTTCAGCATTGGCTGTGCACGGCAACTGTATTCACCCCGATAAAGAAATAGCTAAAAGGTTTCAAGACGATTTTGAAGCGGCTTGCGTTTTAGCCGGTCAGCTTGGCGTTGAAACTATCGTTACATTTTCCGGCTGTCCGGGTAGCGACCCCGATGCGAAAATGCCTTCTTGGATAACCTGCGCCTGGCCGCCTGATTATCAAAAATCGTTAGATTATCAGTGGAATGAGGTCTTAATCCCTTACTGGAGAGAGGCTGTTAAATTTGCTGAGCGCTGCGGCGTTAAGAAAATCGCTCTTGAAATTCACCCGGGCTTTTGCGTATACAATACGTCAACCTTGTTAAGACTTCGTAACGCGGTGGGCGAAATGATAGGCGCGAATATTGACCCTTCGCACCTATTCTGGCAGGGCATGGATTTATTTGAGGTTATACGTGAGCTCGGTAAAAACAAGGCGATTTATTATTTCCACGCAAAAGATACCCAGCTTATCGAACACAATATTCGTATAAACGGCGTTAATGATACCACAAGCTTTACCGATATGGCAAACCGTTCTTGGGTGTTCAGAACGTTAGGCTACGGTCATAACGAGGGGTTATGGAAGCAAATATTCTCCGCGCTCATTATCGCGGGGTACGACGGAACTGTTTCTATTGAACACGAGGATGGGTTAATGTCGCCCAAGGAGGGCTTGGAAAAGGCAATTAAATTTGTAAAAGACGGTATTATTACAGAACCGAATACAAATATGTGGTGGGCATAGCCATAAAACATGGCGCATAATTACAGAGCTAATAAAAGCAGTAAGGAGATTATAATGAACAATAGCAGTCAGAATATAATGGATGAATTTAAAAATGTCGCCGATAACGTGAGTGTTAAGGCAAGCCGCAAGCTTAAAGTAGGTATTATCGGTACAGGTTGGATAGCGGATGCGCATGTTTTAGAGCTTAAAAAGATGGATGATGTTGAAATCACCTGTCTTGCTGACTTGGTTCCCGGTAAAGCGGAAAAATTCGCAAAAAAATGGGGCTTGGACGGCGTTAAATGCTATCTCTCTCATAAAGAATTATTAGATAACGAAGAATTAGACGCTGTTTCTGTTACGACCTATAATACTACTCACGCGGAGTGTTCTGTTTACGCTATGGAAAAGGGTGTTCACGTTCTTTGCGAAAAGCCTATGTCCGTTACCTTAAAGGAAGCTATCGCAATGCACGAGACCGCTAAAAAAACCGGTAAAATTCTATCTATCGGTTTTCAGCCCCGTATGGACCCGAATATGAAAAAGGTTAAAGAAATAGTTGAATCGGGTGTTTTAGGTAAGATTTACTATATTCAAACGGGCGGCGGACGACGTTCCGGTATCCCCACGCCTTTTGGAACTTCATTTATTGATAAAAACACCGCCGGTATCGGCGCAATGGGTGATATCGGTTGTTATTCGCTTGATATGGTGCTTAATGCTATCGGTTATCCAAAGCCGCTTACCGTTACAGGCTATAAATCAGACTTCTTCGGTAAGGACCCCGCGACTTACCCCACTCACCCCGAATATGCCGATATTTTCGGTGTTGAAGACTTTGCGGCAGGCTTTATACGTTTAGAAGGCGGTATTGTTTTAGATTTTAGAATAGCTTGGGCTATGCACCTTGATACCCCCGGGGATACTATTATTATGGGTACTAAGGGCTCGCTTCGTATTCCTTCAACTGAATGCTGGAACGGTTCAATAGGCGGTCCTATGAAGATTTATTCAAAGATGGCAGGCTCTGAGGTTGTTACTGAAATACCTATGCTTAAGCCTACTCCTAAGGGTAATTTCTACGAAAAAATCCGTTCCTTCTTAGACGCTGTTATCACGGGCGGCAAAGCGCCTGTTCCCAGCGAACAGATTGTTATTAACCAAGCTATTATTGACGGTATCGTTGAATCGGCAAGGCTTGGTCAGGAGATTAAGGTGGAGCTTCCTGAGCTTTAAGAGGTGAATTATGAATATTGCGGTGTTTTGCGAAATTAATCCTGAAATGCTTACGGAAAAAGGCGTAAACGCATACCCCGAAACCTTAGGAGTATGCTTAAAAAACCTTTTTGAAGAAGCGGGGAACAGTGTTACTTTGGTAAAGCTTGATGAAAACGGCGCCGAAGATTTTAATGAAGACATTTTAAATACCGCTGACGTTGTAGTTTGGTGGTCGCACGCGTATAATCATAAGGTTCAAAACGAACTTGTTGATAAAATTATCGAACGGGTTCAAAAGGGTATGGGCTTGATTTGCTTACATTCCGCGCATAAATCAAAGGTATTTATGCGCATTACGGGAGCTTCGGGCAGCTTAAAATGGCGTGAAGATGGCGCGCAAGAGCGCCTTTGGTGCGTTGACGTTAACCACCCTATTAACGACGGTTTAGGTGAATACGTTGATATTATTAACGAAGAAATGTACGGCGAGCCGTTTGATATTCCTACGCCGGACGAGCTTATATATCTTGGTTGGTTTAAAGGCGGCGAGGTTTTGCGCGCGGGCTTTGTTGTAAAACGAGGACGCGGTAAAGTGTTTTACTTAAACTGTGGACACGAAACATACCCCGTTTACAGAAACGAGGGTGTAAGAAAAATTCTTGTGAACGCAAGTAAATACCTTAAACCAAACCGTCCTATTTTAGATAAACTTGTTTGTCCGCATATTACAGAATTTTCGATTAAATAAACTAATTATCCGCCAGAATTTGTATACACCTGCAAAAGCTTGTCAAGCTTTTGCAGGTGTATATTTTTATATTTGTTAAAACTTTTATCAATTGCTTTAACTCGGTATAAGGCAAAATTCCGCTACTGCAAGGAGGATACGGATTTATTCGTTCTTGGCGCTCCGTACGAGAATTTCGTCCTCGGTGGACAAGGAGAAAAGGGGGATTTTCAATTCGAGGACGAAGATTGACGCGCCCGTTGGGCGCTTAATACGAACTCGGCAACTGCGTTGCCAAGTCGATCGAAGTATGGGTCGCCATAGAACGAAAAAAGCACTCCTTTTGGAGTGCTTCGTTCTATGGTGACCCGTACGAGAATCATGAACTCAAGTGTGCGCAAGGTTTTGCGGTAGTTGAACGGCTACAACGCACACTCTTAAGCAAATCCTTTGGATTTGCGGAGTTCGATTCATTAGCAGATTACGAAAAATAACACTCCCCTCGGTTGAGGGGAGTGTTATTTTGGTGACCCGTACGAGAATCGAACTCGTGTTACTGCCGTGAAAGGGCGGTGTCTTAACCTCTTGACCAACGGGCCTTTACCAAACGAGACCCTTTCGGGTCTCGTTTGTTGGTAGCGGAAATTGGACTTGAACCCATGACCTATCGGGTATGAACCGATTGCTCTAGCCAACTGAGCTATTCCGCCATACTTATCGCTTTTCGCGTTTTGACGACATTTGCGATAGTGGTATTATATCACAACGTTTTTCGTTTGTCAATAGTTCTTGCGAATTTTTTTGAACTTTTTTCCTTTTTTCCGCGCTTGCGGGCGTTTACTTTTATAAATTATGCCTTGACAACGCCTTTAGTATATGTTAAAATTAATTAAATAATATAAGTATTAAGAAAGTTTTTATTATGAAAGAGATTTTTTTATGCAAATACGGCGAGCTTGCGCTTAAAGGGCTTAACAAAAGTCAGTTTGAGGGCGCGCTCGTCAAGGAAATAAAACGCCGTATCGCTCGCTTCGGCAGCTTTGACGTTCGCCGCGCGCAGTCCACTATTTACGTTGAGCCGCTTCAAAGTCTTGACTGCGGCGACGAGGTTTTTGATGAGCTTCGCAAGATTTTCGGTATCGCTACCGTTTGCCGAGCTGCCGAGACCGAAAAAAATATGGACAGCATTATCGAGGTCGTAAAGAGCTACGTTCCGCCTCTGCTTTCGGGCAAACGCACCTTCCGCGCAAACGCCAAGCGCGCGGACAAGCGCTTCCCATTGAAGTCGCCCGAAATCGCGGCTCAGGTCGGCGGCGCTATCCTTGACGCTATGAAGGGTAAAATCGGCGTTTCGATGGACTTTCCTGAGGCTACCGTTACGGTTGAGATACGCGAGGAGCACGCTTACGTTCACGCCGACGCCGTAAGAGGCGCGGGCGGTATGCCTATCGGTACCGCGGGTAAGGCTATGCTGCTGCTTTCGGGCGGAATTGACAGCCCGGTGGCGGGTTATATGATGGCTAAGCGAGGAGCTAAGGTGGAGGCGGTGCATTTTGAGAGCTTTCCCTACACCTCGGACGCGGCGAAGGAAAAGGTGCTTGAGCTTGCCCGTCTTATGAGCGACTACTGCGGAACGCTTCGCGTATGCTGCATTTCCGTTACCGAGATACAGGAGAGGCTGCGCGACACGGTACAGGAGGAGTATTTCACTCTGCTTTTGCGCCGCTGTATGATGAGACTTGCGGCAAGAGTGGCGAAGGCTCGCGGCTGCGACGCTCTGATAACGGGCGAGAGTCTCGGTCAGGTGGCTTCACAGACAATGCTCGCTATGGGGGTTACGGACCCTGCCGCCGATATGCTGGTTTTCCGTCCCTGCATTGGTATGGACAAGGAAGAAATAATAGACATTGCCCGTAAGATAAACACCTTTGAGACGTCCATACTGCCTTACGAGGATTGCTGTACGGTATTTACTCCGCGCCACCCCAAAACACGCCCTGAGCTTTCAAGGGTTATTGCCGAGGAGGAAAAGGCTCAGCTTTCGGCTCTTGAGGACGAGGCGTTTGAGAAAATGGAAGTTTTCTATAAGTCCTATTTCGAGGACTGAATTCAGTATAGCTGAGAAAGGAACTGTAAATATGGAAGAAATGGGAAAGGGCGTAAGCCTTGGCGATATAATTAAGGAATTTCAGCTTGAGGTTTTGTATATGGGCGAGGAGGAGGTCATCGTAAACACCTCCGACGTTAACCGTCCCGGGCTTCCGCTTACGGGCTTCACGGAGCTTTATCAGCCTCACCGCATGCAGATAATCGGACGTGAGGAGCACGCTTATCTTGACGGGCTTGACGAGGAGACTCGCCGTGTGAACGTTGAGAAATTCATGTCGGGCAAGCCTATTTGCGTTATAATTTCCAGCTCACTTGAGCCGCACGCCGTTTTTTATGAGTTTGCCAAAAAGTACGACGTTCCGCTTCTCCGCACCGCTATACGCACCTCTGAATTTATGGCTTCGCTTATAAATTCCTTGCGTGTCGAGGTAGCTCCGATGTTTACCCGCCACGGCGTTATGGTCGAGGTATACGGAATAGGTATTCTTATTCTCGGAGACTCCGGAATAGGTAAGAGCGAGACGGCTATCGAGCTTATCAAGAGAGGACACCGTCTGATAGCGGACGACGCCGTTGAGATACGCAGGGTAAGCTCAAAGACTCTGGTCGCGCGCGCCCCCGACCTCATCAAGCACTACATTGAGCTTCGAGGAATCGGTATAGTTGACGTCCGCAGCCTTTTCGGTATCGGATCGGTCAAGGAGACGGAGAAGATAGAGCTTGTCATCAAGCTTGAGCCGTGGGTCGAGGGCAAGATGTACGACAGAATGGGTCTTTCAAACGAGATGATGGAGATAATGGGTATTGAGATACCGAGCGTTACCATTCCTGTTCGTCCCGGACGTAACCTTGCGGTAATCATTGAAATTGCGGCTATGAATCAGCGCCAGAAGTATATGGGTATGAACACCGCCGAGGAGTTCAACAAGCGCTTAATGCAGCTTGCAAGTAACGACTTGCAACGGTAAGGTAGTCGGGGGGCCCCGACAGGCGATTATTTTTAAAAGTTTGGTCAACCTTTTCAAAGGTTGCGAGGTGGATGGGCGAGTAGCCCTCCTCGTCCGTAGCAACGGACGAAATTCTCTAAATCGACCTTTTCTTTTTGTTACTTAAGTTTACACTTAATTTCCGTCGTCTGCCAGAATTTTGTGTCTTTGCGAAGCAAAGCTGCGACTTACTGCTTGTCGCAGAATAAAATTCGAGATTAAATGGGGCTGCTTCTGACCAAAGAAAAAGTCATCACGTCGCAGACGTGATATGAGATACGTCTAAAAAACAATAAAGAGGAACGTTTATGTTCGGAATAAGCAAGATAAGCAAAGAAGTGAAGCTTCGTCGCAGAATGGCGGCTCGGCTTCACGGAATGCATATTAAATACGTAATGGAACGCCTCCCCGATGAAGACGATATTATCGTCGGCAGGGAGGGCGCTCTTATAAAGCGAGACGGTGAGTTTATCGTTTTCGCCTCGCAAAAGGACGTTTTCCGTTCTAAGATAGACGATACGGATTTTTCCGAGCTTATGAGTCTTGGCGGCGTTATTATCACCGGACTTGACCTGCTCTCCGGAACGGAGAGAAGCGTCATCGCTCACTACACCGACAGGGCGTAGATTTTTTAATCAGCCTATAACGGAATCTGGCGAATTCTCAATTGTGGGTGCGCTCGAAACGACGGTATCTGCGCTAAGCGGAAGCTTGTAAGCGGTGTCTCCGCTGCGACCGGGAGCGCTTGAAGGCTCGGTATTGATACCGAAGCTTACGGATATAGCGGTATTCACCCGCTGCATTGTGTAGTCGTCTAAGTGCCCTATGTGCTCCTTTAATCTGCGCTTATCAATGGTTCTGACCTGTTCAAGCAGTATGACAGAATCGCGCGCGAGTCCCAGCTCGCCCACGCTGTTTTCGCTATGAAGCACGTCAATATGAGTGGGCAGCTTTGTTTTGCCCGTTTTGCTGGTTATCGCGGCGGCTATGACCGTGGGGCTATACCTGTTTCCAATATCGTTCTGAACTATTAGCACAGGGCGAAGTCCTCCCTGCTCGCTACCTATAACGGGACTCAGGTCCGCATAGAATATATCTCCTCGTTTTACTAACATCGTGGGCTTGTTCCTTTCCTTTAACGGTATCCTTATGTCAGTATTTTGCCTTATTTGCTTTGGTTTTAAACACCTTTAAGTCAAGTTTTTTTATTCTCTAACATAATATGCGTGCTTGCGCCTACGCGCTATACGCAAAAGAAAGGAATTACTAAATATGAAATGTCCAACATGCGGAAATCCCGATAGCAAGGTAATTGATTCGCGTCCGTCGGATAAGTCGAGTATTCGCCGCCGCCGTGAGTGTCTGAGCTGCGGCAAGCGCTTTACGACCTACGAGATAATCGAGGCTACTCCTCTTTTCGTTATCAAGAAGGACGGAAGCAAGGAGATTTTCGATCCAAACAAGGTAGCCGCCGGTGTGCGCCGCGCCTGCTACAAGCGTCCCGTAACCGAGGAGCAGATATCCGAAATGGTTCAGGAGATCGAAAACGAGGCGGTAGGTACGCTACGTGAGGATATTTCAACCTCCGAGATAGGCAATATGGTTATGGAGAAGCTTCGCAAGATAGACGAGGTTTCGTACGTGCGTTTTGCTTCGGTGTACCGCGAGTTTAAGGATATTGATTCATTCCTTGATGAGCTTCGCGGGCTTTGCACAAGCAAGAAAAAGAAGAAGTAAAAACAAAAAAGCAGGCGATGAGCCTGCTTGAATAGTGATGTTATGGCTTCGCCATAGTGATGTTGTGCTGACGCACCGTGAAGTATTGCTCCCGTTGGTCGCAAAGTGAAGTGATATTTGCCCACTTCGCCGCAAGGCGAAGCATCACTCACGCAGTGAATATCACTGCCGAAGGCAAACATCATTCAAAAAAGCCCAATTTGTCTGGTAGACAAATTGGACTTTTTTGTTGCGAAGAAACGCTCAAACGATGCGCAGGGATAGGTAAAAACGCAAAAAAGGTGCGTAACTTCCGTTGGATTTATAATAGGGTGGGTTTTATCTGCCAAACAAGCGCCTGAAAAAACCTTTATTTGTTCTTTTGTATCCACATTCTTCAAGATAATCTCTTAAAATCTTTTTTATGTCTTCTGAATTAAAACTTTCTTTTTCCACTTCTACTGCATTGCTCCCACCGCCAAAAGTAAATGAAATAGATTTTTGCACTTTGACAACCTTTCCAAATTGCGATCGCCGTCCATCGTGCGCGGTATGTGTTTCAACATATGTGTTATCGTTATTTAAATGTGCAACGCAACAAAATGTGCCCATTCTTGTACCAGTAGCATTTGCGTAGAATTTTGATTGAATGGTGATTTTATTCTCCTCAACCGTAACGGTATATTTCTTATCACTGCCATTCAGGGCAAGCGCGCCCTGTAAAATTTCTTCTTTCGTCATAATAACACCGCCTTTCTGTCATTATTATACCATAAAATTGCTTCTATGTCAAATGATGCATCGCCTACGGCGATATGATGCATTTGCTTCGCAAATATGATGTTGTTCCACTTCGTTTCGCAATGATGCGATGCTTGCCATAAAATGTGGCGCAGCCACGCATCATTAGGCGTAGCCGTCATCATTGTGCGTTGCCCAACATCATTTGCCGAAGGCAAACATCATTCAAAAAAGCCCAATTTGTCTGGTAGACAAATTGGACTTTTTTGTTGGTGGGAGCGGGTGGATTCGGACCACCGAAGTCAGTGACAACAGATTTACAGTCTGCCCCCTTTGGCCGCTCGGGAACGCTCCCTTTTTTATCCAAAATCATTTGGATTGGAGCTGGTGATCGGAGTCGAACCAACAACCTGCTGATTACAAATCAGCTGCTCTGCCATTGAGCCACACCAGCATATCCTTTTGACTTGCGGAGATTATTATAGCATATCATCATACGTTTGTCAAGAGGTTTTTATAAAAATTTTTATTTATTTTGCTTCGCCCTCAGAGGCTCTTTAAATACTCTACGCAGTCCGCAAGGCTTCCTTTCTTACAGTCCGGTAGCGTTTCCCTTTCGTTTATGAGGCAATCGGTAACGAGGTAGGTGTCAAAGCCCGCTTCGCTTGCCGCCTCGATATCCTCCTGCGCGTTGTTTCCTATCATAAGGCAACGGGCGGGGTCTAAATTCAGCTTTTTCGCTATTTCAAGGTAGTACGCCGGGTTAGGCTTACAGCTTGTGCTGTTGTCGTAGTCGGTTATATAGTCAAATGCCGCGGGCGAGATTCCCGTCCACGTTACCCTTGACTCAACCGCTACGCGCGGAAACAGGGGATTTGTGGCGAGCGCTACGGCTTCTGCTTTTTCCCTTGCCGCCTCGACAGCCTTTACCGCGAGAGGAGTCGGCTGAGTAAAAGCCTTTGCTTTATTAAAATCGCCCTTATAGAACTCATCGAATTTTTTAGCTTTATCCTTTGACGGAATACCTGTTATCGCTTCAAAGGTCTCCCAGAACGCCTCGGAATTTTTGCGCGTTCCGTCGTTTTTGACCATAGCTGAAACGCCCTTCCACATCGCTGGAACGAAGGTTTCCTTTGCATATCCGAGAGGCGCGGCGGTGGTCGAATAGAGATAACCGAAGTACCCCTTGGTGAATTCGTCCATATCCATTGGCAGCAGCGTGCCGTCAAGGTCGAACATTATTGCCTGATATTTTTCAGCCATTGCTTTTTTCCCTATATTTCTCAAAAAACTTAACAGATTGCTCGATATCCTTAGTTATCTGCTCGCGAAGCTTATCAAGTGAATCGAACTTCTTTTCCTCACGGACGTAATTATAAAATTCCACCGAGGCTATCTCGCCGTAAATATCAAGCTTTTCTCCGATTATATGAGTTTCGCAGTTTTTCTCGTGCGAGCCGGCTATCACTGTGGGACGGGTGCCAACGTTGGTAATTGAGGGATATTTATTGCCGTTTACTACACAAACGGTATTATAAACTCCGTTTTTAGGCATTATTCGGCAGGGCTCAAGACGCTGATTTAGGGTAGGGACCTGAATTGTTCTTCCGAGGTTATTACCGCTGACCACAACCCCAGAAACCGAAAACGGTCTGCCCAGAAGCCTTGCGGCGACGTCCACCCGTCCCTCGCAGATGAGGGAACGGATAAGGGTAGAGCTTACCTTCTGCCTTTCGCCGTCAAGCTCGGTGTAAACGCTTGGTATGACAGTTACGGCTATGCCGCGCTTAGCGCACTCAGCTTGAAGCATGGCGGCGTCTCCCGCGCGGTTATGACCGAAGCGGAAATCCTCGCCGCAGGCTATTCTCTTAACGTTAATCTTTTCAAGATGGGAAACGAATTCCTCCGGCGACATCTGCTTAAAGCGCTCAAAGCTTTCGCAGATAGCGAATTTAACGCCGTATCTTGAACAAAGCTTGATTCTGTCCTCTACCTTTTCGATATAGGGCGTAGTAAGCGGTTCGGAGAACGTCCATATTGCGGAAACGAGTCCGTCATCGCTACCCGCGACCTCGTCAATGAGAGCCTTGTGCCCTATATGAACTCCGTCAAAGCAACCGAGCGCGACGGCGATCGCCGTGTCCTTCGGTATTTCCGTCTGCCAGAGCTTTCCGCTTTCGTGCATATAGTAATTCATACAAATAACACTCTTCTTTTCCTTGATTTTTGAGGTGTAAAGATTATGATATCATTAAAATGTCAGTTGCCGGACATAAAATAAGTACCAACGTGCTTACCTTCAAACAGGTCGTAAAGTATTTCGGGGTTCTGCCCGTTGACAATGAACATTGGGATTCCTTCGCTTGTTACTATTTCGGCGGCGTGAAGCTTGGTGATAAGTCCGCCTGTTCCTCTGTTCGAGCCTGCTCCGCCCGCGTATCCGAGTATCTTACTGTCTATCTTGGCTACGGTTGAAATGAGGCGCGCCTCGCTGTTTTTGTGAGGGTCGGAGTCGTAAAGACCGTCGATATCGCTCAGAATGATAAGACAGTCGGAGTGGCAAAGAACCGAGATATACGCCGAGAGGGTATCGTTATCGCCGAACTCAATTTCGTCGAATGAAACCGAGTCGTTTTCGTTTACTATCGGGATACAGCCCATTTTAAGCAGGGTAGAGAAGGTGTTTTCCGCGTTTTTTCTCGCGGTAACGTTCTCCATAATATCCTTTGTGAGAAGCATCTGCGCTACGGGGTGTCCGAACATAGAGAAGAAATGCTCGTATATTCGCATAAGCTCGCTCTGTCCGACGGCGGCGAGAGCCTGCTTCTCCTCGGTTGCCTTGGGGCGCTCGCTGAGTCCCATTTTGGCGACCCCCGCGCTTATAGCGCCTGAGCTTACCAGCACTATCTCCTTGCCCGCGTTTTTGAACTCGGACAGGACTCTTGTCAGCGCTTCTATGCGGCGCAGATTCATTCTGAAATTTTCATGAGTGAGCGTGGACGAGCCTATCTTGACCACGATTCTCTTTGCGTCCTTTACGATATTCATCGGTGAAAGCTTCCTTTTTTCTTAACAGATTAAAAACTTGTGAAAATTTTTTCAAAAGCTCTTTATTTATTAATAGATTTATATTATAATGTACTTATAGCGCGCGCCCGACGGCAAACGCTGACGGATTCGCAAAATCCTACACAAATTTAATTATACACCATACAAAGCGAAAATGCAATAATTTTTTTCACATTATTTGTAAAAAAGGAGTTAATAGTCATGGCAAAGGAGAAGATTACGGTAAGCATAGCGGGAATCAAAATGAACCTTATCACCTCAAACAGCGACGAGGTCATTCGTATGGCGAATTCTCTTGACGCCACAGTCAGCAGAAGAATGGCGAGGGTAGGCGGTAAGTTAGAGCTTGCGCTTCTTATGCTTGTTATGGAGCAGTCCGAGGCGCTTAAAAAGAACGTTTCCCTCATTCATTCTCAGCAGGAGCAGATATTCGCGCTCGCGAACAAAAACAGCGCTTTGCAGGGCGAAGCGCCCGAAAGCGCTCCGATAATCGAGGCGGAGAACGCGCTTATGATTGAAAATCAGCGTCTGCGCCGCCGTATTGACGAGCTTACCGACGAGCTTGCCTCTGTCAAGGCGGAGCTTTCCGTTCAGTAAAGCGAAAAAAAACGAAATGAAAGGGTGAGATTTTTATGAGGCTTCCTGAGCTTTTAGCTCCCGCGGGCTCGTTTGAAGCCGCTAAGGCGGCGCTTAAAGCGGGCGCTGACGCCATATACGTCGGCGGAAGAATGTTAAACGCCCGAATGAACGCCGAAAATCTCACCGACTCTCAGCTAAGCGAGCTTGTGTCGCTTTGCCACAAAAGAGGTGTTCGCGTATACGTTACGCTCAACACCGCAGTGCTTGACAGAGAGCTTGCCGAGGCAACGGCGTACACCGATTTTCTTTACTCTATCGGGGTGGACGCGCTTATCGTGTCCGACCTTGGACTTGTTTCGCTTATTTCCGAGCGCTATCCCGATATGGAGCTTCACGCCAGCACTCAGGCGTCGGGGCACAGTGTCCGTTGCGCCGAGGCGTTCAAGCGGCTGGGATTTAGCAGAATGGTCTGCGCCCGCGAGCTTTCCGAGGCGGAGATAAGAAAGCTGTGTATGGAGTCGCCTATTGAAATTGAGCAGTTCGTTCACGGCGCTATGTGCGTAAGTCAGTCGGGACAGTGTCTTGCCAGCCACGTTATGGGTGGCAGAAGCGGCAACAGAGGCGTATGCGCTCAGCCGTGCAGAATGAAGTACAACGGCGCGTATCCGATAAGCCTTAAAGATATGTGTCTTGCGAGCCACGTTACCTCGCTCATTTCAAGCGGGGTAAGCTCGCTTAAAATTGAGGGCAGAATGAAGAGTCCGTCCTACGTTTACCAGGTCGTAAGCATATACAGAAGGCTTCTCGACGAAGCCCGTAACGCCGATAAAGGTGAAATGCAGGCGCTTAGCGCGGTGTTTTCCCGCGGCGGCTTTACCGACGGATACTACGTCGGCAGCATCGACGGGAATATGAACGGAGTGCGGAGCGAGGAGGATATCAGGGCGAGCGCGAGAGTGAAAACCGATTTTAAGGACACGGCTCGTATGCTTCCAAAAATCAATGTGAATGAACGCACCCCGAAGGGCGAAATAGCTTATGTTAAGCCCTCGAAAAAAAGCTCGGGCGGCGGCAAGCCTATTCTTACCGCGAGATTTTATTCACCGGATCAGGTGTGCGGTCAAGATACTTTCAGTCATATATATCTTCCTCTTGATAAATACGAAAGGGACGTGTGCGACGGAGTTCTGTTTCCGCCGTCGGTATTTCCGTCCGAGGAGAAGAAATTTATTTCCGACCTTGAAAGAGCTGTTTCGCTCGGCGCTACCGAGGCGCTTGTCTGTCATATCGGTCAGGTACAGCTTGCCTTGCGTTACGGTCTCACCCCTCACGGAGATTACCGTCTGAACGTTTTCAATTCAAGCGCCGCAAGGCTTTATACCTCTGTCGGACTAAGAGACGTTATGCTCAGTCCTGAGCTTACGCTACCGCAGATACGGGATATAAACGCGCCAAAGTCCGTGATAGCTTACGGAAGGCTGCCCGTTATGCTTTTAACTAAGCCTGTTTCCGCCGATAAATTGGTGGATAAAACGGGCGCCGTCTTCCCCGTAATCAAGGAAAACGGACGGGATATACTTCTGAATTCCGTTCCGATATATATGGCGGACAAGCAGAGAGAGCTTGATAGCTACGGAGTCAGGGGCAGGCATTTTATTTTCACTGTTGAGAGTCCCGCGGAGTGCAAAAGGGTTCTTTCGGCGTATAAAAACGGCGAGCCTACGGCAAAGCCGATAAGAAGAATTATGAAATGAAATTCTTTGTCGGGAGAAGCGGCAAGCCTAAAAAACAAGACAAGGAGCGCACCCGCAGACCTTGAAATGCTGATTACGGGAGCGACTGTACGTTATGAATATACCTGAAATTATATTGGCGTCGGCGTCCGCGAGAAGACGTGAGATACTCACTCATCTTGGACTTGAGCCGAGGATATTGGTAAGCGACGCGGACGAGACTGTTGACCGTGTGCTTACTCCTGAGCTTTTTACAGAGGAGCTTTCGCTCAGAAAGGCGCAGGCGGTTATGCCGCTGATAAAGCGCGACCAGCTTCTTATCGCCTCAGACACCGTGGTGGCTAAGGGCGACACGATATTCGGCAAGCCGCACAGCGAAAAGGAAGCGTTTGATATGCTTTCCGCGCTATCGGGAAGCACTCACAAGGTCGTTAGCGGAGTGGCTCTTTCCCTCAACGGACAGACCTCGGTTACCCACGACGTAACCCTTGTAACCTTCCGTGAGCTGTCGAAAACCGAGATTTTGCGCTACGTTGAGTCAGGGGAGCCGTTTGACAAGGCGGGTGGCTACGGAATTCAGGATACCGCCTCGGTGTTTATCGAGAAGATAGACGGCGAGTACTTTAACGTTGTCGGACTTCCCGTTTACAAGATGTTTTCTGTGTTAAAGTCGGATTTCGGGTTAGATTATTTCACCTTGAAGCTTGGGTGCAAGGCAAGAAAAAAGGATTAAAAATGACTAAAAAAGAGAAGATGGCGGAGCTTATCCGCATACTTAAAGAAAACGTCAGAAGCGACTGCGCCCTTGAATATGAGGGCGACCCATGGAAGCTTGCGGTTATGGCGAGGCTTTCGGCGCAATGCACCGACGAAAGAGTAAACATTGTGTGCCGAGACCTGTTTAAAAGATACCCTTCCGCTGCTGATATGGCGGAGGCTGATATTTCCGAGCTTGAAGCTCTTGTGCGTCCGTGCGGACTTTTCCGTACAAAAGCGAGTAATATTAAGGAAATGTCGAGGATAATTGTTACTGATCACGGCGGAAGCGTGCCGAGCGACATGGACGGGCTTCTTAAGCTTCCCGGTGTTGGGAGAAAGATAGCTAATCTTATCCGCGGCGACCTGTTTTCGCTTGGCGGAATAGTCGCCGATACGCATTGTATACGTATCTGTGGGCGGCTTGGATTTTACCCGCAATCCGAAAAAGACGCTTTTAAGGTGGAAAAAATACTTACGCCTCTTTGTCCGACGGAGGAGCAGACGGACCTATGCCACCGTCTTGTGTGGTTTGGCAGGGAAACGTGCCGCGCGCGCGCCCCACAATGCGAAAAGTGTCCGCTTTCGCATATATGCAAGGGAAAAAGAGCATGAATATTAAAGGGGCTGTCGCGTTTCGTTATGTGCAGTGTCCATAAGTACACTGCACGGCTAAGTTTGCCACGTGAACAACCCCTACGTAAGTGAAGTTATCCTGCGGATAGTGAAGTTTCGCCTGTGGCGAAGTAGGCAAACTAAACTTCACTTGCGCATAGCGCAAACTTCACTGCGTAGCAACTTCACTTTCGCCTAAGCGAAAACATCACTAAATGCAGTGCTTGTAAAAAAGAGGACGAGGAGTTTTGAGAACTCCTCGTCCTTTTTTCTTTACTTTCTCGTCATTTTCGGTTGCGCCTAAATGCGACAGCCCGTTTATGTTACGAATATAATTTTCTGAAATAATTCAAGGTATCGTCTACTGTTTGGCTAAGGGAGATTTTGGGCGACCAACCGGTTTCGGTACGTATTTTCTCGGTGTCAGCGCAATGCAACGGTACGTCCGAGGGGCGCATACGGGCAGCTTCCCGCCGCACCTCGATAGCGCATTTTGCCTTAGATATTATCATGTCAAGCACGTCAGCGATTTTTACCGCCTTGCCGCTTCCTACGTTATACGTTTGACCTGACCTGCCGCTTTCACAAAGCCTTACGTATGCCGCGACGATATCGCGTACATCGGTGAAATCGCGCATTGCGTCAAGATTTCCTACCGAAATTATCGGCTCCTGTATTCCGGCTTCTATTTTTGCTACCTGGGAGCAGAAATCGGAAACTACAAACATCGGGGATTGCATTGGACCCGTGTGGTTGAACGCTCTCACGTTAATGATATCCATGCCGTACGCCTCACTGTATATTTCGGCGAGACGGTTTTGAGTCATCTTGGTCAGCGCGTAAATGTTTTTAGGCGAGCACGCGCGGTCCTCCTTTATCGGACATTCCTCCGGGGTAACCTTTCCGTATTCCTCCGCCGAGCCTATCATCATTACTGTGGGGGAGTAGGAGTCTGTTTTTATGGCTTTGCATGCCGTCAAAACGTTTAATGAGCCCAAAATATTGACCTTTACGGTGAGCTGGGGGTTATCCCAAGAGAGCTTTACCGAGCTTTGCGCCGCCAAGTGAAATATCTTATTCGGACGCATTTCGCAAAGAAGCGTATTTACCGCTTCGCTATCGGTGATATCGAGATCATACACCCCATCACAGCTTGAAATAATCTGTTCGTGCGCGAGCTTGGTTGCATAAACTGTATAGCCGTTTGCTTTAAGCTCGTTTATAAGATAGTTTCCAACAAAGCCCGCGGCTCCTATAACAAGTGCTTTCAAATTCAGTACCTCGTTTAAAAAAATCAGCGTGCGAGGCGTTTTCGCCTCACACGCCTTGCAAAAAACGTTAATAAGCTTATTTAATACCGTTTATCTTTATCTCTTTTTCGGTAAGCTCAAGGTCGTTCTTAACCATACGGGTTACGAGCTCCTTGAAGTCGATCTCACGCTTCCAGCCGAGCTTGGTCTCTGCCTTGGTGGGATCGCCGAGAAGAAGATCGACCTCAGCGGGACGGAAGAACTTCTTGTTTACCTTTACGACGGTCTTTCCGTTTGCCTTGTTTATCGCGATTTCGTCTACGCCTGAGCCCTTCCATTCAAGCTCAATGCCCGCCGCGTTAAACGCGATATCAACAAATTCACGTACGGTTCTTGTCTCGTTGGTTGCGATTACGTAATCGTCGGGGGTGTCCTGCTGGAGCATAAGCCACATCGCCTTGACGTAGTCCTTGGAATGTCCCCAGTCGCGCTTGCTGTCCATATTTCCAAGCTCAAGGCAGTCCTGAAGTCCGAACTTGATTCTTGCTACCGCATTGGTTATCTTTCTGGTAACGAACTCCTTGCCTCTTCTTTCGCTCTCGTGGTTAAAGAGGATTCCTGAGCAGGTATACATACCGAAGCTCTCGCGGTAGTTCTTGGTTATCCAGTGTCCGTAGAGCTTTGCTACGCCGTACGGGCTTCTGGGGTAGAAGGGAGTAGTCTCCTTCTGGGGTATCTCCTGCACAAGTCCGAACATCTCGGAGGTGGACGCCTGATAGAATCTCGCGGTAGGCTTTACGGCACGGATAGCCTCAAGCATATTGGTTACGCCAATGGCGTCAATATCCGCGGTAGCTAACGGCTGCTCCCAGCTCGTAGCGACGAAGGACTGAGCGGCAAGGTTATAAACCTCGTCGGCATCCGAGATACGCATGGCGGTCATAAGTGATACAACGTCTGTCATATCAGCGTATATGAAATTGATTTTATCCTTTATATGATCTACGTTTCCGTAATCAACAACGCTTTTGCGTCTCCAGATTCCGTATACCTCGTAACCCTTTTCAAGAAGTAATTCGGCGAGATATGAGCCGTCCTGTCCGGTAATACCCGTAATAAGAGCCTTCTTCATTGTACATTCCTTTCAGTTGCCGTTGGCATTTTTGTTTTTTGATAGTGTTGTAGTTAAAGCTGAAACAATTATACCATATGAATTTAAAAAAGTCAATAGGTTATAAAAAAACGGAGACCTTGCGGCTTGATAAAATCCGAGGGCTTGGTGGTTTTGAAGCGAAAAAGTCGGTGATTTTTCTCCAAAAGGCGTACAAAGGCGCGGTAAGGGACAAAAGCCGAGCCTCATAACTAAAAAACAGCATTTGCAAAAAAGAGGACAGAGAGTGTAAAAACATTCTCTGTCCTTTTTCTATCGGTAGGTATATTCAATTTCGCACCGCTTTATCGCAGGCGCGCCGCAAATTATTCGTCGTCTTCCTCGGCGCTTGCTCCCGCGCTGACGGAGATGAAGCCGCCTATCTTGATGAGGTCGCGCTGATACAGCGTATCGAAGTCCTGGGTGGGAAGCGCCTTTTCAATGTCCGCCGAGTCAACGAACTCCGGCGCCTTCTCGGGCTTGCCCTCGCAGAGCTTCTCGATAAGCTCTATGGCGTACTTCAGCTTTCTGGTACCGTTTATGCTATACGCAAACGGAACAGCCTTGTATCTCGAAATCTTGGAGGCGTCCTCGCCTACGTACTTCGTGCCTTCCATTTCCTTGGGGTCAATGGGGAAGTAAACCACAAGGTTCTTTCCTCTGATTTTGAGCTTTGCTATGGTCTTTCTTCCTATAAAATAGGAGTCGAAGTTCCAGCTTTCGTTTGAGCGCATCTTCTTGTACGCGAGAAGAGTGCGGCGGAGTGTCATATAGTGCTCCTTGACCTCGGCGTGAGCCTGAGAAAGTCTTGCGAGGAAGCTCCACTTATAACGGATTATCTTTCCTTCGGGAGCAACGGGAATTCCTTTTTCGTTAAAGGTGTAAACGCAACCGGTTTCGCTATCTACTGCCTCTGCCGGTATCTCCTTTGCCTCTACCGCGAAATCGTCCGCAAGCTCGGGGAATTCCGGTTGAACGCCTTCGACAACAACAGGCGCGACCAATTCAACGGGAACGACCTCCTCAACGGGAGCGGCCTCCTCAACGGGAGCGGCCTCCTCAACGGGAGCGACCTCCTCAACAGGAGCAACCTCCTCAACGGGAGCGACCTCCTCAACGGGAGCAGGCTCCTCAACGGGAGCAACCTCCTCAACGGGAGCAACCTCCTCAACGGGAGCAACCTCCTCAACAGGAGCAGCTTCCTCAACAGGAGCAGCCTCCTCAACGGGAGTGGCTTCCTCAACGGGAGTGGCTTCCTCAACGGGAGCGACCTCCTCAACAGGAGCGACTTCCTCAACAGGAGCAGCTTCCTCAACAGGAGCAGCCTCCTCAACGGGAGTGGCTTCCTCAACGGGAGCCGGTTCTTCTGTCGTGCGCTTATTCTCGTTACTCGATATAACGATTACAAGTAAAATAATTCCTGTTACAGCAACTGCACCCGCAAGTATGTATATACCGTAATCTGTCAAAAAGCTTGACTTGGAATCTGCTGCGGCGCAGGGAACAGCCATAGCGATAAGTGTTGCTAAAGAGAGCAACGTGAGCGATAAAAAGCGACCGAGTCTTTTCATGGTTCAAACCTATCCTTTCTGAATAGAGACGTAAAACGCCTATATAATTAAGTTAATTATAACATTATTATCCAGAAATTGCAAGAGTTTTTACAAAAAAATATGAAAAAATTGCGAAAAAACCTCGTTTTTTGCTCTGTTAGGCGTTAAAAAACGCCGCACCTTGCGGGTACGGCGGCTGGAAAGGGGACTTGTGGTACGCGCTTACGCGTTGGTAAGGGAGCTTTGACATTCGGCGCAGACGTGCTTTCCCTTGAATTCCACAAGACTTTCGCTGCTTCCGCAGAAAAGGCAGGTTGATTCGAATTTTGTGAGAATGAGGGTGTTTCCGTTAAGCTCGAATTTAAGAGTGTCGCCTTCCTTGACTCCGATGGCGCGCCTGAGCTCCTTGGGTATGACGAGTCTTCCAAGCTCGTCCAGCTTCTTGGTTATTGCAGATGCTTTCATTTTTGTATACCGTTCCTTTTTGTTGATTTTTGTTCCGTAAGTATATATTACCACGGATTTTGTAGAAAATCAAGACTTTTGGCAAAAATAGGTAATTGTTTACAAAAATTGGCAAAATTGGTAACAAATGGCAAGTACGGAGAAAAGTCTACATTTATTATATAAATACGGGCGCGCTTGCTTGGAAGGAGCTGCCGTGTGGAACAGGAAAGTACGGTAATGGGTGGAGGCTATGCTGTTGCTTATGATGGAAAAATATTAATTTTTTGTAAATTATGAAAAAGTGTATTGACTTTTTTATTTTAATATGCTATAATTAAAGGGCTTGATTGAGGCGAGTTTTCGGAGATTGCCTATAAAACTCCTTGTTATAGGGTAACTTCGACTCTTGCCGATACCTGCTTCGCTTTAAAACGAGGCAAGGGAGGCGCGAGGTAACGGTCTTTTAGCGGCTCGGTGTGTTGCGTATTTATCGCAGCACAAATTTTTAAGGCAACGCCGAGAAACACCCGATTCCGTGTGAAAAAGATGACGGCTTCGCAGTATAATTAAAAGGAGGAAAACCCAATGGCAAGCGAAAAGATCAGAGTAAGACTCAAGAGCTACGACCACGCTCTCGTAGACGCGGCTGCCGCAAAGATAGTCGACGTCGCCAAGAGAAACGGCGCTGCGGTCTCCGGACCCATCCCGCTTCCTACCGAGAAGGAAATCGTAACTATTCTCCGCGCTGTTCATAAGTACAAGGACAGCCGTGAGCAGTTTGAGCTCAGAACTCACAAGAGACTCATCGACATTCTCAATCCTTCGCAGAAGGTTGCGGATGCCCTGATGAATATCGAGCTTCCCGCAGGCGTTGAGATAGACGTTAAGCTCTAATCCAGCGTCAGCAAAAACGTCCGATAGCGTTTTATGTCAAGTTGGCGGACATCGAAAACGTCAACCAATAACAAAAAACAGGAGGAACTAAAAAATGGTTAAAGGCATTATCGGAAAGAAAATCGGAATGACCCAGATCTTCGACGAGAAGGGCAACGTCATTCCCGTAACGGTCATTGAGGCAGGTCCCTGCGTGGTCGCCCAGAAGAAGACCGTTGAAACAGACGGCTACAACGCCGTACAGCTCGGCTTTATGGATACTCCCGAAAAGAGAGTAAGCAAGGCTGAGGCAGGACACTTCAAGAAGAACGGTCTTACCGTTAAGCGTCATCTCAAGGAGTTCCGTCTTGATGACATATCCGGTCTTAATGTAGGCGATACCGTTGCCGCTGACGTATTTGCAGCAGGCGAAAAGGTCGACGTAACCGGTATGACTAAGGGACACGGCTACTCCGGAGTTGTTAAGAGATGGAATCACCACACTCTTCGCGCTACTCACGGTACCGGCCCGATACACCGTCAGCCCGGCTCGATGGGTGTTATCGATCCTGCGAGAATTTTCAAGAACAAGAAGATGGCGGGTCAGTACGGTAACGAGCAGGTAACTGTTCTTAACCTCGACGTCGTCAAGGTAGATGCGGATAAGAACCTCATTGCTGTTAAGGGAGCTATCCCCGGAGCAAAGGGCGGAATCGTATTCATCCGCAACACCGTTAAAGCGTAAGCGGAAGGAGGAAAACAACAATGGCTAACGTAAAGGTATTAAATATGGCCGGTGAAGAGGTTGGAAGCATTGAGCTTTCCGACAAGATCTACGGCATAGATGAGATAAATAGCGCAGTCCTCCACGCAGCTGTAAGAATGTATCTGCTCAATCAGAGACAGGGTACTCAGTCCGCGCTTACCCGTTCCGAGGTATCCGGCGGCGGTAAGAAGCCCTGGAGACAGAAGGGCACCGGAAGAGCAAGACAGGGCTCTACCCGCGCTCCTCAGTGGACTCACGGCGGAGTAGTTTTTGCTCCCAAGCCGAGAGAGTACAGAATCACCATGAACCGCAAGACCAAGAGAGCTGCTCTTTACAACGCGCTTTCTTCCAAGATGGCGGCAAATGAGATAGTAGTTATCGATGAGATAAAGACCGAGAGCTACAGCACCAAGACCATGGCTGCTATGCTCGGCGCGGTAAATGCCGGTAAGAAGGCTCTCGTTGTTCTTGATAACAACGACGCGGTGGTAGTGAAGAGCTTCGCTAACATTCCCGGCGTAAAGACCGTTCAGGCAAACCAGCTCAATGTTTACGACATTCTTAACTGCAACACGTTCATCATGACCAAGGCTGCTGCTACTATAGTTGAGGAGGTTTACGGCGAATGAAAACCATTTACGATATTATTAAAAGACCTGTAATCACCGAAGCAAGTATGGATATGACGGCTGACAAGAAGTACGTTTTCGAGGTAATGAAGACCGCTACTAAGCCTGAGATCGCAGAAGCAGTTGAAAAGATGTTCAAGGTTAAGGTCGCATCCGTTAACACAGTTTCCATGAAGAAGAAGCCCAAGAGACTTGGTGTCCACGAGGGCTACACCTCCGAGTGGAAGAAGGCAATCGTTCAGCTCACCGAGGATTCCGATACTATCGAATTCTTCGATGGCATGAGATAATCAAAGGAGGAAGAAAACAATGGCTACTAAAAAGTATAGTCCTACGTCGCCTGCGAGAAGACATATGGCTGTGCCCTCCTTCGACGAGGTTACTAAATCAACTCCCGAGAAGTCCCTTCTTACAGTTCTTAAGAAGCACTCCGGCCGTAACAGCTACGGTCGTATAACCGTTCGTCATCACGGCGGCGGCAACAAGAAGAAGTACAGAATTATAGACTTCCGCCGTACCCGTGAGGATATGCCCGCTAAGGTAATTGGTATCGAGTACGACCCCAACAGAACCGCATATATCGCTCTCATTGAGTACGAGGACGGAGTAAAGAGCTACATCGTTGCTCCCGCCGGACTCAAGGACGGAGATACGGTATACACCGGCGCCGCTTCCGATATCAAGGTTGGTAACACCCTTCCTATCTCGGCTATCCCGGTAGGTACAATGATTCACAACATCGAGCTTTATCCTGGTAAGGGCGGACAGCTCGTCCGCAGCGCAGGCTCCGCCGCTCAGCTTATGGCTAAGGAAAACGGCGAGGCTCAGGTTAGACTTCCCTCGGGTGAGGTTCGTATCGTAAGACTCGACTGCAAGGCGACCATCGGCGTCGTATCCAACTCCGAGCATGAGTCAGTCAAGCTCGGTAAGGCAGGTAAGACACGCCATCTCGGCATCCGTCCCACCGTCAGAGGTTCCGTTATGAACCCCTGCGACCACCCTCACGGTGGTGGTGAGGGTAAGTCCCCCATCGGACGTCCCGCCCCTGTAACGCCTTGGGGTAAGCCCGCTCTCGGTTACAAGACCCGTAACAAGAAGGCAAGAACCAACAAGTTCATCGCTAAGAGTCGCCACGACAAGTAATATAGGAGGACAAAGATAATGAGTAGAAGCTGTAAAAAAGCACCGTTCGTAGAAGTTAAGCTCTACAACAGAATCGTTGCAATGAACGAAGCCAACGATAAAAAGGTTATAAAGACCTGGTCCAGAGCCTCCACCATTTTCCCGGAGTTTGTCGGCCACACGATAGCGGTTCACGACGGACGTAAGCACGTTCCGGTATACGTAACCGAGGATATGGTAGGACACAAGCTCGGTGAATTCGCGCCTACCCGTACCTTCAAAGGTCACGCAGGTTCCAAGACATCAAACAACGGTAAATAATAGCCGATAACGAAAAAATACGGAGCGTTAAAACGTCCCGGAAGGAGGCATATAGCTGAAATGGAAGCTAATAGAGAAGCAAAAGCGATATTAAAATACGCAAGGATCTCTCCCCGTAAAGTAAAAATCGTTCTCGACCTCATCAGAGGTAAGGACGCAGATATGGCGATGGCGATCCTTAAAAATACACCCAAATCCGCATCGGAATACCTTATAAAGCTGCTCAAGAGCGCTATTGCAAACGCTGAAAACAACTTTGAGATGGACGCAAGCAAGCTTTACGTTTCCGAGTGCTACGTTTGCCCCGGACCTACTCTTAAGAGAATGATGCCCAGAGCAAAGGGTAGCGCAAATCGCATTTTAAAGAGAACAAGCCACGTAACGATCGCCGTTAAGGAAAGAACGAGCGGCGTCGTATCTGAGTAATTAAGGAGGATAAGAGAATGGGTCAGAAGGTTAATCCCCACGGTCTCCGTGTGGGCGTCATAAAAGACTGGGATTCCAGATGGTTTGAAAAAGACGAAAGCTTCGGCGATACTCTTGTTTCCGACTACAAGATCAGAAAGTACTTAAAGGAAAAGCTTCAGGCTGCCGGAGTACCGAAGATCGAGATCGAGCGCGACAGCGCAAGAGTAAGAGTATTCATTCACTGCGCAAAGCCCGGTATCATTATCGGTCAGGGCGGAAGTGAGATTGAGAAGCTCAAGGCAGAGATAGAGAAGATGGTAGGCGGCGACAAGGCTGTGTTCGTTAACGTAGTCGAAGTCAAGAGCCCCGACCTCAACGCTCAGCTCGTCGCTGAGAACATCGCCGCTAAGCTCGAGGGAAGAATTGCTTTCCGCCGCGCGATGAAGATGGCGATTTCCAGAACCATGCACCTTGGCGCGAAGGGAATCAAGGTTTGCTGCTCCGGTAGACTCGCGGGCGCTGAAATTGCCCGTACCGAGCATTACCACGAGGGTACTATTCCGCTTCAGACCATAAGAGCAGACATCGATTACGGTTTCTGGGAGGCTAACACCACCTACGGTAAGATCGGTGTTAAGGTTTGGATATACAAGGGAGAGGTCCTCTCCGCAGGCAACGGCGCTAAGAGAGTCGTTGAGGATAGAAAGGACCGCAGAAACGATCGCAGAGGCGATAGAAGAGGAGATCGCAGAAACGGCGACAGAAGAGACGGCTTCAGAAATAACGGCAACGGCAACCGCCGCTTTGACCGCAAGGACGACAACAAGCCTCGCTTCGGTACCGATGGCAGACGCGCTCCCGCACCTCAGGCGAAGAAGGAGGGCTAAGAACTATGTTAATGCCGAAGAGAACTAAATACAGACGTGTTCACCGCGGAAGATTAAAGGGCAAGGCAATGCGCGGCAACACTGTAACTTACGGTGATTTCGGTCTCGTAGCTCTTGAGGGAGCTTGGATTACCAGCAACCAGATAGAGGCAGCCCGTATCGCTATGACCAGATATATCCGCCGTGGCGGTCAGGTCTGGATAAAGATTTTCCCCGATAAGCCGATCACCGAGAAGCCCGCTGAAACCCGAATGGGTTCCGGTAAGGGTTCCGTTGACCACTGGGTAGCTGTTGTAAAGCCCGGCAGAGTTATGTTCGAGATGAACGGAGTTGCCGAGGAGGTAGCAAGAGAGGCTATGCGTCTCGCTATGCATAAGCTCCCCATCAAATGTAAATTCGTAACGAAAGCTAAAGCAACAGAGGAGGAATAAGCAATGAAGGCATCAGTTATCAGAGAAATGTCGGCAGACGAGCTTCAGAAGAAGCTTACGGAGCTTAAAGATGAGCTTTTCCACCTCCGTTTCCAGCTTGCTATTAACCAGCTCGATAATCCTCATAAGATCACCGAGGTAAAGCGCGACATCGCTCGCGTTCTCACCGTGATAAATGAGTCTAAGAACGCGTAAGGGCACGGGAGGAAAAGAAGATGGAAGAAAGAAATCTCAGAAAAACCAGAGTCGGACGCGTTGTCAGCGCTAAGATGGATAAGACCGTAGTAGTCGCTATCGAGGACCGCGTAAAGCACCCTAAGTACGGTAAGGTTATACACCATACCCTTAAGGTTCACGCTCACGATGAGAAGAACGAGTGCGGTGTTGATGACAAGGTTCTTATAATGGAGACCAGACCTCTCTCCAAGACCAAGAGATGGCGTCTTGTTGAGATAGTTGAAAAAGCAAAGTAATCTGACCGATAAATCATATAGCGGAACGATACGTCAAAATGCGTATAATAAATAGGAGGTAACCGCACAGTGTTACAGCAAGAGTCGAGAATGAAAGTTGCCGACAACACGGGCGCAAAGGAATTGCACTGCATTCGTGTTCTCGGCGGTACCGGCCGTCGCTACGGTAACGTAGGCGATATAATCGTGGCCAGTGTTAAGAAGGCGGCTCCCGGCGGAACAGTTAAAAAGGGTGATGTTGTTAAGGCAGTCATCGTTAGAACCGTTCGCGGAATGAGACGCGCTGATGGCTCGTACATCAAGTTTGATGAGAACGCTGCCGTCATTATTAAGGAAGATAAGACGCCCAGAGGAACCCGTATATTCGGCCCTGTGGCAAGAGAGCTCAGAGAGAAGGATTTTATGAAGATTCTTTCCCTCGCTCCCGAAGTACTTTAAGGAGGTAACGGTAAATGAATAAGCTTCACGTTAAGACCGGCGACACAGTTATCGTAATCTCCGGAGACGCAGACAGAAAGCTCAAGGGAACCGTAGGAGAGGTTCTTGAGGTATCCCCTGAGGAGAAGAAGGTTATCGTCAAGGGCGCTAACCTTGTTAAGAAGCACGTTAAGCCCCGTAAGCAGGGTGAGGCAGGCGGTATTCTTACCGTTGAGGGCGCTATCCGCGCGGATAAGGTTGCTCTTTACTGCCCCGAGTGCAAGAAGGGTGTTCGTACACACATCGAGATGGTTGACGGTAAGAAGGTCCGCGTTTGCTCCGGTAAGCGCGACGGCGCTGCCTGCGGCCACAAGTTTGATTAAGGAGGAAAGTGACAATGGCAGCAAGAATCAAAGAGCTTTATAAAAACGAAGTCGCTCCCGCCCTTATGAAGAAATTCGCTTACAAGAGCCCTATGCAGATCCCCAAGCTCAACAAGATAGTCGTTAACGTCGGAACCGGCGGCGAGGAGAGAGATAACGCTAAGGCTATGGAGGCGATAGTAAACGACCTTACCGCTATCACCGGACAGAAGGCTATTATCGTTAAGGCTAAGAAGTCCGTCGCTAACTTCAAGCTTCGCGCGGGAATGGCGATTGGCGGAAAGGTAACGCTCCGCGGAGACGTTATGTATGAGTTTATCGACAGACTCTTTAACATAGCGCTTCCCCGTGTCCGTGACTTTAAGGGAATCAATCCCAACGCGTTCGACGGCAGAGGAAACTACTCTCTTGGTCTCAAGGAGCAGCTCATATTCCCCGAAATCGAATACGAGAAGGTAGACCGCGTTCGCGGAATGGATATCGCATTTGTAACGACGGCAGCAACCGACGAGGAAGCTAAGGAGCTTCTTACTCTGCTCGGCGCTCCGTTCGCGAAATAAGGAGGTATAATGCAATGGCTAAGGTATCAATGAAAGTAAAGCAGCAGAGACCTCAGAAGTTTTCGACCAGAGAGTACAATCGATGCAAGATCTGCGGAAGACCTCACGCGTATCTCCGCAAGTTCGGCATCTGCCGTATTTGCTTCCGTGAGCTTGCCTACAAGGGCGAGATACCCGGCGTACGCAAGGCGTCCTGGTAATGCGGAAGAAGTAAGGACAGAAGGAGGATTTAATAATGCAAATGTCAGATGTAATCGCCGATATGCTGACTCGCATCAGAAACGCAAATGATGCTAAGCACGAATCGGTAGAGATCCCCGCGTCGAACATGAAGAAGGCTATTGCCGATATTCTTGTAAACGAGGGATATATCAAGGGTTATCAGATAATCGATGATAATAAGCAGGGCATAATCAAGGTTACTCTTAAGTACGTTGGTAAGCAGAAGGCTATCACCGGTCTTAAGAGAGTATCTAAGCCCGGTCTGCGTATCTACGCAAGCTGTGAGGATATGCCTAAGGTAATGAACGGACTCGGAATCGCTATCGTATCCACCTCTAAGGGTGTTATGACCGATAAGATGGCGAGAAAAGAGAACGTTGGCGGCGAGGTTCTCGCCTTTGTATGGTAAGACGGGAGGAATAACGAAATGTCAAGAATCGGAAAACAGCCGATTGCTATTCCTGCCGGCGTTGAGATTAAGGTTGAGGCCGGAAATCTCGTAACCGTAAAGGGCCCTAAGGGAACAGCAACTCAGCAGCTTCACAAAAACATGATAATTAAGGTAGAGGGCGCAAACGCTACCGTAGAGCGTCCTAATGAAGAAGCGCTTAACAAGTCGCTTCACGGTCTTACCCGTACCCTTCTCTCTAACATGATCACCGGTGTTACCGAGGGCTTCACCAAGCAGCTCGAAATCGTCGGAGTAGGTTACAGAGCAGCAAAGTCCGGTAAGACTCTTACACTCAACCTCGGCCACAGCCACCCCGTAACCTTTGAGGACGGAAACGGCGTTACCTTTGAGGTACCCCAGCCCAACATCGTTCTCGTAAAGGGTATTGATAATCAGGTTGTCGGTCAGGTTGCGGCACAGGTCAGATCAACAAGACCTCCGGAGCCCTACCACGGTAAAGGCGTTAAGTATGCCGACGAGCATATCCGCCGCAAGTCCGGTAAGGCCGGTAAGTAATATAGGAGGGTAAGCAGATGATAACGAAAAAGGATACAAATAAAGCAAGAATTCAGAGACATAAGCGCGTAAGAGCTAAAATCTCCGGAACTGCGGAGCGTCCCCGTCTTTGTGTTTACCGTTCCAACGCAAACATTTCCGCTCAGATAATTGATGACGTAAACGGCGTAACTCTCGTATCGGCCACCTCGACCGAAAAGGATTTCGCAAATTACGGCGGAAATAAGGAAGCGGCTCGCGAGATCGGCAAGAAGGTTGCTGAGAGAGCGCTTGCAAAGGGAATCGAAGAAGTAGTATTTGACAGAGGCGGCTATCTGTATCACGGACGTGTACAGGAGCTCGCAGAGGGTGCCCGTGAGGGCGGCCTTAAGTTCTAAGGAGGAAGCAGACGATGACGAATAAGAAAATAGATGCGTCCACTTTGGACTTAAAAGAAATCAACGTTGCGATCAACCGTGTTTCCAAGACCGTTAAGGGTGGACGTATTATGCGTTTCACAGCTCTTATGGTAGTTGGCGACGAGCAGGGCCACGTAGGCTACGGTCTCGGCAAGGCTGCTGAGGTTCCGGAGGCTATGCGTAAGGCGATCGAGGACGCTAAGAAGAACATGATCGAGGTATCTATGGTAGGTAATACCATTCCTCACGAGGTTACCGGAGTGTTCGGAGCAGGTAAGGTTCTCCTTAAGCCCGCCCCAGAAGGTACCGGTATCATCGCGGGCGGCGCTGTCCGTGCGATACTCGAGATGGCAGGCATTAAGAACATCAGAACTAAGTGCCTCCGTTCCAACAATGTAACTAACGTAGTAAAGGCAACTTTCGAAGGTCTTAAGGCTCTCCGTACCGCGGAAGAGGTTGCGGCTCTGCGTGGACTTACGGTAGACGAGCTTAAGTAAGGAGGAATGCGGAAATGAAGATAACTCTCGTAAAAAGCCTTATAGGTGTTAAGCCTAACCAGAAGGCAACCGCTCTTTCCCTCGGTCTTAAGCGCCCCGGAAATTCTATAACCCTCGAGGAGAATCCCTCCGTCATGGGTAAGGTTGCCGTTATTTCTCATCTTGTAAAAGTAGAGAAGTAATACTCGCACAACGACATTGATTTGATAAAAAAGGAGGAAAACAAATGAAGCTCCACGAACTTTCACCCGCAGAAGGCTCTGCAGTAAAGAGCTATCGCAAGGGTAGAGGTCCCGCTTCCGGTAACGGTAAGACCGCCGGTAAGGGACACAAGGGTCAGAATGCCCGTTCCGGCGGCGGCGTACGTCCCGGCTTTGAGGGCGGTCAGAACCCGCTTTACAGAAGACTTCCTAAGAGAGGCTTTAAGAATCACTTCGCTAAGCACTATGCGATAGTAAATGTTAAAACTCTTGATGAAAAGTACAGCAACGGTGATGTTGTAGACGTAGAGACTCTGCTTAACGACCGCGTGATCAGCAAGGCATGCGACGGACTTAAAGTTCTCGGCAATGGCGAGATCAGCAAGAAGATTACCGTAAAGGCAAATATCTTCTCTGAGGCTGCAAAGCAAAAGATTGAAGCTGCCGGCGGAAAAGCAGAGGTGATGTAAAGTGTTTAAGACATTAAGAAACGCTTGGTCGATCCCCGAAATGAGACAGAAGCTGATCTATACGCTGTTCATATTACTTTTGTACCGTATAGGCGCGGCTGTACACGTACCTTTTACCAACGTAGAGTACATTTCGCAGTATTTCGATCTCTCCGGAGGTAATCTGTTCGCGTATCTTAACATTCTTTCGGGTGATGCTTTCTCGAAAGCAACACTTTTCGCGCTCTCTATTTCACCTTATATAACCGCATCGATCGTTATGCAGCTTCTTGCGATAGCGATCCCCGCGCTTGAGAGACTCAGCAAGAGCGGCGAGGAGGGACAGAAGAAGATAACGCAGATAACGAGAATCGTTACCGTAGCGCTTGCGTTCCTTACCGCGTTCGGCTACTATCTCTACATGAAGAACAGCACCGGCTTCCTTACCTCTACCGGTAACACCGTGTTCGGCGGATTCGTAATCGTATTCTGCTACGCGGCAGGTGCATCTCTTATCATGTGGCTCGCTGAAAAGATAAACGAGAAGGGTATCGGAAACGGTATCTCCATAATCCTCTTCGCTAACATCATTGCGACTGTTGTGGCTCAGGCTACCTCGCTCGTAACGTATGCTATGGAGAGCTCCTGGAACCTCGTTATAATCGAGCTCGTGGTATTCGGCGCGCTGGCTATGATCACATTCGTTGTGTTCGTTACCAACAGCGAGCGCCGTCTCCCCGTTCAGTATGCAAAGAAGGTCGTCGGCCGTAAGATGTACGGCGGTCAGAGCACTACTCTCCCGATAAAGCTTAACATGAGCGGCGTTATGCCTATCATTTTCGCTAACTCCATAGTTGCGATACCCAGCACCATCGAGATGATAGTTCAGACCAAGATAAAGAAGGGCGGCTTCTGGGATAAGTTCTTCGACGTGTTCGCGTACGATTCCTGGGTATACGCTATACTCTTCTTCATACTGATAATTCTTTTCTCGTATTTCTATATTCTTATATCCTTTAATCCCGTAGAGGTTGCGAATAACCTTAAGAAGAACGGCGGCTTTATCCCGGGTATCCGTCCCGGTAAGCCCACCTCCGATTATATAACGAGAGTTCTTAACAGAATTACTCTTATCGGAGCGCTCTTCCTCGGTGTAATCGCGGTAGTACCGCTGATAGTCAATATCTGCACAGGCTCTCAGATCGGCTCTCTCGCCTTCGGAGGCTCGTCGCTGCTCATCGTAGTCGGCGTTATCCTTGAAACAGTAAGAGAGATTGAGGCTCAGATGACAATGAGGCACTACAAGGGCTTCCTTGAATAATAGCGCGGGTAAATAAGAGGTAACTCTAATGAAGATTATCTTTTTAGGCGCCCCGGGCGCGGGTAAGGGAACTCAGGCTGCGGCGGTAAGCCGTGAGCTCGGTATCCCCACCATTTCAACGGGTAATTTGATACGGGAAGCTATCGCAAACGGTACTCCCGTGGGACTTATGGCAAAGGATATCATCGCGAAGGGACAGCTCCTTTCCGATGACGTCGTTGTCGGAATAGTCAGAGAAAAGCTTAAAACAGTTCAAAGCGGATATATTCTTGACGGCTTTCCCCGTACCGTAGCTCAGGCGGAGGCGCTTGAGAAAATGGGCGAGGACGTAGACACCGTTATAAATATCTACGTACCGGACGAGGTTATAGTAAAGCGCTCGGCTGGCAGACGCTTCTGCCCCAAGTGCGGCGCTACCTACCACGTTCAGTACAATCCGCCGAGAAACGATAACGGAACCCTGCTCTGCGCGGAGTGCGGAAGCAAGGTCGCCGTGCGTGATGACGACAAGGAGGATGTCGTAAGACATCGCCTTGAGGTTTATCACGAGCAGACACAGCCTCTTGAAGTGTTCTACGAGAAAAGAGGCAAGCTCAGAACCGTAATTGGTCAGGAGGAGGTCGCGGACACCACCGCGCTGACTCTCAAAGCGGTAAAAGGCAACTGATATGATAAAACTGAAAAATAAGGAACAGCTTGAGATAATGAAGCTTGCCGGAAGAATAACCGGCGAGGCGCTTTATCTCGCGGGCGAGGCAGTCAAGGAGGGTATAAGCACCCTTACGCTTGACAAAATAGTTCGCAGCCATATCGAGAAGCGAGGCGCAAAGCCATCCTTCCTCGGTTACGGCGGATTCCCGGCAAGCGCTTGTATAAGCGTGAACGAGCAGGTTATACACGGTATTCCCTCGGATAAGATAATTCTTAAAGAGGGCGATATTGTGAAAATCGACGTAGGCGCTTATTACAAAGGCTTTCACGGAGACGCGGCAAGGACCTTCGCGGTAGGTAAGGTAAGCGACGAGGCGGCAAGGCTTATGGAGGTTACAAAGGAGTGCTTCTATAAGGGCGCGGCGCAGGCGGTAGCTGACAACCGAATAGGCGATATCGGAGCCGCCGTCGAGGCGCACGCAAGTAAAAACGGCTTTTCTCCGGTCAGACAGTACGTCGGACACGGAATAGGACACGAGCTTCATGAGGAGCCCTCGGTTCCCAACTACGGCAACGCCGGAAGGGGAGCAAGGCTTTATCCCGGAATGGTGCTCGCAATCGAGCCGATGATAAACGTCGGAACGTTTAGCGTTAAGGTGCTTGCGGATAAGTGGACGGTAGTTACGGCTGACGGAAAGCTTTCAGCGCACTACGAAAACACGGTGGCGATAACCGAAAACGGACCGCTGCTGTTGACGGATATTGAAACAGTTTGAAAATCATAAAGGTTTGGAGGGATAATTCTGGCTAAGGACGATGTAATGGAGTTTGAAGGTACGGTGCTTGAGGCTCTGCCTAACGCCGCCTTTAAGGTAAAGCTACCCAATGGGCATATAATTACTGCTCACTTATCGGGTAAACTCAGAATGAATTATATATGGATTCTTCCCGGAGATAAGGTTACGGTCGAGGTTTCGATTTACGACCTTACTAAGGGTAGAATTACATGGCGTTCAAAATAAGAAAGGAATGGTAGTAATAAAATGAAAGTTAAACCATCCGTGAAGAAAATTTGTGATAAGTGCAAGATAATCAAGCGCAAAGGTATCGTAATGGTAATTTGCGAAAATCCGAAGCACAAACAAAGACAAGGCTAAAAGAAGGAGTGTAAACAGATGGCTCGTTTAGCAGGTGTAGATCTTCCGAATTCAAAGCGGATCGAAATTGCTCTTACCTATATCTACGGAATAGGCAGAAAGAGCGCAAATGATATCCTTGCAAAGACCGGTATCAACCCCGATACCAGAGCAAAGGATCTTACAGACGACGAGGTCGCCAGACTTCGTGACGAGATACAGGAGAACTACAAGGTCGAGGGAGACCTTAAGCGCGACGTCGCTATGGACATCAAGCGCATGGTAGAAATCAACTGTTATCGCGGAATCAGACACAGAAAGGGTCTCCCCGTAAGAGGACAGAGAACCAAGACCAACGCAAGAACACGCAAGGGTCCCGCAAAGACTATTGCAAACAAGAAGAAGTAAAGGAGCGATAGGATCATGGCAAAAGCAAGCGTAGCAGCCGGAAAAAAGGTTGTCAAGAAGCGCCGTGAGCGCAAGAATATTGAAAAGGGCGCAGCTCATATCCGCGCTACTTTCAATAACACCATCGTAACCATATCCGACGTACAGGGCAATGTCGTATCTTGGGCATCTGCCGGTGAGCTCGGATTCAAGGGTTCGAGAAAATCCACCCCGTTCGCAGCGCAGAGCGCGGCTGAAACGGCGGCTAAGATCGCTGTGGATCACGGTATGAAGACCGTTGAGGTATATGTTAAGGGCCCCGGCGCAGGTAGAGAAAGCGCTATAAGAGCTCTTGCGGCAGTCGGACTTGAGATCACTATGATCAAGGACGTAACCCCCATCCCTCACAACGGATGCCGTCCTCCCAAGCGCAGAAGAGTTTAATCAGGAGGTAAATGAAAGATGGCAAGATATACAGGACCGTCATGTAAGCTTTGTCGCAGAGAGAAGACTAAGCTCTTCCTTAAAGGCGACCGTTGCTTAAACGGAAAGTGCTCCCTTGAAAAGCGTCCCACCGCCCCCGGTCAGCACGGCGCGGCTAACGTAAAGGTTAAGGAGTACGGCAAGCAGCTTCGCGAGAAGCAGAAGGCAAAGAGATACTACGGACTTCAGGAAGGTCAGTTCAAGTCTTACTTCAAAGAGGCTGACAGAGTTGAAGGCGTAACCGGTGAGAACCTCCTTATCCTTCTCGAAAGAAGATTTGATAACGTAGTTTACAGAATGGGTATGGCGGAGAGCCGTAAGGAAGCTCGTCAGCTCGTTCTCCACGGACATTTCAGAGTTAACGGCAAGAAGGCGACTATTCCGTCTATGCTTCTCAAGAAGGGCGATGTTATAACTGTTCGCGAGGAGAGCCGTTCTTCCGCTAAGATCAAGGAGCTTGTAGAGGGACTTGACAGCAGAATCGCTCCCAAGTGGCTTCTTGTTGACAAGGATGCAGTGAAGGCTACTATTGATACACTTCCCGTAAGAGAAGATATTGACTTCCCGTTCGAGGAGCAGCTCATAGTCGAACTTTACTCCAAGTAATACTCACCCCAGGCTTCTGCGTAAAATATTTAATTATGCAGTACGCGCATTACGGTTTAACAAACTAATACAGGAGGGTAAGTTAAATGATAGAAATTGAAAAGCCGAATATAGAAGCCGTCTCGATAAGCGATGACGGCAGCACAGCTAAATTCGTTATCGAGCCTCTCGAAAGAGGCTACGGAACGACACTCGGTAACTCGCTCCGCCGTGTACTCCTCAGCTCCCTTTCGGGTGTTGCGGTAGTAAGCATTAAAATCGACGGTGTTCTCCATGAGATTTCCACCGTTCCCGGTGTTAAGGAGGACGTTACTGAGATAGTTCTTAACGTAAAGGGTATAACGGCAAAGCTCAACTGCGACGGACTTAAAACCGTTGTGCTTGACATTACCGGACCTTATGTTGCGACAGCCGGAGATATCAAGCAGGATTCTGACATTGAAATACTTAACCCCGAGCATGTAATCGCCACCGTTGGCGAGGGAGCTCACCTCTTTATGGAGCTCACCTTCGGTCATGGAAGAGGATACGTTTCTCAGGAAAAGAATAAGCAGAACTACCCTGCTCAGATCGGTCTTATTTATACGGATTCGATCTTTACTCCCGTTTATAAGGCAACCTATACCGTTGAGAACACCAGAGTAGGCAACATGGTTGACTACGACAAGCTGACAATGGAAATCACTACTAATGGAGTTATATCGGCAAAAGAGGCGATATCTCTCGCAGCCAAGATACTCAACGAGCATCTCAAATTGTTCGTCGATCTTTCAGATGAGGCGATCAATGCTGAGATAATGGTCGAAAGAGAAGAGACCATTAAGGAAAAGGTTCTTGAGATGACCATTGAGGAACTTGACCTGTCCGTCAGAAGCTTCAACTGCCTCAAGCGCGCAAGCATTGATACTGTTGAAGATCTGGTTAACAAGACTCAGGACGATATGATCAAGGTCAGAAACCTTGGTAAGAAGTCGCTTGAGGAGGTTATCCAGAAGCTCGAATCCCTCGGACTCAGCCTCAAGGCTGACGAGGAATAAGACTCTGAATTAAATCGGGCAATATCTAAAATATAAGGATAACTTGAATATAACAGAAGGAGGTTCGTTACGATGGGAACCAGAAAACTTGGCAGACCTACTGCTCACAGAATGAGCATGCTCAACGGAATGGCGGCTTATCTTATCGAGAACGGCAAGATAGAGACCACTCTTACCAGAGCTAAAGAGGTCAGTTCAGTAACCGAAAAGCTCATAACCCTTGGTAAAAAGGGCGGACTTGCTAATTTCCGCAAGGCTCTTACCCAGCTTCCCGAGGATACAGCTAAGAAGCTGTTTGACGTTGTCGCGCCTAAGTACGCGGACGTAAACGGCGGATATACGGCAGTTTACAAGCTCGGACCCCGCAGAGGAGATGGAGCTGAGATGGCTCTTATTATGCTCACTGCGCCGCAGGTCGAGATAACTACCGCTTCCGAGGACAAGAAAACCGAGGACGCTAAGGCTGAATAAGCTCAGAACTTTATTATAAACAAAAAGAGCAAACACGCAAGAAGAAAATTCTTGTATGTCTGCTCTTTTTTTATGTTACTGATGCTTTTGCTCGCTGTTATTCAAGCTCGTCGGAGTTATAGTAAAGAATATCGCGGCAGCTCGTGATACCTAAGTAGCAAAGATAGGGTGAAAAGCCTATTCCAAGCAATGAAAGCGCAAGTGTCAGGAAGTTCCCCTTGTCTGAGGATAAGAACCAGGAGATACAGAATCTAACGCTAAGCGAAAGTATCACTATACTGATAAACGCGAGTACAGCATAACCGATGAACCGCATAAGAGGAAAGCCCTCGCGGTATTCCCCGTATTCGTCCTCGGACTCCTCGGTTTCGTATCCATCTTGATTTTCCTCGAAGTAGGGCTCCTCAGCCTGTAATTCTTTGTCATCATAGACTGTCGCGTTAAACGGCATTGAGGGCTGCTTTTGCTGACCGAAAATATCGGCGCCCTGCCAGATATCGCTGTCATTTGCGGCGGTCTTATCCTCGTACCGAGGGACGTTTTGAGCGCTTGCCGCTTGCATTACGGCTTTTGCGAGCTCCTCCGGGGTTCTGGCTGTGGCAAGCATTGGGTTTACTCTTGGATCAAGCGGCTGTGATGCGCTTCCGTCAAAGACCTGTCCCATGGCGTTTTGGAGATTTGGGTCTAACACGTTATTTGCGCCGGAGCTGCTGCTTTTTTCGCCGTAGCTATTAAGCACGACGGTGTTCATTACGATATTATTATTGTTGTTTGTGGTTTCGCTTACGGGGGATTGAGCTTGCGTGGTGTCGGCTTGCGCGGCGGCTGCCTCGGCTTCAAGTCTTGCTCTCTTTTCCTCTGCCCTTATTTTTCTCGCCTCCGCTATCTTTTGGAATCGCAGGAAAAAGCTTACGAACAGAGAGGCGAACACAAGCGCCGCGGCTCCTCCTCCGACAAGCCAGGGGATAAAGCTCGTGCCGTTGGTTTTTGCGCTCAATATTCCGAAAAGCGCAAGCAGGACGGACGCGCAGAAGGCGAGCGCCGAGCCTGTCGATATAAACAGGGCGAGAAGCTGGTCGGATAGGCGCTTACCGCGGTTCTCGATTACTGAGTTTTTTATTTTTGCGTCCTTTAAGAAATAGTAGGTGTCGCCGTTAGGGGAGACGGTAACGAAGCGCATTGTTTTGACTTCGGAAAATGTGTCTTGGTCCGTGTGTTTTTTATTCTTAGCCTTTTTAGAGGGCTTTTTCTTTTTTGAAACGCGCTTTATATAGTATTCGTGGTCTACATATTCGGTTGAGCGCTTAAAAATGTATTCGTTTCCAAGCCTTCCGATAAGAACCAAACCCTCCGCGAGTCTGGCGTTAAGCCATTTTAGTTCAAGACTTGAACGTTTTTTGTTAAATACTCTCGGTATAACCACGGCATCGCTTGGAACCTCTTTTTTATAAAAGAGTACGCCCTTGAAGGTCAGGAGCAGCTCCCATTCGCTTCCGAGCGCATACAAGCTCTCGTCGCCCTCGGCGCAAAGCGAATAGATATAGCGCTTAATCGGCTCCTCTGAGAAGACGCACTTAAACTTACCTATCTTTACCAGATGGTAGCCGTTTTCCGACATTTCGCAAAGGTATTTTTGCATTGGCGCGCGGTTTTTTTGACCGAAAAACAGGTTTTTGAAAAACGTACTGTCCTTTACGAGTGACATTTTTGCCTTACCTTTCTACATTATATTATATAGGCTTTTCATCGGGAAATTTCAGTCCGTAAAGCTCCTCGACGTAAAGTCCCTTCGATTTTGCGTAATTTACAGTATAGTACGTGCCGCCGTGGTTTTTGCCGCAGTAGCTTATACACTGTGAGCTGTTATCGACCATATAGCGATTTCTCGCCTGCATACAGCCGTCATAGTAGCTCCCGCTTAGTATTACCACGTAATCGGCGTGGTGCTTTATCACAGAAGAACGTCTGCGTTGGGAGTCCGTCCATTTTGTGTCGTGGTCAACGCAGGGCAGGGCGATTATCAGTCTTACATCGGGGTGTTCAAGCTTAAGCTCGATTATCGCCTCGGCAGCTAATGTGTCAAAGCCGAGCGCTCCGCCCGTTATATAATTTCTTACTCCGTTTACGTAAAGTCGCCTGACCTCAAATCGCAGCGCTCGGCGTACCGTTGGCAATGCTTTCGAATCTATTATACGGTGTCCTGTGAAGCAGCAGGTTTCATTTTGTATAAAATTCAAATCAGTATTCCTTTCTGCGATTTTTAAGGTTAGATATCATGTTGATTTTTTTGCAGACGTCCTGAAAATTTTTATCTATTGTAAAATTTTGGATAATTAAATTTTCCATATTTTTTCACAGAGTTTTCCATATTTTCGACCTTTATCAATAAGAAGACGGGTGCATGTTTACTCAAAGAAGTGGTTTTTGGCGTAGTTTTCCACAGGGGGTGTGGAAAACTCATAAAAAACATAGGTAAATTTTTTATGTACGAAGCCATGAGCAATTTTTGTCCTTTTGGCATTTTTAGGCACTAAAAAATCAATATTTTATTTTTAAAAATGCGCTGAATGACAATGCTGAATATTATTAATCAGATGAAAAAAATGCTTATTTACAACCGATAAATCGCAACGCCCTGACGGCGCTGCTCGGTGGTTCAGAAATAGCTTCTGTCAAGTGAACGGAGCTGGATTGCCTCAGCTACGTGCTCCATTCGAATGGTTTCGCTCCGGTCAAGATCCGCTATTGTTCTGGCGACCTTCAACACTCTGTCATAGCCTCTGGCGGATAGACCGATATTCTCGTAGGCGTCCGACATCAGCTGACGCGCCTCGCTATCAAGCACACAGTAATCGCGTATCTGTCTTGCGGTCATTTTGGCGTTGCTGTAAACACCGGAGCCGTCCTTAAAGCGCTTGGCGGAGAAGGCTCTCGCCTCGTTGACTCTCTTGCGAATTGTCTCCGAGGATTCGCCCGCGGACATTTCCGATATCTCGTCCTTGGTGAGCGACGGCATTTCAACCTGAATGTCTATTCGGTCAAGAAGCGGTCCGCTAATTCTCGAAAGGTAACGCCTTACGTCATCAAGCTTGCAGGCGCAAGGGTGGGTGGGGTGTCCTCGGTAGCCGCATTTACAGGGATTCATTGCGCACAAAAGCATAAACGAGCTCGGAAAACGTATCTTTCCGTTTGCTCTTGTAATGGTTATCTCGCCGTCCTCAAGCGGTTGACGCAGCACCTCGGTTACCTGCCTTGGAAATTCGGGAAGCTCGTCCAAAAACAAAACGCCGTTATGGGCGAGCGATATTTCGCCCGGAGTTGGATTTATTCCGCCGCCCGCAAGAGCCGCGCCCGACATTGTGTGATGAGGGGAGCGAATGGGACGGTTTGTTACAAGAGAGACGTCGTGCGGAAGCATTCCGGCTATGGAATATATTTTCGTAACCTCAATAGCCTCATCAAAGGTCATATCTGGCAGAATTGTCGGAAGTCGCTTGGCGAGCATACTCTTTCCCGTTCCCGGAGGGCCTATAAGCAACAGGTTGTGTCCTCCTGCCGCCGCTATTTCCATTGCGCGCTTAGCCTTTGCCTGACCCTTTACGTCGGAAAAGTCAAGCGTATATCCGTTTTCCTTTGCCGAGAGCATATTCGGGTCAAATTTCATGGGAGAAAGCGGAGCTTTTCCGTTTAAGTGGAGCAGCAGCGAGCGAAGATCCTCGACGCCGTAGACGTTTACTCCGCTGACAACAGACGCTTCCTTTGCGTTTTCCATAGGCACGAAAATGTCGGTGAAGCCCTTTTGCTTTAAAGCGATTACCATACAAAGCGCTCCTCTTACCGAGCGTACAGCGCCGGAAAGCGAAAGCTCTCCGAGAAACGCCTTATTATTAAAAGGAAGGCTTTTGTCGATAACCCCCGCGGAGCGAAGCGTTCCTATAAGCATGGCGAGGTCAAAAGCGGTACCGCTTTTCTTTGTGTCGGCTGGCGCCATATTGATGACTATTTCGCCGTCGGGAAAATTTATGCCGCTGTTTTCCGAAGCGGAGCGAATACGCTCCTTCGCTTCCTTTACCGCGGCGTCAGGGAGACCGACTATCTGGAAATCTGCCTTCACCGCTTTCCTGACATCGCACTCAACGGTAACTGTAAATCCGTCTACGCCGCTTATTCCTGCGCTATATACAGTAGATAACATTCTTGTGTCCTTTGTGTCAAAATTTGTTTATTATTAGAAATTAATAGAAATAAAATGCTTTATTTGCGGTTTTTGGTGATATAGTTATAGACCTCTCCGTTGGTCATATAGATTATATCGCGTTTAGCGGAAACAGTTTCGCAGAATTTTTCAAATCTGTCCCAGCTTTTGTCGGGCTTGTCAAGCTCGAAGCTGTGTCCCCAGACGTAGAAAAGCATGTCCTCGGTCGGCTCCGCGGCAATGAAACGCTCGGCAAGCTCGAAAAGGTCATCGTCACGCTGGTCGCAGGTGGGGTGCCAGGTCATAAAATTTTCGGGAAGCGCGAAGGTACGGTGGCTGCTTGTAGTTCTGGCGTAGCGGACGTGCGTGCTTTCGGATATCAGCTTTATGACTCTTTCATCGTAGCAGTCGCCGCCGCATGGGTAAGCCATACCGAATATCTCCTTGCCCGTAAGCTCGGTCAGCGCCTTATGGTCATCAAGCACCTGTCGGATAATCTCGCCGTCGCTTTGAACTTTTTTTAGATTCGGGTGGCTTACGGTGTGGACCGCTACCTCGTGATTGCGGTAGAGCGAACGCGCCTCGCTTGCTTCTATCTCATCGTGGCAAACGTTGAAGCCGGAGTGGGTTATACAGTGCTTTCGCCCGAAGAATCCGGAGTTCAAATTGAAGGTTGCGCGAAGGTTATATTTATCTATGAGCTCGATTAGACGCCTATCCTGTACGGTACCGTCATCAAAGCTGAGGGTGAGCATTTTTCTGAACATTTATTATACCTATTTATTACGCATAGTGGCTTTTGTCATCTCATTTACGGCAATTAATTACTGAAAATTGTTTTTTCAAGCTCTTCCGCGTCCGCGAGAACTAAATCGGGATAAGAGCCCTCGTCAAGAACGACAAGGTCCTTTTCGGAGGTTTCGCCCGTCAGCACGAGAATTGCGGTAACTCCGCTGCGCTTACCGATTGCGATATCGGTATAGAGGCGGTCTCCTACTACGGCTGCGTCCTCTTTATCAACGCCCGTTACCGAGCAGATCATATCCATTGTTTCGGAATAGGGCTTGCCGAAATATCGGGGAGTAACGCCCGTTGAGGCGGTAACAAAGGCGGAGATAGCTCCGCTGTCGGGAATAAAGCCGTCCTCGGTGGGACAGTTGAAGTCGGGGTGGGTGCTGAGGTATTCCGAGCCGTTCATAATGAGGCGGCAGGCTCTGCTGAGCTTGTCGTAGGTTAGGGTGGTGTCAAAGGAGGTGATAACTATATCGCCACTTTTTGGATCGGCGCCTTCGCTTAGCTTGATACCGGCTTTTTTGAACGAGCCTTCAAGCTCCGGCGTGCCGAGAAGGTAGACCTTTTTATCTGCGCGGTTTTTCTTTAAAAACTCAATAGTTACGTCGCCGGAGGTCATTATCTCGTTTTCCCGAGGCTCAAAGCCAAGGCGCATAAGCTTCTTAACGTAAAACTCGGCGCTGTGAGAAGCGTTATTGGTAAAGAAAAGCACCTGCTTTCCCTCGGCGCGAAGCCGTTTGATAAGGCGGACAGCCTTTGGAAAAACTTTATCCCCGAGGTATATAGTACCGTCCATATCGAATACAAATAGCTTTTTTGCAGATAAATCGCGCATTTTTGGTTCTTCCTTTATGTCAATATCTTGTGGGTACAATAATCCATAATACTATTGTACTACATTATTTATGAAATTTGTTGAATTTTGTGTAAAGTTTACGAATAAAAGCCAAACGTTTTGAAAGGCTGCTTCCGTCAGGGGCGTCTGAACCTGAAAGCTCCGTCAGAGCTGTGGTCCGCTACTGCCATTGTTTACATAAAGTTAAACAAATTAGTGGGAATTTGTGGTATCATATACGCATAAAATATTTAAAAATTTTAGGAAAGGACAGAGATAAAATGAAAGCTGTTCTCGGTATCGACGTCGGCGGAAGCACTACAAAGATAGTCGGCTTTGATGAAAATAAAAATCTTATCGAGCCTATGTTTGTAAGGGGTAGCGACCAGATAACGTCTATTTACGGCGCTTTCGGCAAGTTCACCGCTGAAAACGGACTCGCGCTTTCGGACATTAAAGGAATTAAGGTTACGGGTGTCGGAGCTTCTTTCCTTGAAAAAGGAATTTACAGCCTTAAATGCCAGAAGGTTTCGGAATTCAAAAGCATAGGCAGGGGCGGTCTCTACCTCTCCGGTCTTGACCGCGCGCTTATCACGAGTCTCGGTACGGGCAGCGCCTGTGTTTACGCCGATTCGGACGGAAGCATTGAGTATCTCGGCGGTACGGGTATTGGCGGCGGTACGCTTATGGGTCTTTCCAGACTTATTCTCGGAATGGACAACGTAAAGCATATCTACGAGCTTGCGGAGGAGGGCGACCTCAACCGAGTTGACCTCAAAATAAAGCATATTACCAAGAAGGGTGATTTTTCCGCTATGCAGCCGGAGCTTACAGTGGCTAATTTCGGAAAGCTCAGCGATCTGGCGGAGAAGGGTGATCTCGCTCTCGGTATACTTAATATGGTGTTTGAGGCGGTGGGTACTACGGCTAAGTTCGCCGCAAGAACCAAGGGTCTCAAAGACATAGTTCTTATTGGCAACCTGACCAATATCCCTCAGGCTAAGCGTCTTTTCGAGGGAATTGGAGAAATGCTTGACGTCAATTTCATTATTCCTGAGCATTCGCAGTTCGGAACTGTTATAGGCGCGGCTCTGTCTAACGGTTAATAAAAATGGTATCGGTTTTAGTTAAAATTTTCACCAAAAATAAGTCGGAAACGGAAAAAAGGGCGGTTACGGGTAAGATATGCGGTCTTTCAGGTATCTTCTTAAACGTCCTTTTGTTTGCCGCTAAGCTTATCTGCGGTCTGCTTTCAGGCTCAATAGCGATAATGGCGGACGCCTTCAATAACCTCTCCGACGCCGGCTCGTCGATTATAACCTTAGTCGGCTTTAGGCTCTCCGAAAAACGTCCTGACCCGCACCACCCCTTCGGACACGGCAGAATGGAATATATTTCGGGGCTTATCGTATCGTTTATGATAATCCTGATGGGTATTGAATTGCTTAAATCGTCTGTTACGGGTTTAATTGAACCGACCTTGCCTGAGTTCAGCCTGCTTACCGCTATCATTCTTTTGGCGGGTATCGCTATAAAGCTTTACATCTGTCTTTACAACAGACGTTACGGCAAAAAAATCGGCTCGTCAGCTATGCTCGCCACAGCCTCTGACAGCCTTGCCGATATGATTTCCACGGGCGTGGTGCTTATAAGCTCGGCGGTTGCCAAGCTTACCGGGTTTGTCTATCTTGACGCTATGTGCGGTCTGGCGGTTTCGCTTTTTATCCTTTACGCTGGCGTAAGGGCGGCAAGGGAGACGGTTTCGCCGCTTCTGGGGCAGCCGCCGTCGGCAGAGCTTGTCCGTCGGGTTGAGGAGATAGCTCTTTCCGAGCCGCTGGTTATCGGTCTGCACGATATGATAGTTCACGACTATGGGCCTGGGCGTCTTATGGTTTCGCTGCACTGCGAGGTGTCGAGCGATGAGAACGTAATCAGGCTTCACGAGGCGATAGACGGGGTTGAAGGCAGGATAATGCGGGAGCTTAACTGTCTGGCAATGATACACATGGACCCCGTTGATTTAAATGACGAGGTGCTTATAGAGCTTAACAAGGCGCTTCCCGATATTGTGAAAACGGTAAACAAAAAAGCCACCTATCACGATTTAAGAGTGGTAAGGGCGGCGGGGCATATAAACGTTATTTTTGACGTTTTGCTGCCTACGGGTGCGATTGTTGATGAAAAAACGGCTCGCTCGGTCATTTCTGACGGGGTGAGAAAAACGGTGCCTGAATGCGAGTGTATTATTAATTTTGACACGGATTTTCTAAGCAGAAAACAAGAGGACGAATAAAAAATGGGAAAAATTTACGGGCTTATAGGCAATCCCCTCGGACACAGCTTTTCTCCGCAGATACACGCGGGACTGGGCGACTATACTTACAGGCTTTTTCCGATGAATGAGGACGAGGTTGCGCCGTTTCTTGAAAAGAGAGAGTTTGAGGGGATAAACGTAACGATACCCTATAAGCAGCTTGTTATGAGGTACTGCGACAGAATATCGCCGGAGGCGAAGGCTATCGGAAGCGTAAACACGGTAGTTAAGGAATCGGACGGCTCGCTTTCCGGCTACAACACAGACTATTTCGGGTTTCAGCTTATGCTCAGGAGAGCCAATATAGAGCCTGAGGGTAAAAAGTGCCTGGTGCTTGGCAGCGGCGGCTCAAGCAAGACCGTTTGCTGCGCGCTGAGGGATATGGGCGCGAGCAGCGTTACTGTTATCTCCCGAAGCGGCGAGGACAATTACGATAACATTCAAAGGCACGCCGACGCCGAGATAATAGTCAACACAACTCCCGTCGGTATGTACCCCAAAAACGGCGCTCAGGCGGTAGACCTTGACCTGTTTTCACGGCTTACGGGTGTTGCCGACCTCATTTATAACCCTGAAAAGACATCTCTTTTGCTTCAAGCTGAGAGAAAGGGAATTGCTTATACGGACGGTCTTTATATGCTGGTGGCGCAGGGCGCTAAGGCTTCGGAATTCTTTCTTGGCGCAAGGTATGATAGCGCCGTTATCGAGCGAGTGTATAACGAGGTCAACCGTTTAGTGAGAAACGTTACACTTGTGGGCATGCCCGGCTGCGGTAAAAGCTCGGTGGGAAAGGAGCTTGCGAGGCTTCTTGGACGTGAGTTTGTCGACTGCGACGCTTACCTTGCCGAAAGGCTTGGACGCACCCCGGCGCAAATCATAACCGAGGACGGCGAGGCTGCGTTCCGCATGGCAGAGACTGAGGCGCTTCGTGAGCTTACCAAGCGTTCCGGGTTAGTTTTAGCGACGGGCGGCGGCTGTGTTACTGTTCCCGAAAATCACGCTTTGCTCCGCCAGAACGGCAGGGTGTTCTTCATCAACAGAGACATTTCTTTGCTCGCGACGGACGGCAGACCGCTATCCGCAGGCGGTCAGGACAGAATAAAGCAGCTTTACTCGGCAAGGCTTCCGCTTTACCGCAAGGTGTGTGATACTGAGATAGAAACGGGAAAGGACTCCGCCGTTTTGGAAACTGCCCGCAGGATAGCAGAGAGTCTTTGAGGCTAAGTCGCAAAAATATACAAAATAAATCCCACTTCGGTGGGATTTTTTATGTAAAAAACGACTTGAAAAACCTAAATTATAGGAGTATAATATAAAACAAATCGTGTAACGACACTTTTGAAGTATAAAGGCAGGTTGATTTTTTTGGAGGTTTTTAACTTCATAGGCAAATTCTTTTCTCAGGACGTTCTCCTTTCGCTCGGTACAGCCATACTCGTTGGCCTTATTTTCAACCGAATAGTGAAAAAGCTGGGGCTTCCCAACGTTACGGGTTATCTTGTGGCGGGTGTTCTTATCGGTCCGTCGGTATTTCAGATAATACCCGACACGTGGATAAGCTCTCTTACGCTTCTCGTTAACGTCGCGCTCGGATTTATCGCCTTCTCGATTGGCGGTGAGTTCCGTATTTCAAAGATTCGCAAGATAGGAAAAAGCGTTATAGTCATTACCTTTTTCCAGGCGCTCGTTACTACGGCGCTCGTTGATATCGGTCTGCTTCTGCTTGTTCCCGTGCTTAACATCAAGCCTGCGGTCGCTATCTGTCTCGGCGCTATCGCAACCGCTACCGCGCCCGCCGCTACTCTTATGATAGTTCATCAGTACAACGCTAAGGGTAGAGTTACGGATATTCTTATGCCCGTCGTCGCGCTTGACGACGCTATCGGTCTGATGGTGTTCTCAATTTCTATCGCGATAGCTAAGCTGACCGTTTCAAGCGGCGGTGTGAACGTATTCCATATGCTCGTCGATCCGCTTATAGAAATCGCGCTTTCGCTGATTGTGGGTTCGATAATCGGCGTTATCCTTACCTTTGGACTTGGATTTTTCCATTCAAGAAACAACCGTCTTACCTCGATAATCTGCGCGGTTTTCCTCGGAACGTCAATAGCCTCGCTCTTTAACCTTTCGTCGCTGCTTCTTTGCATGGCGATAGGCGCGGTTATGGCGAATTTCTACAATGACAGCGAAAAGATGATAGATTTGACGGAGCATTGGACTCCCGCTATATTTCTTTTGTTCTTCATCATTTCGGGCGCGGAGCTTGATCTGAAAATAATTCCTACCGTCGGAATTCTCGGAATAGCTTACCTCGTTTTTCGTTCGGCGGGAAAATATTTCGGAGCAAGACTTGGCTCCACGGTAGTGGGTGAGACCAAGGAGGTCAGAAAATACCTCGGGGTCGCCCTCTTACCCCAGGCGGGTGTCGCTATCGGTATGAGCCAGATAGTCGTTGAGACCTTCGCGGCGCTCGGAATGAACGAGATAGGCGTTCAGATAAGAGCCGTCGTGCTTTGCGCTACGCTGGTTTACGAGCTTGTCGGTCCTCTGCTTACCAAAATGGTGCTTCAAAGGGCGGGTGAGATTGAAAAGCCCGAAAAGAAGGCTAAGGACGCCGCAGCGGAAAAGGCGTAAAATAATAGTACCTGATGGGAAAAGGACGAGGAGTGAATCAAAGCTCCTCGTCCTCTTTTATTTACAAGCGTAGCATTTGTAGTCATGAATACGAGTTTAGTGATGTTTTCGCTCAAGCGAAAGTGAAGTTGCTACACGCAGTGAAGTTTTTGCTACCGCAAAAGTGAAGTTGAGTTTGCCTGCTTCGCCACAGGCGAAACTTCACTATCCGTGGGATAACTTCACTTACAGAGTAAACTTCACTTGCACGCAAGGGCAAACTTAGTTGCGTAGTGCCTTTAATGGCGCTACGCATACAGACTCGGCTTTTTTATGTAAAAATAAAGCTACTAACCTTGACAAACACGGAGCTTGGTTGTATAATTATTGTGTATTAATATATAAATATAAGTATGCGCCAAGCGCCGAAAGGAAAAGATGATGACTGCCGAAGAACTTAAAAGAGACTATAAGCTCTATCTGAACAAAATTAAGTCCGATATTCCCGAAGTCTTAAAGGACGGAAGGCTTAAACGCGGTGTACTTATCGAACGCCTTGTCGAGCGCTCTCCGTTATCAGACGTTGATAAGCTTGACCTTTCCGCTTCGGCAGTGCTGGCTCAGTATAAGAGCATAATCGGTACCGCCATCAAGCGAATGGAGCAGTACGGCGATTTAGAGGTAAACGAGTACGGAGAGATAGCCTTGAAGAAAAAACCGCAAGTCATCGCCCGCGAGGCGGAGATTTCAAGGTATATCATTGAGCAGGTCAAGGAGTCTGCCCTTACTCTAAGAGAAATAACCGACCGCGCGCTTGATTATTTCGGAGCGAGCAAGACGCTTACGCTTGATGACGACGTCAGCATTGAAATAATGGTCAGACACCTTACAAGCGACCTTGTACGCAGAAAAAAGCTGAGCTATTCCTACGGAAAATATACGCTGTCGCCTGAGACGATAGTTATTAAAAAGCCTAAATCGCTCTTTGAGGAGTTTATCATTCTGCTTAACTCCAAGGGCGGTGAGTTTTTTGAAAATTACAGCGCCATTCTGCTTGATAAATATTACAGGTCTATCGGTATGAGGGTGGGCTACTGCAACGTTATAGGCGGAAGCGACGACGGCGGAATAGACGTTATCCTTACAGTTTCCGACCAGCTTGGCTTTGAGGACAAGATACTCGTTCAGTGCAAGCAGAAAAGCGGAACAAACGTTACGTTAAAGGAATTAAAGGAGTTCGTGGGGGCGTTTTACGTCGATAAGGGTACAAGAGGAATATATATGACCACCGCACGCTTCCACAAGGAAGCCTCGCTTCTGTTTAACGACCTTCACAACATTATCCCGATAGACGGCGCCAAGCTTTTTGATATCGCAAAGAAATGCCAGTGCGGAGTTAAGCTCGAAAACGGCGAATACAAAATAGACAGGGAATTCTTCTTTGCCTGATGAAAGAAAAATACGAAAGGTACGGATATAATAAATGGCAGGACACAGACTTACAAGAATAAACGGTGAGCTTACCCACGCGCTTGCGGAGGCGATAAGACAGCTAAAGGACCCAAGAATAGCAAACAGCGTCGTTTCGGTAACGGACGTTGACTGCGCAAAGGACTTAAAGACGGCAAACGTGTATTATTCCTTTTATTCAAGGCAGTATACCGAGAAGGATATAAAGGCGGCGCTTAAAAGCGCGGCGGGATTTTTGCGTACGCACCTTGCCAGAAGCATAAATCTGCGCGAGACACCGCTTCTCAATTTCATTTACGATAATTCTATTGAGAGGGGAAACAGGATTAACGCTATTCTTATGGACGTTATGCCGAATGGCGCGGATTTGGAGGAAGATGATGATCAGGGTTAACGTTTCCTGCTCGGCAAGCTATGACATTCTTATCGAAAACGGACTTTTGTCGCTTGCGGGTGAGCTGATTGCCTCGAATTTCGGCGGGAAGCGCTTCTGTATAATCACTGATGACAACGTCGCTCCGCTTTATCTTGACGGGCTTTGCGCCTCTCTTGACGGGCAGGGAGTTTTATGTGAGAGCTTCGTCTTCCCTCATGGCGAAAAGCACAAGACTATGCAGACGGTTGAGCAGATACTCGCGTTTCTCGCGGAAAAGCGCTACACTCGCTCGGATATGCTTATAGCGCTGGGCGGCGGAATAGTGGGAGACGTTACGGGCTTTGCGGCGGCTATCTATCAGAGGGGGATTGGCTTTTTGCAGATACCGACCACGGTTCTCGCGGCGGTGGATTCCTCTGTGGGCGGAAAGACGGGCGTAAATCTCGGAGGACTGAAAAATCAGGTAGGCGCGTTCTGGCAGCCAAGCATGGTTATATGCGACCCGCAAGTCTTCAAAACGCTTCCCGAAAAGGAATACGCCTCGGGTATGGCTGAGGTCATAAAATACGCGGCGATATGCAAAGCGGAGCTTGCAGAAAGAATAAAGGACGGAGAGGACGTTTCCCAAATAATAGCGGAATGCGTTTCGATAAAAAGGGATATCGTGCAGAGAGACGAGCGTGATACGGGCGAGCGACAGCTGCTCAATCTCGGTCATACCTTCGGGCACGCGGTGGAGAAGGCGACGGATAACCGCTTCACTCACGGTCAGGCGGTTGCTATCGGTACGGTTATGGCGTTTTCGGCGGCGGAAAGCCTTGGACTTTGCAAAAAGGGCGAGGTAGAGAGGGTAAAGGAGCTGTGCGCTCTTTACGGACTGCCGATTGAAAGCGGCTGCTCTCATGCCGAGCTGCTCGCCGCTATGCAGAGCGACAAAAAGCGTGTGGGCGGCAAGATAACGCTTGCGCTTCCGAGGTCGTTTGGCGATACGGTTCTTTATAAAACCGATATGTCGGCGCTTTCGGATATACTTAAAAAGGCGATAGGAAGCTGAAAATGATTAAAAGGGTTAGGATTACCGAGGTGTGCGGCGACCTTAATGCCGTTGGCTCAAAGTCGGACGCTCACCGAGCGCTTATATGCGCCGCGCTTTGCGAGGGTGAGACGGAGATAAAAATTGACGCGCTAAACGCCGATATCGAGGCGACAGCCGAGTGTCTTAATGCTCTCGGCGCTTCGGTTGAGCGCACCCGCGGTGGATATTCGGTCAGAGGCAGGGCCTACGGCGGCGGCTCGCTGCGGTGCGGAGAAAGCGGCTCGACGGCGAGATTTCTCATACCCGTCGCTGCGGCGCTCGGTAAGGAGACGTCCTTTTCGGGCGTCGGCAAGCTCCCCGAAAGACCTATGCTTCCGCTTACCGAGGAGCTGAGGCGCAAGGGGTGCGAGGTTACGGCAGACCTGCTTCCGCTTACCGTTTCGGGAAGGCTTTCGGGCGGCAGATACGTTCTGCCCGGCAACGTCAGCTCGCAGTTCGTCAGCGGACTGCTTATGGCTTTGCCGCTTACTAACGAGCCGTGCGAGATACTTATGTCCTCTCCGCTTCAATCAGAGTTGTACGCGGATATGACCGTTAAGACGCTTTCAAGGTTCGGGGCGCAATGGAAAAAGCTCCGCGCCGATGAAATCGAGGGGTATTTCGGCGGTTACAGGCTTGACTGTGAGACGGGCGCGGTGTGCTCTATGGGGCGCGCCGAGATATACGATACATATAAAACGCCAGGCTCGTATACTGTCGAGGGCGACTGGTCGGGTGCCTCGTTTTTCGTTGTGCTTGCGGCGCTTAGCGGTGAAATTACGCTTTACGGGTTAGATGAAAACAGTCTCCAGCCCGACAGGGCGATAGCGCAAGCAGTTAAAGACGCGGGCGCTGAGGTTACGTGGCAGGACGGAGCGCTGACGGTAAAGAAAGGGCAGATAAAGCCTTTTTCCGTTGACGTTTCGCAGTTCCCGGATATTTTCCCGATACTTGCGGTGCTGGCGTGCGGCGCAAAGGGCGAAAGTCTGCTATACAACGCGGGCAGGCTTCGCATTAAGGAAAGCGACAGGATTGAAACGACCGCTGCACTGATACGCGCGCTTGGCGGAAACGTCGAGGTCGGGCAGGACTTTATGAGAATATTCGGTACGGGCAGGCTCCGCGGCGGTACGGTTGACGGTGCGGGCGACCACAGAATAGTGATGAGCGCCGCTATCGCTTCCGCGCTTTGTGAAAAAGAGGTCGAGATACTCGGTGCCGAAGCGGTGAACAAGTCGTTTCCGACGTTTTTTGAGGCGCTGGAAAGGGTTTCAAAATAACCTTATTTTAAGGTTTTGATCGAGCTTTTTCAAAAGCTCGCGAGGTGGAGGGCGCGGAGCTCTCCTCGCTCTCCGCAGAGAGCGAAATTCTCCTTCGACCTTTTCTTTTTGTAACTCAAATTTACACATAATGTCCGTTGTCCGCCAGAATTTTGTGTCTTTGCGAAGCAAAGCTGCGACTTACTGATTGTCGCAGAATAAAATTCGAAATTAAATGGGTCTATTTTTAATCAAAGAAAAAGTTATTGTGCCAAGGGCGCAAGATTTATAGAAGCCAATCTTAAGCCACGTCTAAGACGTGAGATGGGGATTTACTGCCTTTGCGCGATACTTATTACATAATACATTTTCGGAGAAAAACTATGCGTTCTTATTTCGGAGAAAATTTAAAATTCATGCTTGAGGGTGAGTCGCACGGCGAGTTCGTTTCGTGTACGGCGGCAGGACTGCCTAAGGGCTTTGCCGTGGACAAGGACAGGCTTCTTGCCTTTATGAAGCGCCGACAGGGCGGTAACCTTCCGTTCACTACGCCGAGAAAAGAGGAGGACCTTCCCGTTTTCGAGACGGGAATGACTGACGCTCTCGTTACCGACGGGGAAGCGCTTACGGCTAAGATATACAACAAAAACGTCCGTTCAGGCGACTACAAGGGCTTTGCCGATACGCCTCGTCCGTCTCATGCCGAGTATACCGCGCAGATGCGTTACGGAAGCGGCATTGACCTTCGCGGCGGAGGTCATTTTTCCGCGCGTCTGACCGCGCCGCTGTGCGCTGTGGGAGGTATTTTGAAGCAGATGCTTGAAAAAAAGGGTATCGTTATCGGTACGCATCTTTATTCCGTCGGCGGTATTAAGGACGAGCCGTTTTCGCTTACCGATGTGAACGCAAGCGATTTTGAAAGAGCGCTTGCGGGGGAAACGCTTCCCACGCTTAGCAGGGAAAGCGCTGAGAAGATGACGCTGGCGCTTTCGGACGCCGTTATGGACGGGGATTCGCTTGGCGGAGTGGTTGAGTGCGCAATTCTCGGCTTGCCCGCCGGATACGGCAATCCGCTGTACGACGGAATAGAAAACAGGCTTGCGGGTGCGATGTTCGGGCTTGGCGGCGTGCGCGGAATTGAGTTTGGGCTTGGCTTTGAGGCGACGAAAATGCGTGGAAGCGAGCATAACGACCCGTTTGAGATAAGGGACGGCAGGGTGGTTACGAGAACCAACAACTGCGGCGGCGTTATCGGAGGAATAAGCGACGGTATGCCGATAGTTTTCCGCGTGGCGTTCAAGCCTACGGCTTCGATTAGCATTGAGCAGGATACCGTTTCGCTTTCCAGAATGGAGAACGCCAAAATTACTGTGAACGGCAGACACGACCCGTGTATCGCGATAAGGGCGTTACCTTGCGTTGAAAGCATTGCCGCGGCGGTCATCGCCGACCTGATAATATCAAAAGACGGGGGTTTGGCGTAAAGTCGAGCTGGAAGAGATACGCGCTTTCTTGGAAGAAAGCTGCGCAAAGAACTCTCTTATACCGATAGCCCGAATGTTTTAAGAAATCGGAGCTTTTGTATGGGGGATTATCGGTGTAAGAGATTACTTCGTACAGTCTTTTCGAAAAGGGGTATTTCTTACAGCTTGATTTTACGGCAAAGCTCGGTTTTCGGATATTTCTGATGACGAAGCACTCGTTTGTTTTATCGCCCGAGGGTTTTGTTTTTGAAAAAATGCTACAAAAACCTACTTTACAACGGACTGCCGCCATTGTGAAGTCGGATATTACACAAAAACGGCGGTAGAACGTTGTAAAGGAAGTTCTTTGCAAGCTTTCTTTCAAGAAAGCGAAAATTTCTTTGGGAGATGAACTAAGTGAGCGTTACATCATCTGAAAATAGCCAAATCATAGCCGTTGTGGGACCGACTGCTTCGGGTAAGACGGCTTTGGCTGTCGAGCTTGCGAGGCTTTTGGACGGCGAGGTCATTTCCTGCGACTCCGTTCAGGTCTACAAGGGTATGGATATAGGAAGCGCCAAGGTGAGCGGCGAGGAGATGAGGGGAATTCCACATCATCTTATCGATGTCATCGAGCCAAGCGGCGAATTTTCCTGCGCCGATTACGCTTTCCTCGCCAAAAAGGCGATTGATGACATTCAAAGCCGCGGTAAGCGGGTGGTTTTCTGCGGCGGCACGGGGCTTTATCTTGACAGCGTTATCGGCATTTCGGGTTTCTCCGACGCGGGTAAGGACGAAATCTTCCGAGCAGAAATGGAGAAGAAAACGCCCTCTGAGCTTCACGCCATGTTAACTGCCATAGACCCCGTTTCCGCTGAGGCTATCCATATGAACAACGTCAAGCGCGTTATCCGCGCGCTCGAAATATTTCACGTTACGGGTAAAATCAAAAGCGCTTGGGACGAGCAGTCGAGGTGTATTAAGCCTCCGTACGAGTCGGTGATTATCGGGCTTGACTTCCGTAACCGCCAGACGCTTTACGACAGAATAGACAGACGTGTGGATATTATGCTCGAAAGCGGACTTATCGATGAGGTCAGAGGACTTGACTGCGAGGAATTTCGCGCGTCTACCGCCTCTGACGGCATAGGATACAAGGAAATTCTAAGCTATTTTGACGGATACTGCTCACTTGACGGGGCTGTAGCTCTGATTAAGCAGGCGTCAAGAAATTACGCCAAGCGCCAGCTCACTTGGTTCCGCCGAAACAAAAACGTAAAATGGATATACGTTGACGAGCTTTGCGGCGAGGACAAATTTAAACTTATTGTAAATTCTGCGTTTGATATAATAAATAATAATTAAATTATGTTATAATTATCGAACATAGCGATTTTGATTTGCCGCAAAGGAGGGCGCCGTATGAACAGTGAATACATAAAGACGGTTGAAGCCAATCTTGGCGGCGTGCTTTCCCGAATACGTACCGCCTCGGGCGGAGAGGACGTCAAGCTTCTTTTAGCTACGAAGACGGTGTCCGCCGAGGTGATAAACGCTTTAAGCTCGCGCGTGGGCGCATTAATTATAGGCGAAAACAAGGTTCAGGAGCTGCTCGAAAAGTACGGCGCGCTTGAAAAGGACAGGCTTACCGTTCACTTTATCGGTCATCTGCAAACCAACAAGGTGAGGCAGATAATCGACAAGGTGGATATGATACATTCGCTTGACCGCTACGAGCTTGCGCTTGAAATATCGAAAAGGGCTAAGGCAAGGGGCATAAAAATGCCCGTGCTTATCGAGATAAACATCGCAAGGGAAGCGGAAAAAAGCGGTGTCTATCCGGAAAACACCGAGGACTTTACGCGGCGGGTCGCCGAGCTTGACGGGCTGGATATACGGGGAGTTATGACTATGGCGCCCGCAAAATGCTCGTCCGAGCAATATAAAGAATACTTTAAGCAGACGAAACAGATTTTCGAGGAGCTTAAGGCGAAGGATATTGAGGGAGTAAAAATGGACGTTCTCAGCATGGGAATGTCGGACAGCTACGCCGAGGCGGTGGAATGCGGCTCTACTATGGTAAGAGTCGGAAGCGCCGTTTTCGGAAAAAGGGTTTACCCCCAACTAAACGCAGAAAATAATTGATTTGCATAAAACCGATTGCTATACGAGGAGGAAAAATTCATGCCACTTTTTAACAACAGAAGAATGAACGCTTACGATGAAGAGGAAGAGATACTTCAGCCCATTATTCCCGAACCTATACCGGTAAAAAGAGAGACCGTTCAGAACGTGCTTCAAATGAAGGTCGTGCGTCCAAAGAAGCTTAACGAGGCTACCGAGATAGCCGATAGCTTAAAGGTGGGACAGACGATAGTCCTTAACCTTGACGACCTTTCCGACGTCAACGCCAGAAGAATGCTTGACTACGTCGCGGGAGTTATCTACGCGGTAAACGGAAAGATAGAGCGCCCCTCAGACAGAACCTTCCTTCTCACCCCCAAGGGCGTTAACGTCGACACAAACGATAATAAATAATCAGCGAAAATACAGGAAATTTAGGAGAACATAAAAATGGCTACCGATTATTCAAAATCACTTAATTTACCCGCGACAGAGTTTGCGATGAGAGCTAATCTTCCTCAGCGCGAGCCCGTCATGCTCGGCGAGTGGGAGGAGCACGAGCTTTATCAGGCGCTTATGGAGAAGAACGCCGACAAGCCTACCTTTATCCTTCACGACGGCCCCCCCTACGCTAACGGCGATATCCATATCGGACACGCGCTCAACAAGATTTTAAAGGACTTTATCGTCCGTTATCACAATATGACCGGCTACCGCGCGCCCTACGTTCCCGGCTGGGACTGCCACGGACTGCCCGCTGAGAGCGCTATCATCAAGCAGACCAAGCTTGACCGCGGCTCTATGTCCGTTTCCGATTTCAGAAACAAGTGTAAGGACTTCGTTCTTTCCTACGTTAACATACAGAGAGAGGGCTTCAAGCGCCTCGGTGTTATCGGTGATTGGGACAGACCTTACCTCACCCTCGCTCCCGAATTTGAGGCGAGACAGATAGAGGTCTTTGGCGAGATGGCGAAGAAGGGCTATATCTACAAGGGCATGAAGCCTGTTTATTGGTGCGCCTATGACGAGACGGCTCTGGCTGAGGCTGAGATTGAGTATAACGACGACCCCTGCGACTCTATTTACGTTAAGTTTGAGGTTACGGACGACCTCGGAGGTAAGATAAGAGGCATTGCGGGTGTTCCCGAAAAGGTTTACTTCGTTATCTGGACAACTACCACCTGGACGCTTCCCGGCAACCTCGGTATCTGTCTTAACCCCGATTACGTCTACTCCGTCGTTAAGGTAGGAGACGAGGCTTATATCATAGCCAGCGAGCTGCTCGAAACCGTCGCAAAAACCGTCGGTCTTGGCGACTACGAGGTTCTCGGTACGCTCAAGGGCAGAGATATGGAGGGAATGAAGGCGGCTCATCCGTTTATGGACAGACCATCTTACGTTATCTGCGGCGCTCACGTTACGCTTGAAAGCGGTACGGGCTGCGTTCATACGGCTCCCGGCTTCGGCGCCGAGGACTTTGACGTATGGCGCAAGTACGAGGGACTTCCTGAGCTTATCGTTCCCGTTGACGCAAAGGGCAAGATGACCGCTGAGGCGGGTAAGTACGAGGGTCTCACTACGGCTGAGGCTAACGTGGCTATCCTTGCCGATATCACCGAAAGCGGCGCGCTTCTCGGTCTTGAAAGAATAGTTCACCCCTATCCGCACTGCTGGAGATGTAAGAATCCTATCATCTACCGTGCGACAGAGCAGTGGTTTGCCTCCGTTAAGGAGATGACCGAGCAGGCGGTAAAGGCTTGCGACGATATTCAGTGGATACCCGCTTGGGGTAAGGACAGAATGGTCGCTATGATAAGAGAGAGAAACGACTGGTGTATCTCCCGTCAGCGTAACTGGGGTGTTCCGATACCGATACTTTACTGCCGTGATTGCGGTAAGTATATCGTAAACGAGGAGACCATTTCCAAGGTTTCCGCTTTGTTCCGTGAAAAAGGCTCTAACGCCTGGTACGATATGGACGCCTCCGAGATTGTTCCCGGACTTAAATGCGAGTGCGGCTGTACCGAGTTTACAAAGGAAAAGGATATCATGGACGTTTGGTTCGATTCCGGCTCCTCTCACGCGGGCGTTCTTGACGAAAGAGACGACCTCACCTCTCCCGCCGATATTTATCTCGAAGGCGGAGACCAGTACAGAGGCTGGTTCCAGTCCTCTATGCTCACCTCTATCGCCTCCAAGGGCGTCGCTCCGTTCAAGAAGATAATTACTCACGGCTGGACTGTTGACGGAGAGGGCAAGGCAATGCACAAGAGCCTCGGTAACGCCGTTTCTCCGAAGGAGGTCATTGACACCTACGGCGCGGATATCCTTCGTCTGTGGGTTTCGTCCGTTGAGTTTACCGTTGACGCGAGAATCTCCAAGGATATCTTAAAGCAGCTCTCCGAGGTTTACAGGAAAATCCGTAACACCGCCCGTATTCTTATGGGTAACCTCGGTACTGCCGATACGGATTTTGATCCCAACAGGGATATGGTTGACGAAAGCAAGCTGCCTGATATTGATAAGTGGGCGCTGGCCAGACTCAACAAGCTGGTAAAAGAGGTAAGAGAGGCGTACGACGCCTGCCGCTTCCACGACGTTTATCACGCTGTAAGCAATTTCTGTACCATTGAAATGTCTAAGATGTATATTGACATTGTTAAGGACAGAGCTTACGTTGAGACGAAGGACGGCGAGCTTCGCCGCTGCGCGCAGACCGTAATGTATAAGATTCTTTCGGCTCTTACCCGTCTTATCTCGCCTATCCTCGTGTTTACCGCTGATGAGATATGGCGCTCTATGGCTCATCTTGAGTCCGACGACGTAAGAAACGTTCTCTTAAACGATATGCCTGAGTATGACGAAAGCGAGCCGTTTAAGGCTGAGGAGGAGCGTTACGAGAAGCTGTTTGAGCTTCGCGACAGCGTTCTTTCCGCGCTTGAGGTAGCAAGAGCGCAGAAGCTTATCGGTAAGTCCCTTGAGGCGAAGGTGGTTATCACCGCTGACGGCGAGACCTACGGTTTCCTTAACGGCTTCACACAGGACGAGCTTTCCGACGTGTTTATAGTTTCGGGAACTGAGCTTGTCAAGGGAGAGGTCGCCGAGGGCGAGGCTATTTCCGTTGAGGTAAGCGAGGCGGAGGGCGAGAAGTGCGCTCGCTGCTGGAAGCATTCCTCTGACGCGTTTGAGGTTGACGGCGAGTACGTCTGCCCGAGATGTAAACGCATACTTGGACTTTGATTACAAGAAATAGCATTTTCTAAAAGGAATACGCGCTTTTCGAGAAAAGCTGCGCAAAAGCTTCTTTTACACCGACAGCTTGAACTATCGGTGTAAAAGAATATTTCGTATATCTTCTTCAAAAAACGTGTGTTTCTTTGAGGAAACGTACTTTCGTGCAGTTCAAATCAAGAAGGCATTACCTCGAAAAAAGGTACTAAATGAAACTGAAAATTAACATCACTAAAAAGGGAGCGATAATTTCGCTTTCCGTTCTCATAGCGACGCTGCTTACGGATTTTTTTACTAAGCTCGCCGTTATGAAAAATATGGAGATAGGGCAGACAGTTCCGCTAATAAAGGACGTACTGCACCTTACCTACATCACAAACGACGGAGCCGCATTCGGCAGCTTTTCTGAGCACCGATGGGTGTTTATGTCGCTGTCTATGCTCCTTATAATCTTCCTCGTCGCTCTCATTCTGATATGGGAGGATGGGGACGCGCTGTTTTATACGGCGGCGGCTATGGTGCTGGGCGGCGGTATAGGCAATATGATAGACCGCATAGCCTACGGCGAGGTAATTGATTTTATAGACTTTCGGGCGTTCCCGAAGCTTTGGCAATGGATATTTAACGGGGCGGACAGCTTCGTTTGCGTTGGCGCGGGTCTGCTTATTCTGTGGTATATAATGGCTGAGGTCAGAAATTACAAAAAGCAAAAGGCGGCTAAGTCGGAAAACGGTGGCGCTGACAGAGAGTAAAAAGCGGAGGCGGATATGAGCGAGATAAGACTTGATATTTACGTTTCCGAGCTTGGACAGATAACCCGTAGCGCTGCTCAGAAGCTTATCGAAAACGGCTTTGTTACCGTTAACGGCTCGCCAAAGCCTAAAAATTACAAGGTGAGCGAGACCGACGACGTGGAGATTGATTATCCTGAGCCTGTACCTGACACGGCTCTGCCTGAGAATATTCCGCTTGACGTGGTTTACGAGGACGGCGAGCTGATGGTCGTTAACAAGCCAAAGGGTATGGTCGTTCACCCCGCTGCCGGCAACTATTCCGGCACTCTTGTAAACGCTCTGCTTTACCACTGCGGAGACGGTCTTTCGGGCATCAACGGAGTTATCCGTCCGGGAATAGTGCATAGAATAGATAAGGACACCTCTGGGCTTCTGGTCGTGGCTAAAAACGATTCGGCGCACAACAGTCTGGCTATGCAGATAAAGGAGCATAAGGCGGACAGGATATACAGAGCTATTGTTATCGGAAACCCAAAAGCGGACGAGGGCGTGATAGATAAGCCGATAGGCAGGCACGCAACCGACCGCAAGAAAATGGCTATAACGCCAAAGGGCAGAGAAGCCTTGACACATTACAAGGTGCTTGAGCGCTTTAAGGGATTTTCCTACTGCGAAATGCGGCTGGAAACGGGAAGAACTCACCAGATTAGAGTTCATATGGCGTCGCTTGGACACCCGTTGCTTTTTGACACCGTTTACGGCGGCGGCAACACTCCGTTTGAAAAAAAGCACCCGAAATTCGCCTGCGGTCAGGCGCTTCACGCGATGTCGCTCGGCTTTGTTCACCCTAAAACAAACGAATATATGAAATTTGAAAGCGAGCTTCCGGGTTATTTTGCGGAGCTGCTGAGAATTTTGAGAGAAACGGTATAAAACTTTAAGAAAGAAGTAACAGCAATGAAAGAGAAATTTTATCTTACTACGGCAATACCCTATTGCTCGGGCAAGCCGCACATAGGAAATACCTACGAGGTGATTCTTACCGACGCCATCGCGCGCTATAAGCGTAAGATGGGCTACGACGTATTCTTCCTTACGGGTACGGACGAGCACGGTATAAAAATCGAGACGAAGGCTAAGGAGATGGGTATTACTCCAAAGGAGTTCGTTGACGGTGTTTACGCCAAGGTAAGAGATATGTGGGCGCTAGTAGGAGCTTCGTACGATAAGTTTATCCGTACGACAGACGACTATCACGAAAAGGCGGTTACGGGTATCTTCAAAAAGCTCTACGAGCAGGGGGATATATACAAAAGTCAGTACGAGGGTCATTACTGTGTTCCGTGCGAGTCCTTCTTTACCGACACGCAGGTAACTGACGGAAAGTGCCCCGACTGCGGACGTCCCGTTGAGAGAGCGACTGAGGACGCTTACTTTTTCAGAATGAGCAAGTACGCCGACAGGCTGCTTAAACACATTGAGGAGAATCCTGGCTTTGTCGAGCCTGAGGCGCGTTTGAAGGAGATGGTCAACAACTTCTTAAAGCCCGGTCTTCAGGACCTTTGCGTAACCAGAAGTTCCTTTACCTGGGGCGTTCCCGTTCCCGGCGACGAGAAGCACGTTATATACGTCTGGATAGACGCGCTTTCTAACTATATCACCGCCCTCGGCTACGAGGTAGACGAGCAGGGCGAGCTGTTTAAGAAGTATTGGCCGTGCGACGTTCACGTTATCGGTAAGGACATCGTGCGCTTCCATACAATCTACTGGCCTATAATGCTGCTTGCGCTCGGCATTCCGCTTCCGAAGAAGATATACGGCCACGGCTGGCTGAATTTCGGAACCGACAAGATGAGCAAGAGTAGGGGCAACGTTATGTACGCGGACGAGCTTGCGGAGCTTTTCGGCGTTGACGGGGTTCGTTACTACACTCTGAGCGCTATGCCTTATTCCTCTGACGGAAGCATTACCTACGACAGTATGATAGCGGCGTTCAACACCGACCTCGCAAACAATCTCGGAAATCTCGTTTCCCGTACCGTTTCGATGAACAAGAAGTATTTCGGCTCGGTAATTCAGGCTCCCGTCGCTTCCGAGGCGATAGACGGAGAGCTTAAGGCTTGCGTAGCGGAAACGGTGGCTAAGGTGCATGAGAAGATGGACACCTATCACGTTTCCGACGCTCTTTCGGCTATTTTCGATATGCTTAGCCGCGCAAATAAATATATTGACGAAACTACCCCTTGGGTGCTGGCAAAGAGTGAGGATACGAAGGCGCGTTTGGGTACGGTGCTTTACAATCTGCTTGAAACTATAAGGGTTGGCGCTTCGCTGCTTTCGCCCTTTATTCCCGACACAGCGGCTAAAATTCTCGCTACGCTCGGAACGGACGATATGAGCGAGGAGTTCGGCGCTCTCGTTTGCGGAAAGGCTACGGGTGAGGCAGAGGTTCTCTTTAAGAGAATTGACGAAAAGGAATTTTATGAAAGACTTGCAGCTCAGAAGGGTGAGACTGCGGAAAAGAAAGAGGAAGCAAAAATGGAAGAAGTAAAGGTAGAGGAGGCAGCGGCTGAAAAGGTATACGAGCCCGTTGCTGACACGGTTGTGTTTGACGATTTTGTAAAGGTTGATATGAGAGTCGCTAAGGTTCTTGAGTGCGAGGCGGTGCCGAAGTCCAAGAAGCTGCTTAAATTCAAGCTCGACCTCGGCTTTGAAACAAGACAGGTTTTCTCGGGTATCGCTAAGTACTATTCTCCTGAGGAGCTTATCGGTAAGAAGGTGATTATGGTCGCTAACCTCGCTCCCCGTATGATGAAAATCAACGGAAACGAGGAGGAAAGCAACGGTATGATAGTTGCTTCCGGCGGTCATGAGCCTGACGCAGTAGTTCGTCTCCTGTTTGCCGCTGACGACGCTAACGTAGGCGACAGAGTAAGCTAAGGATTGACAATGTCCGATAAGGAGTACGGTCGCTTTTTGAAAAAAGCTCCGCAAAAACTTTTCTATAATCGCCGCCTCGCATATATACGAAGCAGCGATTATAAATGATTTCTGTGAAATTCTTTCGATAAACCGTATATCTTTCGGAAATAACCAAGCCTCAGCTGATTTGCCCACCAAAATATAGAAGACAACAAACGGGCGGGCTTAGTGTCCGCCTGTTTTTATCGGAGAAATAAATGAAAAACCCATTCTTTGAGGGCGGGTATCCGCTTTTTGACACTCACGCTCATTACGACGACGCTCGGTTTGACGCCGACAGAGACGAGCTTCTTTCCTCTATTGAAAAGGAGGGCGTTGGCTTTATTGTGGACGTCGGCTGCTCGTTTAACAGTATTCCGAAGGCGTTTGAGCTAACCCGTAAGTACGGTTTTATGTATTTCAGCGTTGGTTTTCACCCAAACGATGCGGCTTCCGCTGAGGATTACGGCGAGAAAAGATCGCTTGACATGCTAAGAAGCTATCTTGCTGACCCGAAATGCGTAGCCATAGGCGAGATAGGTCTTGACTACCATTGGGACGACGTTCCCCGTGAAATACAGAAAAGGTGGTTCGAGCTTCAGCTTCAGCTTTCTTTGGAAACGGGCTATCCCGTAATAATTCACGACCGTGAGGCTCACGGAGACGTAATGGATATTCTCCGCAGATATAAGGGCGTTACGGGTATACTTCACAGCTTCAGCGGAAGTCCCGAAATGGCGGACGAGCTTATAAAAATGGGGTGGTACATCTCGTTTTCGGGTGTTCTGACCTTTAAAAACGCCGCTAAGCTCCCAGAGGTTGCCGTCCGTGTTCCGCTTGACAGAATGCTTATTGAGACGGACTGCCCGTATCTTGCTCCGCACCCGAAAAGAGGAGAGCGAAACGATTCCTCGCTTATGGCGTATACTGCGATGAGGCTTGCCGAGATAAAGGGGCTGAGCTATGACGAGGTCTGCCGAATAACCGCCGAAAACGCGAAAAGGGTATACCGCTTGATATGACACACACCCTTTAAGAAAGGATTGGTAAATAAATGAACTGTACGCTTGAAAAGGCGGCAAAGCTGCTGCTTGAAAGGAAGAATTTTATATTTCTTTGCCACGCGCGCCCCGATGGCGACACGGTAGGCTCGGCGTATGCGCTGAAATACGCGCTTGAAGCGGTAGGAAAGACCGCGCAGGTGCTTTGCGCTGACGCAATCCCCGCAAGGCTTGAGTTTCTTACGGCGCTTGACGGTGAGGGCGAAAAAAATGCCGAAAACCTCGGCGATAAGCCGTTTGTCTGCGCCATTGACGTAGCGGAGCTTCACTTGCTCGGTCATAACGCCGAGCGCTACGGAGCGACTATCGGTCTTAAAGTGGACCATCATCACGTTGGCTCGGAGTACGGCAAATACAATTACATTGACGGAAAGGCGGCGGCTTGCGGCGAGATAATATATAAGCTTATCCGCAGGCTTGAGGAGATGAGGGGCGCTAAGATGACGCCTGCCGCCTGCACCGCGCTTTACGCCGCCATAGCCTCAGACACGGGCTGCTTTAAATATTCTAACGTTACCTCAACAACCCTGCGTATTGCCGCGGAGCTTATCGACGGCGGCGCTGATAACTACGACGTTTGCCACAGACTTTTTGAGTTAAAGAGCCGCGCGGAGCTTAAGGCGAGGCAGTTTATGCTCAACAATACAGAGTATTACGCTGACGGACGGGTCGCTTTTCTGGTTATAACCGGCGAATTCCGCCGTGTCAGCGGAGCAAACGACGACGATATCGGCGGGCTCGTTTCGGAGATGAGAGAGACCGAGGGGGTTGAGCTTGCTATAACCTTAAAGCAGGACGTAGACGCTCCCGAAAAATTTAAAATTTCAATGCGCTCTGGGCTTAATATAAGCTCAAGCGAGCTTTGTAAAATATTCGGCGGCGGCGGACACGAGCGAGCCGCGGGCGCTTCCGTTGAGGCGGCTACGCCTGAGCTTGCCAAAAGCGCTGTGCTTGAAAGGGTTCTTAAAGCAATATGAACAACGGTGTACTGTGCTTTTACAAGCCTAAGGGCTGCACGTCTCACGACGTGGTGTATAAAATAAGGAAGCTTTACGGTACAAGGCAGGTCGGACATACGGGTACGCTTGACCCGCTTGCCGAGGGTGTGCTTGTGCTTATGGTCGGACGGGCGGTAAAGGCGTCGGAGTTTCTTTGCTCTGACGTTAAGGAATACATTGCGGGTATGAGGCTCGGACTGACCACTGACACCGAGGACATTACGGGAGCAGTTTTGTCGGAGTACGGCGGCGCTATGCCGACTTCCTATGAGGTGAAAGCTGCCGTTTCGGCGTTTACGGGTGCGATTGAACAAATCCCACCAATGTATAGCGCCATTAAGGTTAACGGCAAAAAGCTGCTTGAGCTTGCACGTGAGGGCAAGGAGATAGAGAGGAAAGCAAGGCAGGTCTACGTTGACAGGCTTGAGCTTTATCCAACCGAAAGAAATGACGAGTACATGCTTAACGCCAGAGTTTCTAAGGGCACGTATATCCGTACTCTTTGCGCTGATATAGGTAAAAGTCTTGGTACGGGCGCGGTTATGAGCTCGCTTATCCGTACGTCTTGCGGCTCGTTTGGAATAGAGGACGCCGTAACCGAGGAGCAGCTTGAAAAGATGACCTTCGAGGAGCGCTATGCGCTTTTGCGTCCCGTTGAGGAGCTTTTTGATGAGTGCGATACGGTGGTGCTTTCAGACTTCTTCGCCCATTTGGGCGCTCACGGGTGCGAGCTTTACCAAAAAAAGCTCGGTACTCACTTTGAAAATGGAGCGCTCGTCAGATTATTTGATAAGGACGGCTTTTTCGCTCTTGGCAGAGTTATGGACTTCGAGGACGGAAGCGCCATAAAGCCTGTAAAGCAATTCCGCGTAGGGTAGACAAGCTTCATAAGAAGGACTTCGGGGAGAAGCGCAGAAGGATACTGAAATAATTGTAAAGGAAAATATCCTTTGCTAACGTAGCCGTCAGGTTTAAATATAATAACGGGGCTGTCGAAAAGGCGACAGCCCCGTTGTTAGCTTATTTACCGTCATCAGAGATATAACATTCAGTCGCAAGCCGCATGCCGAGTGAAAAGCCTTCGGCATAACAGTGAGCCTTTTCAAACGAGGACAGAGTGGCTTGGTCTTGGCAGTATTCTTTAAAAATGCATGCTGTTTCCTCATTTAAGGTTTTTAACAGTTTAGTATACAGTTGCTCCACGCAAATTGCAAGCGAATTGCTCTCAGGCGTGTCAAGAATACAGTCAGCGCTTGGGTCAAGCTTACCTAAAAATAAATCTGTTATTGTTGGTCTCATAATATTTTACTCCTTGCTGTACAGTTTATAAGATGTATTACGAGAATATTATACACCTTAAAGGATATAATGTCAATAGTAATTACATTTTTTGAGGTGTACAAATGAGATATTTTGAAAGGCTTAAAGATTTAAGAGAGGATAGAGAACTCAAACAGTCTGATATCGCAAAATTGCTTGAAACAAACCAACAGCAGATAAGCAAGTACGAAACGGGCAAGCAGATGATGGGAATTGATAAGTATATCAAGCTCGCTAAATTTTATAACGTCAGTCTTGACTATATTGCGGGACTTGTTGACGTTCCCAAAAAGCTATACTAAGTAAAAACGTGGCAGCTGCAAACGCAGCTGCCACGTTAGTTGTTTTATTGATTGTAAATTATCAGGATAGTGCCGTTTTCTACCGTTACGGTGGCGTTTTTTCCGACAAAGGCGTTTGATACGCCGAGTGGAAACGAGCTTGTAAGGCTTGCTCCCGTAAGCTCGTATCTCAGTCCTGTGATGCTTACGCCCTCCGCCTTATCCGTTAAGGCAAACACCGAAACGTATCCGCTATCCCTTGCTTTAAGCTCGATTAAACCGTTTTTAATAACGGTTGCGCAGATTAGGCTTCCGTTTTCGCCCTTTCCGTAGGCGCACGCTATTCCGCCCGCATCAGCGACGTAAGCAAGGCTTTGAACTGTCGCTATACTGTGGTCGAAGCGCTCGCCGCCAAGACAGCCGACTATGATAAATTCCGTATAGCCTCGGTATAGACCAAGCTTGATAGCGAGCATTAGGTCGGTGTCGTCCTTTTCTACGGGGTGGCGTATTATTTCAGCGCCGCAGGAGCGCATTTCGTCAGTCAGGGGACAGGAGTCGAAGTCGCCTAAAATAACGTCGGGGGAAAGCCCCAGCGCCTTCATTGAAACAAAGCCTCGGTCAGCGGCAATATATAGGTTTTCGGGGTTACGGGTTACGCCGTTTATAGCTTCCGACGGCAAAACTGCTTCGGCAGAGCCGAAAATATAACATTTTTTCTTATTCATGACAGTAGCTCAGTTTAAAGCCGTCCGCGCTATGACGCGGACGGCTTTGTTTTTTTAAATTCTGATTATTTTACGAGGGCATTTGCTTACGCAGGCGCCACAGTTAATACATTTTTCGTAGTCTATTTTAGCTACGAAATTCTCAACCGCGATAGCGCCGGTAGGACAAGCCTTTTCGCACATCTTACAGCCAATACAGCTTGCGTCGCAGTAAGCGCGCTTGACGGCGCCCTTTTCGGTGGAAACGCAGCCGACGTAGTACTTGGAATCAAAGGGGATAAGCTTGATAATATTCTTAGGGCAGGTCGCTACGCACATACCGCACGCCTTGCACTTTTCACGGTCAACAACAGCTATGCCGTCAACTATCGAGATTGCGTTAAATTGGCATTTGGCAACGCATGAGCCAAGGCCAAGACAGCCGTTAGGGCAGGTCTTGCTTCCGCCGCCGAGCTGCATAGCCGCTTTGCAGTCCGCAACACCCTCATACTCGAATTTATATTTAGCTACGCCCTCGCAGCCGCTGCACATTACCTGAGCGTGAAGTCTTACCGGCTTTTCTGCCGCAACGCCCATTATTTTAGCTATCTCAGCGGCTTCCGCGTCGCCTCCGACTGCGCAGGCGTTGGGCTTTGCCTTGCCCTCGGCTATTGCCTCGGCAAGCGCGGCGCAGCCTGAGTAGCCGCAGCCACCGCAGTTAGCGCCGGGAAGAAGCTCCGCTATCTGCTCCGCCTTTTCGTTTGCGGGAACGGCAAACGCCTTTGAGGCAACGGCAAGAAGAATACCGATAGCCGCGCCAAGACCCGCGAATATAAGTGCGGGAATTAAAATTTCCATATCAGTGTCCTTCCTTTCTTAACCTATACTCATTCCCGAAAATCCCATGAACGCCATAGCGATAAGACCGGCGGTTACGAGCGCTATCGGCATACCCTTGAACGCCTTTGGGGGATTTGCGAATTGCAGTCTTACACGTACTCCCGCAAAGACTACTATTGCCATGGTAAAGCCCAGAGCCGCCGAAAATCCAAACGCGACGGACTGAATAAAGTTGTAGCCGTTCTGGATATTGACGAGCGCCGCGCCGAGTACCGCGCAGTTGGTCGTTATAAGCGGAAGGAATATTCCGAGCGAGCTGTAAAGCGACGGCACGAAGCGGCGAAGGAACATTTCAATAAACTGAACCAGACCCGCGATAACGAGTATAAACGCTATGGTCTTTAAGTAATCAAGTCCAAACGGAGCGAGAAGGAACTCGTACACCGTCCAGGTTACAGCTGAGGCTACGGTCATAACGAAGGTTACCGCCATGCCCATACCGAGCGCTGTGCCCGGCTTTTCGGAAACTCCGAGGAAGGGGCAGCAGCCGTAGAATTTGGCGAAGATGAAGTTCTCGATGAATATCGCCGTGAACATCAAAATGAGGATATCTATTATTCCGTCCATTATTCCGCCTCCTTTTCCGCTGCATCTGCCGTTGCCTTCGGCTTTTTCTCTCTGCTTCTTATAGCGTTAACGAGCGCTATGAGGCAGCCGAGCGTAATGAACGCGCCCGCAGGCATTATAAAGAGCTGCGCGGGCTGGAAGGCGCTTCCGAAAATGCTTATGCCGAAGATGGTGCCTGCGCCGAGTATTTCTCTTATCGCGCCGAGTATAGAAAGCGCCATGGTGAAGCCAAGTCCCATTGAAAGTCCGTCGATAAACGAGGGGATAGGCTTATTTTTTGACGCGAACGCTTCGGCTCTGGCAAGAATGATACAGTTAACGACGATAAGCGCTATAAACACGCCCAGCGCGTCGTTTAATTCGGGCAGAAACGCCTTCATCAGCATTTCAACGGCGGTAACGAAGCCTGAGATTATGACTATGTACGCCGCTATTCTGACCTGCTTGGGTATAAATTTACGGAGCAGGGAGATGAAAAGGTTTGAAAACATCAGAACCGCCGTCGTGGCGAGTCCCATACCGAGCGCGTTTATCACCGAGGTGGTGGTGGCGAGCGTAGGGCACATTCCAAGCACCTGCACGAAGGTGGGGTTCTGGTCGATTATGCCGTTTTTTAACTGGCCGAGCATAGCCTTAAATGAATATCTTTTGCTCTGATTATCCATTACGCCGCGCCTCCTTTATAAGTGTTGTAAGCCTTTAAGGCGGTATTCGTTCCCGCGATAACAGCCTTGGAGCTGTAAGTCGCGCCGCTTATACCGTCTATCTCCGAGCCGCTTCCGCCAGCGCCCTTTTTGTAGGTTACGCTTCCGCTTTTACCTGTAAGACGGGCAAGAAAGTCGGGGTTTTCTATTTTGTCGCCTATACCTACGGTTTCGCCGTGGCTGAGAATCTGAATTCCGCAGACCTTGCCATCGTTATCCATACCGACCAGCATAGTTATTTTACCCTTGAAGCCCGTGGGCGCGACCTCGGCGTAGTAGCCTATCTCGCTTTCGCCGTCTTTTACCTTATAAAGAGCCACGAAGCTGTCGTCGTCAAGCGAGGTCTTTGTGTCGGTGGCGACGGGAGAGGTGGCGGTTGGGAATAGCTGTTTTATTGCCTCAGAGGTCTTTTTTGCCTCGTTTTCGGTAATGGTGTCCTTTGTTATTGCGTTAACGAGGGACAGGAGCGCTGCCACGCACATCGTGATTAAAAGCAGGACTCCGATTATTTTAGCAAAGTAGGAGACGTCTTTTTTAGTTACTGTCATTTCGCTTCTCCCCCTTCCTTTGCCTTCTTTTCCTTACGCTGACCGAATACTCTTGGCATCGTTATACGGTCGATGTACCAGACGAGCAGGTTCATTATCATAATCGCGAATGAAGCGCCCTCCGGGTATGCTCCGAGGTAACGGATCATTACGGTAAGAAGTCCGCAGCCGACTCCGAAGATAAGTCTGCCAACGGGAGTTACGGGAGAGGTGGTATAGTCGGTAGCCATAAAGATAGCTCCGAGAATAAGTCCGCCTGAGAAAACGTGGTAGCCCATAGAGGTTAAGCCTGAAACACCCGCCTGCGGGAAAAAGAACGCGAACACCGCCACCGTGGCGATGAACGCTACGGGAATATGCCAGGTGATGACACGGCGGATAATGAGATACGCGCCGCCCGCAAGTAGCAGAAGCGCTGAAATCTCACCGAGGCTTCCGCCTATCTGACCGAAGAAGGATTCAAGCACGCTCGTTTCGGGAACGGCTCCGCCTTTCAGGGCGGTGAGAGGAGTTGCCGAGGATACGGCGTCAGCGGAAACGAAGGGGTTATAGTAGCCCTTGGGGAAGTGCGAAAGCTGACCCGGCCACGAAACGAACATAAATATTCTCGCCGCTATTGCGGGGTTGACTATGTTTTTACCTATACCGCCGAAAAGCTGCTTGACTATGACGATAGCGAAGAAGCAGCCGAAAATAAGTACCCAGGGCGCTGTTGTAACGGGAAGGTTGAACGCTATCAGCATACCGGTTATAGCCGCTGAGCAGTCGGAGACAGTTATCGGCTTTTTGGTAAGCTTCTGATACGCGAATTCATAGAAAACGCAGAGCGCTACTGAAAGAACGGTAAGCACCGCCGCCATCCAGCCGTAAATGACTATCGACCAGATAAACGCGGGGGTTAGCGCGATAAGCACATCGCGCATTACCGCCTGAGTGTTGTTTTTGTGCTTGACGTGGGGAGAGGGGGATAGGGTAAGGGTTTTATTTGAATCCATTACTTCTTTTCCTCCTTCTTTTCCTCGGGCTTGGGAGCTTGCGCTGCCTGCGCCCTTCTCTTATCGTTTATTACGCCCTTGGCCAGACGTATAAGCTGAACCAACGGAACGTTTCCGGGGCATATGTAGGCGCAGCTTCCACACTCTACACAGCTTAGCGCGTTATATTTTTCGCAGGTCTCGAAGTCCTTGTTCTGCGCGTGCTGAGCGAGGTAAAGCGGCATAAGGTGCATAGGGCACACGCTTACGCATTTACCGCAGTGCAAGCAGGCGTAGGGGGTTGAAGCCTTCTTGTTGAAGCTCTCGGAAAGAGCGAGAACCGCATTCGTTCCCTTCGTTACGGGAACGTTGATATCCCACTGAGCAAAGCCCATCATAGGACCGCCCAGGACTATCTTCTCAGGGGCTTCGGTAAAGCCGCCGCAGAAGTCTATAAGCTTGGATATCGAGGTGCCTATGGGAGCTAAGATGTTCTTAGGCTCCTTTACGCAGTTACCCGATACCGTAACTATTCTTTCTATAAGGGGCATTCCCTCAAAGACCGCGCGGTAGACGTTATAGCAGGTCTCGGAGTTGAATATTACGCAGCCGACGTCAGCCGGGAGCTTACCCGATTTCAGCTCAACGCCCGTAAGAGCGTAGATTATCTGCCTTTCATCGCCCTGCGGGTATTTGGTTTTCATTACGGTAACCTCGACGCTTGTGTCGTCTCCGAGCGTTTTACGGAGCATCTCAACCGCGTCCATTTTGTTGTCCTCGATTGCGATAACGCCCTTTTCAATTCCGAAAACGCGCATAAGGAGCTTTAAGCCGTCGATTATCTTCTTTGGCTCCTCCAGCATTAAGCGGTGGTTTGCCGTGATGAACGGCTCGCACTCCGCGCTATTGATTATAATGTGCTTTGCCTTGCCGAGCGCTGAGGATATCTTTGCGTAGGTGGGGAAGGTAGCTCCTCCCATACCCGATATACCCGCAAGACGCACTGCTTCGATGCACTCCTCCGCGGTTATGTCCTCGATAGATTTGCCGTTATGCCTGATGTCCGCTAAGAGTCTCTCCTCGCCGTCGTTTTCAATAACGATCTGCTCCACTTTTCTGCCGGACGGTGTTATTACCGTTTCGATCTTACTGACCTTACCCGACACCGACGCATGAACGGGGCAGCCGAGACCTTTTTCGACTACGCCGATTATCTGGCCCTTGTCTACCGTGTCGCCAACCTTTACGGTTGCGGTACAGGGAGCGCCGATGTGCTGAGATAGAGGCACTACGACCGTTTCGGGAACGGGAAGCTTCTCAATGGGCTTGGATGCGGTGATCTTGTACTCATTCATATGGACTCCGCCTCTGAATGTATGTGCCAAGTTATTCCAACTCCTTTCAGTATTTAAAAAATACATATCATTATATCAAAAATGATATAACCGTTATAATATTATATAAGAGAAAAGCGAAAAAGTCAAGACCTTTTCGCCCATAATTTAATATATTAACAATATTATAAACTTTCTACGGATTTTTGCCGTCTTTTTGTACCTTCGCAACCATTCTTTCCCTTATCTCAGAAGCGAACTCATCGGAAAGCTCGACAGAGAACAGAACCTTCATATTATTGAAGTTAATAGCAAGCTTATAGGTATCGGGGGAAGCGAAGTTTGAGGTATAGTTATAAATTTTGGTTACCTTGCCGTGCTTTGCCTCGAAATCGGAGTTTTTTCTGCATTTTTCAAGGGCGTACACGGAGATGATATCGAAGTTGGCGACTATCGCCTCACGCTTTCCGCTGAGCTTGATTATGGAAAACGACGCCTCCGCGCCCTTTGTCTCGATATCCTTTATTACGTACTTATAGTCTGTCAGGATATAGCGAGAGGTAAAAAACAGACCGACCGCTACGAAAACGAGTGCTAAAAGCTGATACAGCAGTCTTGGGGTGAAGAATTCGCCGACAACGTAAAGCGCCGCCGCCACTCCGTAGAGCGCTACGGAGATTATGCCCGCGATTTTCGGTTGCTTTTTAGGAACGTAGTACATATTCGGACGTCCTTTCGGGTTAATATAGTGGCTTGGTTACGCTGTGGGCGCAGTTAAACGCGCAAATTTATGTCTAATAAAGCTTTGAAGTTCGCCTTTTCTTTTGGTTACGCAGGCGCATTTAACCTCGAATTTAGTTCTGCGACAATCAGCAAGTCGCAGCTTTGCTACGCAAAGACACAAAATTCTGGCGTATGACGGATACATCGTGTAAATTCAAGCTCGCAAAAAGAAAAACACCGCGTGAGAATTTCGCTCTCCGCGGAGAGCGAGGAGGGCTACTCGCCCGTCCGCCTCGCCACCCTTGAAAACGTGGACGAAACTTTTGTTGATATAAAAATTATGTCGCCTGCTAAAACCTTACCGCTGTAACGGCGGTGGTTTTGCCGTTTTCAACCGTAAAGATTGCACCCGTAGCTTCGATTTCGCCAACGGCGTACTCAAAACGCTTGGGCATATGGGAGCGCAGCCTGTCAATAATTATCTCGCTTTTTACGCCGAGTATAGAGTTCGTCGGGCCGCACATTCCGAGGTCGGTGATAAAGCCCGTACCCTTTGGAAGAATACGCGCGTCGGCGGTCTGGACGTGGGTATGCGTGCCGAAAACGGCATTTATCCTGCCGTCAAAATAACGCGCTATCGCCGCCTTTTCTGACGTTGCCTCGGCGTGCACGTCAAGGACGGAAACGTCGTATTCGCCCTCCATATCCTTTAATATCCGGTCAACCGTATCAAAGGGGCAGTCAAGCGGTTCAAGGGTAACGACACCCAAAACGTTGATAACGAGAACTCTTATGTGTCCGAGGTCTACTACCGCAAATCCCTTGCCGGGGCAGGATTTCGGGTAGTTTGCTGGACGGATAACTAAGTCGCATGCGTCGAGCATATCGTATACCGCGTTTATCCTGTAAACGTGGTTACCCGTGGTTATGACGTCGGCGCCCGCGTCGAGAAGCGCCTGCGCGGACAGCGGGTCTATGCCGTTATTTTTTGCGGAGTTTTCTCCGTTTATTACGGTTACGTCTATCCCATTTTCACGCTTGAAGCGGCGAAGCCTTTCACTAAGATATGCGACAGACTCTTGTCCTACTACATCTCCGATGGCCAATATTTTCATTATTTATCGCTTTCTATGCCGTTAAATACGGCTTTTGACAGTAAACGCCCGTTTGAAACGGGCGTTTTGGTTTTTTAATGATTTGACGGCGTCAGAACGCCTTTCCATATAAAACAAGACGGATATTGTGTTTAAACTTTCCACCACACAATGCCTAGCGGCGTCCACCGTGAAACGCTCTGACGAAGGCGCCGCCGATCCGCTGCAGGCCGGCGCCTGCTATTTTGCGTAGTCTACCGCGCGGCTTTCGCGAATGACGTTTATCTTGATCTGACCGGGATATTCAAGGCTCTCCTCGATCTTTTTGACTATGTCGCGCGCAACAAGCACCATCTGCTCGTCGTTTACCTCCTCGGGCTTGACCATAATTCTGATCTCACGGCCTGCCTGAACCGCGTAGGACTTTTCTACGCCGCCGAAGCCGTTTGCGATTTCCTCAAGCTTCTGGAGTCTCTTGATGTAGTTTTCAAGGTTCTCACGTCTTGCGCCGGGACGCGCGGCGGAAATTGCGTCTGCCGCCTGCACGATAACCGCAATGATAGTCTGCGGCTCAACATCGCCGTGGTGCGCCTCAATGGCGTGGACAACCTCATTGTTTTCCTTATATTTCTTCGCTATATCAACACCAAGCTGGACGTGTGAGCCCTCGACCTCGGCGGTAAGAGCCTTACCGATATCGTGGAGCAGTCCGGCGCGCTTAGCCACAACGCTGTCGACTCCAAGCTCGTCCGCGATTATGCCCGAAATATAGGCAACCTCAAGGGAGTGGGTAAGAACGTTCTGACCGTAGCTGGTGCGGTATTTAAGTCTTCCGAGGAGCTTAACAAGCTCGGGATTGATAGCGTGAATACCTATTTCAAAGGTGGCGCGCTCTCCCGCTGCCTTGACCTCAGCCTCGACCTCGCGGCGAGCCTTGTCAACGGTGTCCTCAATTCTGGTTGGGTGTATACGTCCGTCGGAAATGAGCTTTTCAAGCGTAAGACGGGCGATTTCACGGCGAATGGGATCAAAGCAGGAAACGGTGATAGCCTCGGGGGTATCGTCGATGATGAGGTCAACGCCCGTAAGCTGTTCAATGGAACGGATATTTCTGCCCTCACGTCCGATGATACGTCCCTTCATATCGTCGCTAGGAAGTGTAACGGTTGAGGTCGTGGTCTCGGAAACGTGGTCGGAGGCGCATCTCTGAATAGCGAGGGAGATTATCTCCTTTGCCTTTCTGTCAGCGTCCTCTCTGAGTCTGGACTCTATCTCGATTATTTTGAGGGCGGCGTCGTGCTGAACGTCCTCCTCTATGCGCTGAAGAAGCTCTGCCTTAGCCTCCTCGGCTGTGCAGTGAGAAATGCGCTGAAGCTCCTGAAGGTGCTTGCCGATAAGAGCTTCGACCTCTGCCTTGAGCTCGTCCGCCTCACTGAGCTTCTGAGTAAGCTGCTCGTTCTTTTTGTCAAGGTTTTCGCTCTTGCGGTCAAGAGCCTCCTCCTTGGAGACTATGCGCTGCTCCTGACGGGTAATCTCCTTGCGCTGTTCCTTTAATTCTCTTTCTGCCTCGTTTCTTTCTTTAAGGATCTGCTCCTTGGCTTCAAGCACAGCGGTTTTTTTACTGCTTTCGGCTTCCTTTGCCGCTTCATCTACAATGCGTTTGGCTTCCAGCTCTGCTGAGCCGATCTTTGCCTCCGCAAGTCTTTTACGCTGTTTGTAACCGAGGAGAAATCCCACGCTGCCGAATACGGCGAGGCAAACCGCGGCTGTAATAGCGATAATAATTGCCGGGTGCATAAGTGTCCTCCGAAATTTAAGATTATGTTTATATGCAAAAATCAAATAAATATTTATAAAATAGTTGACTTTACAATTACACAACTTATATTTTATACTGAATTGGCGGAATTGTCAAGTGCTATTTATAAAAAATAAATTTATTTACACTTTTTAAGACAAAAATTGCTATTAAAAAACCGCCGAAAAATTGCTTTTCGGCGGTTACGGGTGCGATGAAACGGTTTATAGCTTATTTCCTAAGCTTTGCCTCGGCTTTTTTACGGAGCTGGGTATCAAGTATTCGCTTACGCAGACGTATGTTAAGAGGAGTTACCTCGACCAGCTCGTCGGCGGCGATAAATTCAATAGCCTTTTCCAGACTCATATCTCTTGGGGGCGTCAGAATAAGCTTTTCGTCAGCGCCCGACGAGCGAATTGAGGTCAGGTGCTTCTGCTCGCAGACGTTAAGCTCTATGTTACCCGGCTTTGGGTTTTCTCCGATTATCATACCCTCGTAGACCTTCGCGCCTACAGTAATAAACAGATCTCCTCTGTCCTGCGCTCTGTAAAGCGCGTAGGATGTTGCCTCGCCCTCGCTGAACGCGACGAGCGAACCCGTAAACCGAGTTGTAATCTCTCCCTGATACGGAATGTACCCTTCGAATATACTGCTCAGGATACCCTCGCCTCTGGTATCGGTGAGGAATTCGCTTCTGTAACCGAAAAGGCAGCGCGCGGGTACGATATACTCGATACGCATACGGTTACCGTTTAAGCGCATGTCGATAAGAGTACCCTTTCTGCTTCCGAGCTTTTCCATGACAGCGCCCTGCGAGGTTTCGGGAACGTCGATGATAACTCGCTCCGCGGGTTCGGTCTTAGCTCCGTTTTCGTCGGTTTTATACAGTACTCTGGGCGCGGAAACAAGCAGCTCATAGCCCTCGCGGCGCATGGTTTCGATAAGAACCGAGAGGTGCATTTCTCCGCGTCCCGCCACGAGGAAGCTGTCGGCGGTCTCGCCGTCTCTTACGCGAAGTGAAACGTCTTTAAGGGTTTCGCGGTAAAGTCTTTGGCGTATCTGACGCGAGGTAACGAGCTTACCCTCTCTGCCCGCGAAGGGGCCGTCGTTTACGGAGACGGTAACCTCCATGACAGGCTCGCTTATCTTGACAAAGGGAAGGGGAGTGGGGTCTGCGGGCGCGCAGATAGTATCGCCTATCGTGATATTCTCAGCGCCTGAGAAGCAGACGATATCGCCTACCTTAGCGGTCTCGCATGGCTCGCGGCGGAGCGCCTCGAACTGATAAAGCGAGACTATTCTCGTTCTTACGGGAGCACCCTCGGAATCGTGATAGTTGGTTATTAAAACGTCCTGATTCTGCCTTATGGTTCCGCGCTCGATTCTGCCTATACCTATTCTTCCTACAAAGTCGTTATAGTCGATAGAGGAGACGAGAAGCTGGAGTGGCTCGTCGGGCTCGCCCTCCGGGGCGGGGATATAGTCAATTATCTTTTCAAAAAGCGGGACAAGGTCTTTTCCCTGCGTATCGGCGGAAAGGGAAGCGGTTCCCGCGCGTCCGGAGCAGAAAACCATGGGGCTGTCGAGCTGTTCATCGGTTGCGTCAAGCTCCATAAGAAGCTCAAGAACCTCGTCCTGAACCTCGTCAAGACGGGCGTCGGGGCGATCTATCTTATTGATGACCACTATAACTCTGTGTCCGAGCTCAAGAGCTCTTTCAAGAACGAAGCGTGTCTGGGGCATAGGGCCCTCCGCCGCGTCCACGAGAAGCAGAACTCCGTTTACCATTTTGAGAATACGCTCGACCTCTCCTCCGAAATCCGCGTGTCCGGGTGTGTCGATAATGTTTATCTTGACGTCATTATAATGAATAGAAGTGTTTTTGGCGAGAATTGTTATGCCTCGCTCCTTTTCAATATCTCCGCTATCCATTACTCGCTCCGAGGTCGCCTGGTTTTCCCTGTATGCGCCGCCCTGCTTTAACATTTCGTCTACAAGGGTGGTCTTTCCGTGGTCAACGTGGGCGATTATAGCGATATTTCTGAGGTCTTCTCTTATCATTTAGCTTGTACTTCCTTTGCGAGAAATTCAAAATAATTTTATTTATTAATTATATCTCTTTTTTATCTCCGTGTCAACGGTTTTTTTAGATTTTTCCGTTTTCTTTTCAATATTCACTTTTACGGGCGCTATGCTTCAATGGCAAAAGTGTCTTTACGACATAGAATGTTAGCACAGGGCGGAAAGCGGAGCGGGCAAGACGAATTCTGCTCGCCGTCCGAGGAATATGAAAGGAGGAAACACAAAATGGGATGCTTATGTCAGATCTTCGAGGATAGCAAGTTCCTCTGGTTAGTTATCTTCGCGCTCTTCCTTCTCAGCTGTAACAACGGCTGCGGCGCCGGATACGGCTCCTGCGGCTGTGGCTGCGGCTGCGGCGATTGAGCGAGGATAAGCTCGGACGTTTAACGCTAAGGAATAATAAATGTACGGGCGTGTCAGGTCGAAATCGGGCGCGCCCGTTTTTTGTTTACTTTCCTCCGCACCTTTCATATCTCTCAGCATATAATTTTTAGTGAACGCTTTGTAAAGGAGAAGAATGAATGTCGGACATGAGTATAAAAGACAGGCTTGTCGGTATGTCGGATATAGAGCTTTATAGGCTGATAAACTCCGCTTGCGCAGCCGCCGGTGTTGACAGAAGAAAAGCGGAGCAGCTTACCTCGGATATCCCCAGACTTCGACGAATGATAGCGGCGCTGAGCGACAGGCAGATATCAGATTTGCTCGCCTCTCTCGGATCGCGGGACATAAATGATACGCTAAGGCAAATCGGGGGCGGCAAGTAGTAAAGGGGCGGGGTGGATATGGATAATTTAGGAAATTTAAACATAGCCGAGCTTATGCCGTTGATAGCGAAGCTAAGTGAAAATCCCGCGGCGCTTTCGGCGTTATCGGGGCTTATGGGTTCGATGGGAGCCGCTTCCGTCAAGCGTGAAGCTCCGCCGCCAAGGGCTACTGACACGCAGGGCGCCGACGCGCTTTCGGCTATTATGGGCTTGCTCGGCGGCTCTGCTTCGCCAAAAAAGGACGTCGGAGAAAACACAGGCTCGAATTTAAGCTTAGGCAAGGTGTTCGGAACGCAGGAGGAGATAAAAAACCGAATACTTTTGCTTAGCGCCGTGCGTCCGTATCTCGGCGAGGAGCGCAGGCAGAGGCTTGAAACCGTAATACGGCTGCTCAGGCTTGCGGAGCTTGGGTCGCTTGGCTCGCTTCTTGACGGTAAATAGAAAGGGGGGATAGCTTGTATACCCGAAACTATCAGATGAAAAAGGAGCCGCCAAAGCCGTGCGCCGAGGACAGCGCGATACCGCCGATAGAGGAGGAAACGGCATGCGAAAGTGTGGAGATGAGCGAAATGAACGCGCCCGCAACCGAGGAAAATGCCGAAATCCGTCCTAAACGCCGTTTCCGCGCGGTGAGAATTCCTGTACTCAAGGAGCGCTGCGAGGAGCAAGTGTACCGGTGTCCGTCTGAAGCTGAGTCAGAGCCTGCTTGCTGTGAGCCGGACAGAGAGGACGTTAAGCGAGGCAAGAATAGGGACAGAGGCGGCTTTTTGAGGAGCTTTTCAAATGACGAGCTTTTTGTTATCGCTCTCATCGTGCTTTTGATGTGCGAGGGCGGAGACGATATCCTTATCCTCGCGCTTTGTTTTATTTTGGCGTAGAACGGTCATAAAAAAATTCCTTTTCGCATAGAATTGACAGAAAGCCGGGAAGCTGTCTCTTCCGGAAAGGAATATAGGTGATATGAAGGCTATTCTGAAATTTTTATCCGTTTTGCTCGCGCTTTGCTCCGTTTTTGCGGTTTCCGTCTCTGCAGAGAGCGCTCGCTCAGTCAGTATTGAGAGCGACGCAAAGTCTCTCATTTTAATAGAGGCTGAAACAGGCGCCGTCCTCTACGAAAAGGACGCCGATCTGCCCCTTCCCCCCGCTTCAGTTACAAAGGTCATGTCAATGCTTCTCGTAATGGAGGCTATCGACAGCGGAAAGATTACTCTTGACGACACCGTAACTGTGAGCGCTTACGCGGCGAAAATGGGCGGCTCGCAGGTCTATTTAGAAGAGGGCGAGCAGATGAGCGTGCACGAGCTGCTTAAATGCGTTGTGGTAAGCTCGGCAAACGACGCTTGCGTGGCGCTTGCGGAATACGTTTACGGCAGTGAGGAGGCCTTCGTTGCCCGTATGAACGAAAGAGCCCGTGAGCTTGGAATGACGCACACAGTATTTGAGAACACAAACGGTCTTGACGACGATACCGTTAACCACGTCATAAGCGCAAGAGATATAGCTATTATGAGTGCGGAGCTTATTACGAAGCACCCGAAAATACTTGAATATTCTTCTATCTGGATGGACAGTATCCGGGGCGGTGAATTCGGTCTGACCAACACTAACCGCCTTATCCGTTTCTATAGCGGCGCAAACGGCTTAAAGACCGGCTCGACCTCGAAGGCGAAATTCTGCATAAGCGCAAGCGCGAAGCGGGACGGTATGCAGCTTATCTGCGTGGTCATGGGCGCGCAGAGCCGCGATAGCAGAAACGAGGTGGCGAAAAAGCTGCTCGATTACGGCTTCGCAAATTACGGATATGAGTGCTTTGACGGCGGTGAAATGACTGAAATCTCGGTTACGGGTGCGATTGAAAGCTCCGTTCCGATTGAGTACGGTCAGTTTAAGACCGTGGTGGAAAAGCAGAATCTCGGTAAGACCGAGGCGGAGATATCGCTCCCCGAAACGCTTTCCGCGCCCGTCGCTAAGGGGCAGGAGATTGGCAAGGTGATTTACCGCTTGAATGGCGAGGTCGTAGCCGAGGTGCCGATAACGGCGGGAAAGGATATTCCGCGTATTACGTATCTTCAAATACTTGAACGGCTTTTCAAGAACCTGCTATATTAAAAAAAGAACGGGCTTTCTCGACTGAGAAAGCCCGTTGTGTTATTTTCAGAAGATTTAGATTAGCGGCGTTCACAGCCTGCGCCGCCATTTGCCTGTCGATGCTTACCGACCTTATTTTGAAGTGATATATCCAAGTCTGGTGAGAAGCTCAGCGGTCAGCATAGCTCCGCCTGCCGCGCCGCGAAGGGTGTTGTGAGAAAGTCCGACGAACTTCCAATCAAAGAGATTGTCCTCGCGGAGTCTTCCTGCCGTTACGCCCATACCGCCCTCAGTATCTCTGTGGAGATTAGCCTGAGGATAGTTGTCCTCCTCGAAGTAGGTGATGAACTGCTTGGGGGCGTGGGGAAGCTCAAGCTCCTGGGGAAGTCCCTTGAAGTTAGCCCAACGATCAAGAATTTCCTCCTTGGTGGGCTTTTTCTTAAAGTTTACGTATACAGCCGCTGTGTGTCCGTCCGCTACGGGTACGCGGTAGCACTGAGCCGAGATGACGGGCGCGGACGCCTTGACTATCTCGCCGTTTTCGATTTTACCCCAGACTTTAAGGGGCTCCTGCTCGCTCTTTTCCTCCTCGCCGCCGATGAAGGGAATGATGTTGTCAAGAATTTCGGGGAATTCCTTGAAGGTCTTACCCGCGCCCGAAATCGCCTGATAGGTGGAGACGACTATCTCGGTAGGCTCGAACTCCATAAGCGGAGCGATAAGCGGAACGTAGCTCTGGATAGAGCAGTTGGGCTTTACGGCGATAAAGCCTCTCTTGGTGCCGAGGCGCTTCTTCTGGTCCTCAATGACCTTGGCGTGATCGGCGTTTACCTCGGGAATCATCATAGGCACGTCGGGTGTCCAGCGGTGAGCGCTGTTGTTGGAAACAACGGGTGTTTCCGCCTTGGCGTACTCATATTCAAGCGCCTTGATGGCGTCCTTGGGCATATCGACGGCGCAGAATACGAAGTCTACCAGAGAAGCTACCTTCTCGACCTCGCTTGCGTCAACTATTATCATCTTCTTAACGTATTCGGGCATGGGAGCTTTAAGCTTCCATCTCTCGCCTACGACCTCCTCGTACGCCTTACCCGCCGAGCGAGCGCTTGCCGCAACGCAGGTTACGTCGTAGTAGGGGTGTCCGTCAAGCAGCGTAAGGAAACGCTGACCGACCATTCCTGTGGCGCCGATGACGCCGACTCTTAATTTCTTGTCCATAGTGTTTACTCCTGTATGTGATTTGTTTTTTATTATTAGTGTATGTGAAAACAAGCGTTTTCTTGAAAGAAAAGCTCGCTTCGATTTTTGACTAAACGCCTACTTGCTTTCGATAGCGAAGAAGAAGGGGGACGTGGGGGAATTGACGAGCTTGAATTTGGAGACACAAAGCTTACGTCTGTCATAGCCTTGCAGCATTTCGTCAAGCATTTCGCCTTCAAGCCTGCCCTCCTCGTGTCCGGGATAGACGGCTATCAGTATAATAGCGTCCTTGTCAAGCAGGGATATCGCCGCCTCGACAGCCTTTTTTGTGGTCGGGCGAAGTGTGGTGAGCGCCTTGTTTCCGCTTCCCGGAAGATATCCGAGATTGAAAACCCCTACGCAAATTTTCTCTTTAACGTAGTCAAGTACGTTTGAATGGCTGTCTAAAATCAGCGAGCAGTTGTCAGGGCAGTTTTCCGCTTTTAACGTCTCGCGGGTGCTTTCGAGCGCCTTTTCCTGTACGTCGAAGGCGTACACTCTGCCGTTTTCTCCGACTGCCTTTGATAGCCACGCGGTGTCGTGTCCGTTGCCCATCGTGAAGTCAACCGCGACGCCGCCTTCTTTTATATGGGATGAAAGAAATTCTTTTTCAAGTGCTATTAAATCTACCATGTTTTCAAAAGGATTACGGTCGCTTTTGAAAAAGCTCCGCAAAACTTTTGTATAACCGCTTCCCCGTATTTTTATACGGGCAGCGGTTATATAGGCTTTCGTAGATTTCTCAAAAACAACGGAATCTTGCGATTAAATTGTTAATTTTAATGATGTATGGGGTTTTACGATGTGGATTTGTGTTTCGTAAAAGAGAAAATACGCGCGTATCTCAAATCACACTATGCCTTTTACAGCGTTGTATATATGCTCGGCGGAGATGCCGTAATGCGCGGCGACCTCAAAGGCTTTACCGGACGAGCCGTATGTATCGTTTATACCGACTCTCTTGATTTTGGTAGGGCACTTTTCTGAAAGCACCTCGCTTACCGCGCCGCCGAGTCCTCCGATAACGCTATGCTCCTCGCAGGTAACTATTTTTCCGGTCTTCTTCGCGTACTTAACGAGAAGCTCCTCGTCGATAGGCTTGATAGTGGAAATGTCGATAACCGCTGCGTCAATGCCTTCTGCTACGAGCTTTTCTCTTGCCTGCAGAGCCATAAACACGGTAATTCCCGTAGCGACTACGGTAACATCCTTACCGTCCGCAAGAACCGTTCCCTTACCAAGCTCGAACTTATAATTATCGCCGTATATTATCGGCACAGGCGCGCGTCCGAAACGCATATAAACCGGTCCATTATGCAGAATCGCCGCCTCGACTGCCGCGCGGGCGGAAACGGCGTCAGCCGGACAGATAACCGTCATTCCCGGTATGGTTCGCATAAGAGCGATATCCTCATTACACTGGTGTGTCGCGCCGTCCTCGCCGACGGTTATGCCTGCGTGAGTCGCGCCAATCTTAACATTTAAGTGGGGGTAGCCTATTGAGTTTCTTACCTGCTCAAAGGCTCTGCCCGCCGCGAACATAGCGAAGCTGCTCGCGAAAACGAGCTGACCCGTAGCCGCTATTCCTGCCGCTACGCTCATCATGTTTCCCTCGGCTATACCGCAATCGAAGAAGCGGTCGGGAAACGCCTTTTTGAAGTTACAGGTCTTGGTCGCAGCCGCAAGGTCAGCGTCAAGAACCACGAAATCGTATTTTTCACCAAGCTCGACGAGCGCCTTTCCGTAGGCGTCTCTTGTTGCCATAGTATCTGCCATTTTTGCGTCCGTCCTTTCTTAGTTAAGCGAATCGAGAATGGCGTTAAGGTCATTAACGGCAACCTCGTAGAGATCGGTCTTGGGTGCGGCGCCGTGCCACTCGCACTTGTTTTCCATGTAAGAAACGCCCTTACCCTTTACGGAGTTAGCGAGAATGAGAGTAGGCTTACCCTTACATTCTCTTGCCGCCTTGAACGCCGCTTCAATTTCATCGAAATCGTGAGCGTTTATCTTGATAACGTTCCAGCCGAATGCCTCGAATTTGCTATCAAAGGGGGCGGGGCCGATTACCTCGGCAACGGGGCCGTCTATCTGAAGTCCGTTATAGTCGAGAACTACGCAGAGGTTATCAAGCTTATAGTGGGCGGCGAACATAGCCGCCTCCCATACCTGTCCCTCCTCGCTTTCACCGTCTCCGATGGCGGCGTAAACGCGGTAGTCTTTCTTGTTATATTTAGCCGAAAGAGCCATTCCGCATGCGGACGAGATTCCAAGCCCAAGCGAGCCAGCGGACATGTCCACGCCCGGAACACCCTTCATATCGGGGTGGCCCTGAAGATAAGAGCCTAATTTTCTGAAGGTTTTGAGGTCCTCGACGGGGAAGAAGCCTCTGTTGGCAAGAGTCGCGTAGAGTGCCGGCGAGGTATGACCCTTAGAGAGAACGAAGCGGTCCCTGTTTTCCATTTTGGGATTTTTGGGATCAATGTTCATTTCCTCGAAATAGAGATAGGTGAGAACGTCCGCTATTGAGAGAGACCCACCCGGGTGCCCTGACGCCGCATTGTACACCGCTTCGATTATGCCGAGGCGTACGTTGGTAGCGATTCTTTGCAGTTCTGTTTTGCGATTGCTTTCCATAGTTTGCAGTCCTTTCGTTTTCTTAAATTTACCTATCAGGCGCAGTTAAGACCGACGGCAAAAATAATACAGTATAATTATAATATATATTCAATTCATTGTCAAGAGTGAAAAGGTCGTTTTTCAAATTTTTTGACGTGTTAACGTTGAAAACGCGCGGAGTTTGCGACTGCCACTTGACATTTTAAAGATATTAATATATAATATAAAGTGAGATATTATTGCCGTGAGGTGTTTATGTTAAACGGGGCAAAAGAGAGATTAAAAACTGAATTTACGGAGGCACTGAATTTGAGGACACTCAAAAAAGCGGTGCTTTCCCGTCCGAAAATCAAGAGTGAAGGCAAGCTCGTTTTAATTCCCTTTGAAAAAAACGGGAGGATTTCTGTTAAGAGCGAGAGGTTTCTGTCAGACGGAAAGGCTATTCAGAGGGTGCTTTCGGCAGACGAGGCCGCGGAGCTTGTTTTCGGCGCTCCGGAGTGTTACCGCCAGATAAACATTATCGCGGGAGAGAGGGCTCTTGAGCTTATTGTTTCTGAAAAGGGGAAAATACGGTTTTCGGGTTCGCTTGACGGCGCGAAAAAGGTGGAGCTTGCCTCGTCTCAGGATAAGAAAAAAAGCTACGCTATCACGCCGGAGACGGACGGAGATTTTCTTTTTGAGCTTGGTATCACCGACAAAAACGGCAGAATTCACGACAAAAAGCAGGCGAAATACCGCCAGATAAACAAGTTTATAGAGCAGATAGAGGCGATAAGCGACGCGCTTCCCGACGGGCCGCTTTGTATATGCGACCTTTGCTGCGGGAAAAGCTATCTGACCTTTGCCGTTTACCGATATTTTACCTTTCACAAGGGCAGACAGGTGGAGATGTACGGCATAGACTTAAAAAAAGACGTTATTGAGTATTGCCGTGAGGTTGCTGCTCGGCTCGGCTGGGACAAGATGACCTTTGAGTGCGGAGACGTAAGCGCTTTTGCTCCGCCGAAGGCTCCCGACCTTGTTATTTCGCTCCACGCTTGCGACGTGGCTACCGATTACGCGCTTGCGGGCGCGGTCAAAAGCGGCGCGAGGGTGATACTGTCCACCCCCTGCTGTCAGCACGAGCTTAACCGCGAGATGAATTGCGAGGAGCTTGCGTTTGCTACCGACTACTCGATTTTAAAGCAGAAGATAGCCTCGGCTATGACCGACGCGCTTCGAGCGAGACTTCTTGAAATATACGGCTACAAGGTTACCGTCTGCGAGCTTATCGACCCTGAGGAGACACCGAAGAACGTTATAATCCGCGCGATCAAAACGGGCAAAAGACGGACTGCGGGCGCGACGGTTGATCAATACAAGGCGGCGTGTGAGCTTCTCGGAACTACCCCGACGCTTGCCAAGCTTCTGCCGCTGCCTACCGACGTCAAGGAGCTTCCGATAGTTAGCTCCGAAAAATGAAGAAATATGCTTGAAAGGATAGATTATGGCATTTCCGAGACTGATATTCGTAAATGAAAAAACGCCCGTTTCGTGCGAAGCGGACGTCATAACGGACTTAAAGCTTGACCTGATATTTCCGCCGGAGGTGAGCGATTACCTCATTTTAGCTCCCGAAAGAGAGACGCTTATGGCGAGACGTGAGATGTTCAAGGCGCTGCTTTCCGATGACAGCTCGGAGGCGAGACTGCGAGAGGCTCTGGACAAGCTTTTAGCGGCACGTGAGCTTTACAGGGCGATGACGGCGGCGGTGAGTGAAAAAACCGCTTCCTTTGTGTTCGTTCATCTTATCTTAAAGCTGAGCGAGCTTTGCGAGAGTGTCAGGGCGCTAAACGGATACGGGGCGCTGCTTGAACGCTTTTGCGGAGCTTTTGCGGAGATATCGGAAAAGGTGAGCTTTCAAAACGCCGTAAGCGAGGCGTCGGAGCTTAAAAAAAGACTTGCCGCCATCTCGGCGCTTACCTTAAAAACCGACGGAGAAAGCGCCGTTATCAGCGCTCCGCGCGGCGAGGGCATGACGGAAGCGCTTCGGGCGTGCGCCGCGGAGCTTGATATTTCGCTTGGTGAAAGACCGCGCTCGTCCATCACGCTTCAAAAGGGGGTAGCCGAGGCGCTCGGTACGGTATATCCCGAGGAGCTTAACGCCGCCGCAGAGCTGCTTTCAAAATACAGAACGCTTGTTACGGGTGAGATAATTGACTATATTCCCGAGCTTGAATTCGTTATCGGTATCGTTTCATTCACAAAAAAAGCCGCCGATAACGGACTGCCGTACTGCTTTCCTGAGATTACGGAGCGTAAGGGGATTTCGTTAAGGAACGTATACGACGTTACCTTGCTTAAAAAAGAGGGCTCGGTGATTGTGCCAAACGACGTGGAATTTACCGAAAAGGAGCCGTTTTTCTACCTAACGGGCGCAAACGGCGGCGGTAAGACCACGTATATTCGCGCGGTGGGAGGAGCTATGCTTTTGCTCCTTGCGGGCGCTCCTGTTTTCTGTGAGGGCGGGCAGGCGTCGATACTCAGCGCTGTTTATACGCATTTCCCCAAGGACGAGCGCTTTGAGGGCACCGGACGCTTCCTTGACGAAAAAAACCGCGTTGACTTAATACTGGAGAAACAGGACGGAAACGCCCTTATTCTGCTTAACGAAACCTTTTCGACCACGGGTGAGGAGAAGGCGATAGAGCAGACCGATATACTTGCGAGGACGCTGTATAAGAGTGGTAATCTCGGACTGTATATCACCCATCAGCACGACGTTTCCGAAAAGGAAATTCCGTTTCTGGGTGTTACGGTTGACGAAAATGACCGCAACAGACGTACCTATAAGATAGAGAAGCGCCGCTTGCCTCCGCGCTCGTTTGCAAACGACATTCTGGAAAAATACGGGCTTGATAAGAATTCGCTGAAAGCGCGCTTTGGAGGTTGATGATATGCAGAAGAAAATCAGCTTACTTTACAAAAACGGCGTTGCGGGTGAGATTGAAAAGAGTATTGAGCAGGCGCTTTACAATCTGAATATCGACAGAATGACCAGAGCCGCGTGCGATAAAACCAAACAGGCGGATTACTTTCTGTCGGTGCTTTGCAGAAGGTGCGTAAGCGAGGAAAACGCGCTTTACCGAGCCGCGATATTAAAGGATTTTATCAAATATCCAAATCTTCTTGCCTCGCTTTCTCAGCTTTTCAGGGGATATGAAAATCTTCCCGATGAGACCGAGGAGGTCATTAAGGAGATATTCCGCTACGGAGCGCCCGTCTCGGCAAGCGGAATGCTTGACTACGCCTATGAGGAGCTTTACGTTAACGCTCACTACGCGCGTAACGTTATCGCTTATTTTTCGGAAATTTACGAGCTTTTCAGCGGCTATGAGGTTGAAAGCGAGGGGCTGCTCCAAATGAAGAGCTTCTGCGTTTCGATGAGCGAGAGTAAGTGCATTGACGAGCTTGAAAAGGCGGCGGAGCGCTTCCGCAGCGAGAGCGTAACGAGTTACCGCTTTTCGGTAGACGCCACGCTTGACGAGGCTATGCGTATCTGCTCCTGCTCGATTTCCGACGTAACTGACGCCTCGGCAAAGGAAAAGAAGGGTATTTTTTCGAAATTCAGAAAAAATCAGGAGGTCAGCGTTGATATAGGCGGCTCGTCCGCCGATAACGCCGGAAGCGCCGTTTCGATAGCTATGGGTGAGCTTTCGGGAATTTTTTCCGACCTCGCAAGCGGTATTTATTCCGTTTTTAAGGGCATAGGCGAGGAGCTTATGTTTTACAGCGTTGCGCTTGATATAGCGGACAGGCTGAAAAAAAGCGGTATGACCTACTGCTTCCCTGAGGTGCTGAGCGCCGAAAAGGACGTTCTTACGGCGGAGGGCATATACGATATGCTTCTTTTGAACGAGGGCAAGGACAAAAGGAGTATAGTGGCAAACTCGGTTTCGCTTGAAAAGAGCATACTCGCAAGAGGCGACAACAACTGCGGTAAGACCTCGTTTTTGCGCTCGGTAGGCTCTGCGGTTCTGTTCGCTCAGAACGGACTGTTCGTTTGCGCCGAGTCGATGAGGGTGAGCGTACGAAGCGCGATATTTACTCATTTTTCGTCCGCTGAAAAGGATTTTACCGACGGAGACGCCGCGGGTAGATTTGAGGGCGAGGTAAAGGAGATAGCCGAGATTATGGACAGTATCCGTCCGTATTCGCTTGTGCTTTTAAACGAGACCTTCCAGACCACCGCTTACCGCGAGGGCGCGCAGGGAATGAAGGATATTTTGAACGCCCTGACCGCTTTTAAGTGCAGATACGTTTTCGTTACTCATATGAAGGCGATATTCTCTCATTTCACAAATGAACAGGTCAGCATACTTAACGCGGTTGGTTTTAAGCTTATACCGAGCGAGGACGGAGGCGTAAAATGAGCGAATTATCAATTGCGGGTGAGATGAACGGTCTGCTTTTGGCTTATCTCGGAGATGCGCAGATAGAGCTTCTCGTAAGAAAAAGGCTCGTTACGGCGGGCGGAAAAATAGGCGAGCTTAACAAAAAGGCTGACCAAATGGTATCAGCTAAGGCTCAGTGCGAGGCTCTTGATAAAATACTGCCTCATCTGAGCGAGGAGGAGACGGCGATTTTCAAGCGAGGCAAGAACGTTCACGTGAATTCTTTTCCTAAGAGCTGCACGCTTCAGCAGTACCTGAGAGCTACGGGCTTTGAGGCGGTTTTCGGGTATCTGGCGCTTACGGGCGACACCGAAAGAATGGATTACCTTCTGGGAATAGCGTATTTTTCATAAAAAGATAATTAATGTAAATACTAAATTCATAAATTTGGTTTATAATCATTCTTAGTAATTAAATTACCGAAAGGAAAGACATAAAAAATGGCACAGCTTAAAAAATCGGCAAATTTCAAGGGAGTGCAGGGCCCTCTCGTAACGATAGTTATGGACGGCGTAGGTATCGCTCCCGAAAACGAGGGCAATGCGGTATACCTTGCCTCCACCCCCACTCTTGACATGCTTATGAAGAACTATCCCATGGTGGCGTTAAAGGCTCACGGAACGGCGGTAGGTCTCCCCTCCGACGACGATATGGGTAACTCCGAGGTCGGACACAACGCGCTCGGCGCGGGTCAGGTGTTCGCTCAGGGAGCGAAGCTTGTTTCAAATTCCATTGAAAGCGGAAAAATGTTTAATTCTGAAACGTGGAAGAAGCTTGTTGCGAGCTGCAAGGGCGGAACGCTTCATTTTATCGGACTTTTCTCCGACGGCAACGTTCACAGTCATATCGACCATTTGAAGGCCATGCTCGTCAGAGCCAAGGCGGACGGAGTTAGCAGAGTGAGAATTCACATTCTGCTTGACGGACGTGATGTTGGCGAGACCTCGGCGCTTGATTACGTGCTTCCCTTTGAGGAGTTCATATCCGAGCTTCGCGGCGACTGCTTCGATATCAAGATAGCCAGCGGCGGCGGTAGAATGCAGGTAACTATGGACCGCTACGAAGCGAACTGGTCTATGGTTGAGACGGGCTGGTACACCCACGTTCTCGGTGAGGGCAGACAGTTTGCTTCGGCTGAGGAGGCTATCAAGGCTTACCGCGCGGAAACAGGCGTTATCGACCAGGACCTTCCTCCCTTTGTCATAGCTGAGGACGGCAAGCCTGTCGGTACTGTTGAGGACGGCGACAGCGTAGTGTTCTTCAACTTCCGCGGAGACAGAGCTATTGAGATAAGCAAGACGTTTGAAGCGGGAGAGGACTTTGATAGATTTGACCGCAAGAGAGTTCCTGACGTTTTCTACGCGGGTATGCTTGAGTATGACGGCGACCTTCACATTCCCTCGCATTTCCTTGTAAATCCCCCCGAAATCAGTAACACGATGAGTGAGTACCTCGTTAATACGGGTATAAATCAGTTTGCTCTGTCCGAGACTCAGAAGTACGGCCACGTAACTTATTTCTGGAACGGCAATCGCTCCGGTAAGTTCAGCGAGGAGCTTGAAACCTATATGGAGGTTCCCTCCGACGTTGTTCCCTTTGAGCAGAGACCTTGGATGAAGTGCGCTGAGATAACCGACGCGCTTATCGAGGCTATAACCTCGGGCAAGTACAAGTATATCCGCTGCAACTTCCCCAACGGAGATATGGTCGGTCATACCGGATCGCTTCCCGCTACGAAGATAAGCATGGAGGCGCTTGACCTTCAGCTTGCCAGAATCCTTCCCGTTATCGACTCCGTGAAGGGCGCGGCTATCATAACCGCAGACCACGGAAACGCCGACGAGATGTACGAGCTTGACAAAAAGACTAAGGCGCCTAAGGTTGGTAAGGCTAAGACAAGCCATACGCTTAACCCCGTTCCGATGATAATTTACGACAACTTCGGCGCGGACGGCTACGAGGTGGTAAAGGACGGCGAGTACGGTCTTTCAAACGTCGCCGCTACCACGGTGAATATGCTCGGCTACGAGGCTCCCGATATGTGGGATAAGTCTGTAATCGCTCCCAAAAACTAAAAAACGGGCAGTTTTTGCTTTTGATAAATTCCACGGACGCTCACTAAACAAGGTGGGCGTTCGCTATATAGGTGGGAAACTGATGAAACTGAATTTATTTCTATACAAGCTTGAAAACAAGATACGGAAAATAGCGATAGAGAAGCTTATGCAGATGATTTCGGTCGCAATGCTTATCGTTTTTGCCGTTGACACCGTGCTTATGTTTGCTTCCGACGGTCAGGCGATATCGCTCAACGCTCTGCTTGCCTTTGACCGCGCGGCTATTTTCAGAGGGCAGGTGTGGAGAATTGTATCCTTTATCTTTGTTTATCCCGCGTCCACGAACCTTTTATTTACCTTGCTCGCCCTGTATTTTTACTATTGGACGGGCACAGCGGTTGAAGGGTATTGGGGTAAGGCTCGGTTTAACCTTTATTATTTATTCGGAATAATCGGAACACTAATCGCGGGATTTATAGTCGGGTATATCGACAATATGTACCTGAATTTAAGCATTTTCCTTGCGTTTTCCGCTATGTTCCCGGAAACCAAGGTGTTGCTCTTTTTCTTCATTCCCGTTAAAGTCAAATGGATAGGTATCGCTGAGGGAGCGCTTTTACTACTTCTGTTTATTTTAGGCTCTTGGGCTGACCGCGCGGCTATTTTGGCGGCTATTCTGAATTTCCTGCTTTTCTTTGGGTACGACCTTATAAATAGAATAAAGCGAGCTTACCAAGATTATAAGTGGAGAAAGAATAATTATAGATACTAATTCCAGAATTTGTATATATGCACCTTCGTGAGATATACATCTGTCTTGGGAAGAAAAATACAAAATATCTCTTACACCGATAGCCTATGTTGTCGGTGTAAGAGAGTTCTTTGCGCAGCTTTCTTTCAAGAAAGCGCGTATTCCATATCGGAGGTTAATATGGAAAAGCTACTTGTTATAGACGGAAACAGTATACTGAACAGGGCGTTTTACGGAATAAGGCCGCTTACTAACAGCGGCGGGCTTCATACCAACGCTCTTTTCGGCATGCTCAACATACTTTTAAAGCAGATGGGCGAGATAAAGCCCGACTACGCCGCGATAGCCTTTGACCTTTCCGCGCCGACCTTTCGGCATAAGGAATACTCCGAATACAAGGCGGGAAGAAAGAAAATGCCTGAGGAGCTTGCCGTTCAGCTTCCATACAGTAAGAAAATGTCGGAGCTTCTGGGGCTTAAAGTCATAACCCTTGAGGGCTACGAGGCGGACGACCTGCTCGGAACAGTCGCTAAAATGGCAGAAACGAGGGGAGTGCGCAGCTACGTACTGACAGGCGACAGGGATTCGCTTCAGCTCATTTCCGACAAGACCACCGTCCTGCTCGCGACGAACAACGACACGCTACCCTTTGACAGAGACGCCTTTTTTGAGAAATACGGCATTGAGCCTACAGATTTTGTTGACGTAAAGGCGCTTATGGGCGACTCATCCGACAATATTCCCGGCGTTCCCGGTATTGGCGAAAAGACCGCCTTTAAGCTGATAGCGGAATTTAAAAACATAGATAACGTTTATGAAAATATTGAAAACGCGGGACTTGGTAAGTCCGCAAAGCAGAAGATGCTTGACGGCAGGGAGCTTGCGTATCTTTCAAAACGCCTGGCGACTATCGAGACTCACGCGCCCGTTGACTTCACTCTTGATGAGTTAAAGAGCGAGGGTATGGATAAGGGCGGAATGTACGCGCTGCTGCAAGAGCTTGAATTCACCTCTCACATCAAGCGTCTTGGCTTAAACGAGGCTGCTCCTGTGCCAAAGAACGCGCCCGTAACCGCCGAAACGTCTGATATGACCGTTGAAAACGGCGAGGGCGGTCAGCTTTCCTTTGACCTTGGCGAAAGCGAAGCCTCAGAGAGAAAGCCGATTTCCGTCTGCTCGGTAAAGGAGCTCAAAAGAAAGCTTGGCAAGCGCTGCGCTATGGTGTATGACGGAGCAAGGGCGGCGTTTTGCGATGAAAACGGCTGCTACGAGGTGTATTTTGACAGCTTTTCCGAGCTTTGTCAGACGGTAAACGCCTTGAAGCTTGAAATAATAGCCTTCGACTGCAAAAAGACAATAAGTGATTTTAGCTGTCAAGGCGTTGACGTAAATATTGTTGATGACGTTATGCTCGCCGCATACGTGCTTGACCCCGCAAGAAGCGGTTACGCGCTTTTCGACCTTGCCGAGATTTACCTTAAAACAAGCGTTGACGAAACGCTCTCGGACAAGGCTTTTGCGGTTTACGGGTTAAATGAAAGACTTAATGAACGCTTGAAGGCGGTGAATATGTACGAGCTTTACCGCGAGTGCGAGCTTCCGCTTGCCGCGGTGCTTTCCGATATGGAAAGAGCAGGCTTTAAGCTCGACACAGAGGCGCTTAAAGGCTTTCTTTCAAAGCTTACCGAGACCGAAAAGCAGTACACAGAACGCATTTACGGGCTTGCGGGACACGAGTTCAATATAAATTCGCCAAAGCAGCTCGGTGTTGTTTTGTTTGAGGAGCTTGGTCTTGAAGCGGGGAAAAAGACGAAGACAGGCTATTCGACTAACGCCGAGATACTTGAAAAGCTCCGTGGCGCGCACCCGATAGTCTCGGAGATACTTGAATTTCGCGCGGTGGCAAAGCTTCGTTCCACTTATGCCGAGGCGCTTCTCAGGGTTGCGGACGAAAGCGGCAGAGTTCACACGGTGTTCAGTCAGACGACTGCCGTTACGGGCAGACTCGCGTCAAGCGAGCCTAATCTGCAAAACATCCCTGTTCGCACCGAGATTGGCAGAGAAATGCGCCGATTTTTTGTAGCGAGTGATGAAAACCACGTGCTTATCGACGCCGACTATTCACAGATAGAGCTTCGTCTGCTCGCTCATATAGCGCATGACGAAACGATGATAAATGCCTTTATTTCGGGCGAGGACATTCATACCGTTACCGCCTCGCAGGTCTTTGGCGTTCCCGTTTCAGAGGTTACGGGTGAGATGAGAAAGCACGCCAAGGCTGTAAACTTCGGTATTGTGTACGGCATCGGCGAGTTTTCACTCGCGCAGGATATCGGCGTTACCCGTAAGGAAGCGGGCGCTTATATTAAGAGTTATTTTGAAAAATACCGCGGCATTTCTATGTATCTCGAAGCGGCGGTGGAGTCGGCGAAAGCGCTTGGCTACGTTGAGACTATATTCGGCAGAAGAAGGTACATTCCTGAGCTTACGTCGGGTAAGGCTGTGCTTCGGGCGTTTGGCGAGCGAGTAGCGATGAACAGTCCTATCCAAGGCTCAAGCGCCGATATAATCAAGTTTGCGATGATAAACGTTCACAGGGCGCTAAGGGCCGAGGGAATTGACGCGAGGCTGATTTTACAGATACACGACGAGCTGATAGTTGAGGCGAGCCGTGAGTGCGCCGAGCGAGCCGCAGAGATACTAAAAAGAGAGATGGAGAACGTAGTTTCGCTTTCCGTTCCGCTTACCGTTGAGCTTCAAACGGGCAATAGCTGGTACGAATGCAAGTAGCAGGCGCCGGCCTGCAGCGGATTGGCGCCGCCTTTATCTGAGCGTTTCACGGTGGACGGCGCTAGGCATTGTATGGTGGAAGGTTTACACAGAAGTTCGTAGTGTTTAGATGCTTTGGTCGAGCTTTTTCAAAAGCTCGCGCAGTCAAGACCGCGCAGGTCTTGTTGCTCTCCGCAGAGAGCGAAATGCTTTTGATGAGATTTCTTTATTGATACTGAAAATGACCCGTGAACGCCAAAATGGCGGATTACGGGTCATTTCTTTTTTATTATTGCAGCTGTCTTGCGAGAAACGCGGCGGCGGTCTGCACAAGTCGGTACTCGACGTCTGTGCCTCTCAGCTCGTCGCGGGCAGATTTGTCCGTTTCGTCGCTCATCGCGGAAACGACTGCGCCGATAAGGTCTCCGTCCGCTATTATCGGAACGGCGCACGATATAAAATGCGTTCCAGAGGCGTCGTCGATTATGGCGAGCTTACGGTCTCCGTTTTGGTAGCGGTATGGGGAACGGTTTTCCGATATTTTTTCAAGGTCGGCAGAGAGACGCTTTTCAAAATACTCCTTCTTGGGCACACCCGCGCAGGCGATAACGCCGTCCCGGTCGGTGATAACCACGCCAAATCCGCAGGTCTTATGGAGTGTTTCCGCATACTGTTGGGCAAACGAATTCATCTCGCCGATAGGGGAATACTTCTTAAATATGACCTCACCCTCTCGGTCAGTGTATATTTCAAGTGGGTCGCCCTCGCGGATTCGCATTGTTCTTCTTATTTCCTTGGGTATGACGACACGTCCGAGGTCGTCTATTCTACGGACTATTCCGGTTGCTTTCATAATAAAAATCTCCTTGTTTTGCAAATTACTGCCTTGTTAGTATCTGCAAAATAAGGAGATTTATACTTATGGGCTTTACATTTTAAGAATAGTGTGATATAATATAGAAAAATCATCATGTTTGAGGAGATTTATCGTGAGTTATTTTGAGTTGTTGCAAGAAAGCCCGGGTTTGTTTTTTGTTGCGATATTGGTTTCGCTGATAGTGACCGTTTTGGTATACGGTGCATTCCCTATAATTTTTGCAAAAGTGAGAAAAGCATCTATAACCAAGAAAAAATATAAATGTCTTTGTTTTGGTATAAATTTCATTGGAATGGTGTTTTTTGTTGCGTTAAACGGAGTATCGTCTGGCGGACCATATCTTTTGTGGACATGGTTTTTTTCAAGTTATGGTTCAAAAATATTAGAAACCCAAGGGCTATTATTAGAAGAAAATCAACCTACACAAGAACCGGTTGAACAAAATCAAAAAATTTGCTTTTGCAGGCAATGCGGAACAGGGCTTAGTCACGGTAGCAGGTTTTGTCGAAAATGCGGAACAAAAGTAATCGATGAAGAAAAAAAGGAGATTGATTATGACAACAACTGATGATAAGATTATTTGCCCAAACTGTAAGAACGAACTTCCTCAGGATAGCGGATTTTGCCAGTATTGCGGTATTAAGATTGAAGTTCCCGTTGTAGCACCCGATTATAACAAGATAGAAATAAATAGTGAACCCAATACTGAAGAAATTATCAACCCCACTGATGAAAACGAAACGTTTGCCAATATCCTTGATTCTGGTATCATTGAAGAACAAAAAGCCATGGAAGCCAATAAAGCTAGTCAACCTCATAACGAGCTTGATGCTGATTTTGGACTTGTACCTCAAAAACCCGTTTATACGGTAGGCATCGATGAGCAGGAAAAGTACTTGAAATCTCTCTGCACTATCAACGGCGACCCTATCAAGTGGAATCGCCGCGGTTCTATGAGTGTTGATGGCATCAATGGAATGGTTGACGTATACGATACCTTCTTGCCTTCTGGAGAAGAATACAAAACGATTTACATCAATATGTATGGAGCTTCCAACTCTAACTTTGCGCCTAAGGGATTCAGTATTTGTGCCACCACAGAATCCGTCTCTCAAAAAAACATAAAAGTAAAAAGAATTAAAAAATCACATCTGATTATCGGTATAGTCATTACTTTGGGATTGATTGCAGGAAGCTTGGCAATTGGTATACCTGTATATTACAAAAAATTATATCAAAAGCTCTCATCAATTATGTTAAATGTAACTGAATCCAATAATGATGATATTGCTGCCTTAATTAATAAGTTACCTTCGGGTTATAAAGATGTAGAGGATATAGAAAAGCAATACAAACAGATTCAAAAGTATATAAGGACAATTGAATCGGCATATGGTACAGACGTAAATGATAGCGAAAATGCAAGAGAAGCATATGTTGCTCTTTATCAATTCAATAAACAAAATTACAACTGGGATTTGAGCCAATATCTTGATTATATTACCGAGGAACAATTTGGAAGGCTTGTTTTCGGGAAACAATGGGAAAACTCATTTTACTCTTTTCGGTGGTATTCAGATGGCGAGAGTGAGTGGCTAACAACAAATTTACCCAACGATAAAGATCATAATAAAGAATATTCTTTTTATTATGATGCTAAGCAATTTGTGCTAGAGGTAAATCCTCAAAATTTTGGATATGAAAACAAAAATGATGAAAATGATAAATTTTGGGCTTATAGAATAAATGATGTTATTTACTCAAATGGTAAATGGCAAATTGAAATATATTGCTATTCAAATTCGAACACATATATTCTTGAATGATTCGCACTCGATATGTTTGCTTCGCAAACGAGGGATTTATCTAATATCGAATTGGTGCGTAGCGGCAATATATCGAGCTTGAGCGGCTGGGGTTCCCCGAAGCGAAGAATGAGATTTTGGTGGTTCGCAGTGTAGCGAAAGCATATCGAGTCAACGAAGTTGATATATCGACAGAAGAAAAAACAAGAGCAAGAATAGAAGGATTTATTTCCTTTTACTCTTGCTCTTTCTGCTTGTGTAGGGGTTTACGTATATGGGTTTGGGCTTAGCCCATTTGCATTTGACTGGTCAAATGCGATGCTCGCACTTAGTGGTATTTTTATAATTCTCCGCTAAGAACATCACCCATTATATACGGTATTTTTCGATAAAGATAATACCGTTGGAAGCATATATTCGGTATTTCACTGCGCCGCTATTATTCTTTTAAAACAGTTCGTTTTCCATATTTTGAATATCGGCGTAGGCTTGTTTTAAAAAGTCCTTAAAACCACCCATATTTTCTGTAAATTCTGTCTTTAAAAATGTTTTTACCATCTCAATCGCCATTTCGCTGCCAACGATAAATCCGCCCATACACAAAATGTTGGAATTATTTATCGCGCGGCATTTTTCAGCGGCGTAAACACTTTCTACAACTGATGCATAGATGCCCTTATGCTTATTTGCGATAATACTCATGCCCATACCTGTTCCGCAGAACAAAAGTCCTTTTTCATAGCTACCCTCGGAAATTCCTTTAGCGGCTCTGCATGCCGTGGTATAATAAGGAACGCTGTCCTCCAAGCTTTGCGCGCCTACGTCGTCATAGCTGATACCCGCTTCGTTTAAATATGCCTTTACAGCCTCCTTCAGCTCATATCCCGAGCCATCTGCTCCAATAATTAATTTCTTCATTTTTTTCACCTTTTTCACCTTTCTTTTATTATTTATTATTTATGTATTAAATATGAGATTGATTTTTTCCATATCTGCTTTTGACGGTACGGTATAAATTTTTTCTTCCCTGCCCAAAGCTGCGTATTTATTTGCTCCCAGCTTATGATATGGAAGCAGCTCTGTTTTCTTACAGGAAATATCTTTCAAAAACGTTGCCATTTTTAAAAGCTCCGCCTCATCTGTATTAAATCCCGGTATAATCGGAATACGGATAAAAATATCGCCTTTAAAGGTTTTTGACAGCTTTTTCAGGTTATCTAAAATTTTCTTATTGGATACTCCTGTGCCCTGCTGATGCAGCTTATCGGTGAAGCATTTAACATCGTATAAGAACGCATCGGTATAAGGAATGATTTCTTCAAAGCTTTCCCAAGCTACATCGCCTGCTGTGTCTACCGCGGTGTGTATTCCTTCTTCATGGCACCGTTTTAGCAGCGCCTTTAAGAAATTAAGCTGAAGCATACATTCTCCACCCGAAAAGGTAACGCCGCCACTCAGGTTATTATAAAAAGCCTTGTCTTTTTCAATCTCGGTCATTACTTCATCGACAGTCCGTATTTTACCGCAAATCTTTCTTGCCTGCGACGGACAGTACTGCGTACAAACGCCGCACAAATTACAGCCCTCTCCCTTTTGCGGACACACATTCTTACATATTCCGCAACCGTTGCATTTATTCTTATAAAGCATGATTTCGATTTTAAAGCTTTGACTTTCCGGATTATGACACCAATTACACCTAAGATTGCATCCTTTAAAAAATATTACAGTACGGACGCCCGGACCGTCTACAAATGAACCGTGCACAACGTCAAATATCATTCCATGCTCCATTATGCTCGCTCCTTAATTTGTATGCAAATAGCGTTGAATAAGCTCGTCTTGTAAGTCTTTATCAAAAGAAGTGAAAAATCCGGAAAAGCCCGTAACGCGCACGCGCAAGCTTTGGTAGCGCTCAGGATTTTGCTGCGCTTGTATCAGCTCATCCGCGGAAAGATAGTTTAATTGAAGCTGAATGCCTCCCAGCCTGAAATACGTGTACAAAACTTCATTAAGACGCTGACGCTTTTCCTCGGTATCCGCAATAGCTCTGTCTATCTTCATATTCACTACAACGGAGGACTGTATTACGGCTTCGTCAATTTTTGAAGCAGACTTTAAATACGATGTAATTCCGTTTGTGTTTGTTCCGGGGAAGGAATCTATTGACGCGGCAAAAGGCTCTGAGGCATATCTGCCGTCCAAAGAGGCTCCGGAGCCTGCCCCGAAATGTATATGCGCCAATTCATAGCCTGTAAGCGTACCGAATAAATATTTTCCGCCTCGGTATGGCGTGTATTTTTTTGCGAATGTGTTTACGGACACACCAATCCTGTTAATCAGAAGATCAACATAATCGTCATCGTTTCCAAAATACCGACAGTTGTTTATGATATAAGCTCGTTGCCCCTCGTAGCCCTTCCAGTTGTTTTCGAGAAAACGGCTAAGCTCGGTAAGAGTGAAGCGCTTTTCATCAAATACGGTCTGCTTGATAATACTCAGAGAGTTGGCTAAGTTTACAAGACCTGTTAAGCACCATGTGCAAAAATTGTATTTTGCGCCGCCTCTCATTATGGGAGTCGCTGAGTCTATACAGCCCGTTGTAAGTAATGATTGCAGAATTCGAGGCTGGAGCGCCATAACCGAATCGCGATCATATGAAAATCTGAAAATAAAATCCAAATCCTCGCTAAGATAGTCCTCATACGCGGCGTAAAACTCATCAAAATCATTAAAGGATTTTAGTTTTTCCGTATCCTTCATCATTTTTTCCAAGCTATGCATGAGATTAACGTGCCCCTCTAACGCCCCCATCTGAGAGCAGCCCGTGAGTACGGTTTCGTTGCATCCCGAAGAAGAATAATTAATGGCATCCGCGCGCTCTACGCCTACGCTTAAAAGTCCGTTTATAATCGCATCGTCGTTCAGGAACATAATCAGGTCGTGGCGCTTGTAGTTCATTTCGACTACTTCACTTAGCTGCTCTGACGTTGTTTTCGCCGTAACACGGTATGATACCTGCGGGCGCCAAGTGGGTAATTCGGTTACCGCTTTTAGTATTAAGGAGGTACATTCGTTATGTCCGCACTCCCCGTTAGGTGTATATCCACCAACCACGCAATGATTATTTGCGCTGCGGACTTCTTTTTTGCCGTTTGACGCGAATACTTTAATGAATAACTCCTCAATCAGATGCAGCGCGTCTTGCTTAGTTAAAATTCCCTTTTCAATATCCGCTGAATAATAAGGATATAAATACTGATCCAGCCGTCCTAGTCCATCGGGGTAAAGGATAAATGTGAAGTAATAGCTTTGAATTGCCTCGCGGAAATTTGTGGCGGGAAGTCTTGGAACACGGCTACATATATCTGCCATTTGAAGCAGCTCGGCGCTTCTCTCTTTTGACGTTTCTTTCTCGGCTGCTATACGGAGCGCTTCGGCGTAAGCCTGTGTCCAAGCTATTACAGCCTGAGCCGCATAGCGCAGCTCATCAAGAAATTTCTTTTGCTCTTCGTCTGTAACAATATCTCTTTTACTCTCTATTTGCTCCAAAAGTCCCGAGAAGCCGTTTGTTATTACACCTTCGAAATCAGAGTCGAAGTGGTGTCCGCCTACCTTATAAATGTTAGTATTACAAGGAGTGTATTTTTCATTTAGCATGGCTTTGGCGCTTGAATCATCTATTTTATTGAATTCAGTAAATGAAATGGTGGGATAATAGCCTGCTAAAAGAGATACTTCGTCAATTTCAATTACCTTAGCGTATTCCTCTTTAATAATTCTCAGTCGTTCGCTTTCGTTTGCGTCTGCAAGCTTAGAGCCTATATGACCGTCTTTACAGCGGAACGGATAGTTTTCTTTAAGAACAATATTGAGTAATTTTTCAATGCGACAATTCACCGTTTGTTTTCTCCTCTCACAGCCCTGTATTTTACAAGGACAGTATATTAGATTGTTATAAAAAACGCAATATTAAATTACGACATAAATCTTGACAATACCGACTTTTTGTGATATTCTGTTGTCAGAACGGAGGGGAAAATATGAAGGTTTTGCAGTCTGCGATTAACACGGATATGTTATGTTCAAAAAAACACAAACACAGTTGTATAGAGATAGTTTATAGGATTAACGGCGATACTCATACGACGGTAGGTGATCAAACGTATAATGTGTCGCGCGGCGATATGTATTTTCTGCCGCCCGATACTATTCATTATGACTACTCGGAAGAAGGGTTTTCCGATTTGATAATTCATATAGTATCTTCGGATTTTACCGCGCCCTTGTTCTTTCACGATAATAACGGGTGCGCCGAGAAGCTTGCGTTTATGATAAGTGAAATCATAAACAAAAAGGAGGATAACTATCAATCAATAGCTAATAGCCTTGCCCATGCCCTGCTTCAATACGCAAACCGCTTTCTATATACTAAAAATTATGACTGGAAGGTAGAGAGACTAAAAAATACTATTTTTGAAAATATAGAAAATTCCGACTTTGATATTTGCGCTGAAATTAAGAATATGGGATATAACACAGACTATATGAGAAGAAGCTTTAAGGCGCAAACGCAAAAAACGCCGAATAATTATCTTACCGAGCTTCGTATTGAACGCGCAAAACAATTACTTGTTATGCCTACATACGACAGTATTGGGGTTATTTCCGCAAAGTGCGGCTTTCAAGACCCCTTCTATTTTTCCAGCTGCTTCAAAAAACATACCGGTCTTTCGCCCCTTCAGTACCGCAAACAACATATGTCTGAATATGCTAACATAAAACAGGAATAAAAGCAGATTATAATCCGCTTTTATTCTTCCTTACACGTTTAAATTTGCGGAAAGCGGAATAATATTCAAGCGCTGAAAAATTAATAACAGGCTTTGTTTTTTGAATGATAACGGTGAACAAATTGTATAAAAACTGTATTATATATTGACAATTTTGAGAAAAAAAGGTAGAATAAATAAAAAAACTGTAAGAGAAGGGAAAACCGTATGAAAAAAACAGTTAACACTCCGTCAAGCAGATTTTTTCATTGCGCAGTACATATTCTTGAATATATCATAGCTGTTCTTATGATATTGGTGCTTATATTTCTCACCGGCTACGAGGTTTACAAGATGTTTGCCGTCAGCGGATATTTTGAGAGCGTTGATATGTTCTTAAACAATATACTCGCTATCGTCGTCGGTCTTGAGTTTGTTCGTATGCTTATAAATCTTACTCCCGCAAACACGCTTGAGGTTCTTATAGTAGCTATTGCCCGTCAGGTTATCGTAAATCACAGCAATCCCCTTTTGAACGTAGCGAGCGTGCTCTGTATAGGCGGACTGTTCGCTATTCGCAGATTCCTTGTATCCAAGGGCGACTTAAAGGTTGAGCTGTCCGAGGTGGAGGAGCTGTCAGGTATCAAGGAAACGGAAAAATAGAGAATTATTTCTGGCAGGGCTTTGCCGCGGCTTTCGGAGAGGTAGGCTTTACCGCTTCCTTATTAACAAAGAAGAAAAAACATTATAATTAAAGCGGGCTGTCGTTTTTTTGACAGCCCGCTGCTTTTATTCATATTTTCCGTCGGTTGCGTTTTTCATTCGCTCGGTCTCTTTATCCTTATTCCAGAGGTAGCTCAGGTGCATTTCACGCCCTTGCGTTATTCTTGTTATGTTTTCAATGTTCTTTATGAGTATTACGACTGTCGAGATACCGAGAATAAGCGAGCCGATAAGGTCGCTTCTCATAACTCCGTAGACTATCGGGAGCGCTATGCTGACGCTTATCGGCAAAAAGCACAGGTAGTCGCTTATCAGCACGACAGCTATTTCTATCGCTAACATTATCAGAAAAACCCGCCAATCGAAAGCAAGCACGGTTCCCGCAAGGCACGAGGTTCCCTTGCCGCCCTTGAAGCCCATATAGAACGGAAAAATATGCCCGATTATACACGCCGTTCCCGTTACGGCAAGAGCATAGGTGAAATGCGGCATAAGGAGCTGAGAAAGCAGTATCGCGCCCGTAGCCTTGAAAATATCAAACGCGCCGCACAGTATCCCGACTGCCGCGCCGAAATTTATGAGTGCGTTTGACGCTCCCGCGTTGCGCGAGCCCTTTTTGCGTATATCAAAGCCTTTTATTTTCGCGATGATATACGTAGGGTTAAGCGCTCCTACAAAGTAGCCGATAAGTATACAGTAAATAAATTCCATTGCTTAGACCTTAATTATCCTTTATACGCTTTGTTTTTTGGGGAGCCTTACGCTGAAAACGGTCAGACCGTTTCCGCTTTTTACCGCGACGCTTCCCTTGTGAAGCTCGACTATGCGCTTGACTATCGCAAGTCCTACTCCGTTGCCCTCGCCCGAATGAGATTCCTCCGCCTGATAGAATTTTCCGAATATCTTATCTATCTTATCCGGCGGTATCTCGCTCCCCGTATTGCTTACGGAAACGGTTATCTCATCTTCGGTATCCGTTATGTCAATAGCAACCGTAGCGCACCTCGGAGAAAATTTCACCGCGTTGTCTATGAGGTTTATAAACACCTGTTTTAGCAGCTCCTCATTTGCCTCTATCTGATATTCTTCAAGCTCTATTTGCAGCTCAATGTTCTTTTTTGACCATTTGCTTTCCAGAAGAAGCAGGCAGGAGCGCAGCTGCTCGGAGATGTTATAGCTGCTGACCGAGCTTAGTATGGCTTGGCTTTCGACCTTGGTGAGACTGAGGACGTTTGTCGCCATGCTTGAAAGGCGTGTCGCCTCCTCGTCGATTGCGTCTATATACTGCTTTTTTTCCTCGTCGGTCAGCTCCGCGTTTTTCAGAAGCCTCGCAAGCCCCGATATAGATACTATCGGCGTTTTGAATTCGTGAGAAAAGTTATTTATGAAGTCGCTTCGGAGCATTTCGGTGCTATCAAGCTCACCTGCGAGCTTATTAAAGCTTTCGGTCAGCTCGTTAAAGCCGGGAATTGCGTCTATTACTCCCTTGTATTCAAGTCTGGTGTTGTAGTTGCCCGCCGCTAAGGCGTTCATTTTATTTATCAGGGTGTTTATGGGGCGAAGCGGGAATTTTACGGCGAGGAAGGTTATCGCTATTCCGAGAATAGCGCTTATCAGCGCCATGAAAATTATTATATCGCTGATTTTTATTGAGTCATATCCGCCGCCTATAACCTTGAAATGAAACAGAAGCCCGACTGCGAGCGCCGCCAGAGATATAGCCACGAGAAGTATAATGAAGACAACGGCGGAAAAGAGAAGCGTAAGTGAAAATCTCTGCTTTCTGTCAAGTCTTTTTTCCTTCATAGCTTTTTCACCGCCTTGTATCCAAGTCCGCGTACCGATTCTATTTCGAATTCCTTCCAGCCCTCAAAGCGCTTGCGGAGTCTGCCTATATGTACGGTTACGGTTTCCCAGCCTGTACTGCTGTCCATTCCCCATATCTCGTCCATAAGCTGTATGCGGGTGAATATCTTTCCGGGGTATGAGAGCAGCTTGTAAAGTAGCAGAAATTCCTTTTGCGGAAGCTCCTGTATCTGTCCGTTCCCCGTAACCGTCATAGAATCAAAATCTACGGTTACATTTCCGATTACTATTTTTCGCTCGCTTTCAATTCTGGCTCTGCGAAGCAGCGCCTTTATGCGATACAGCATTTCCTCCTCGTCTATCGGCTTGACCATATAGTCGTCTGTGCCGACGGAAAAGCCTCTGTGCTTATCTTCGGGAAGCTGCTTTGCCGATACCATAAGTATGGGAAGGCTGCTCTGCGCCTCGCGTAGAGTTTTTGTAAATTCATAGCCGTCCATTTTCGGCATCATTATATCAAGCAATGCCAGGTCTATATGCTCTTTTTCCATTATTTCAAGCGCCTGCTCGCCGTTTTCCGCCACGGAAACGGTATAGCCCGCTTTATTTAACACGGCTTTCAGATAAAGACGGGTGTTTTTGTCGTCGTCTGCTACTAAAATATGGAACACGCTTCTTCTCCCTTTCGTTTTTTTAAATGATACGGCATTTATATAAACTGAAAATAAACTGCTTTTACCACTATATTATAACACCAAGCCTCTTTTTAATCAAGCGATTGCAGAAAAATAGAAAAAATTGTCGAAAAAAGTTTATTTTCAGTTTAGTTAAGGGGGGTAAAATTAAAAAACAAAGCTTATCTTGGAGGAGAGGGCGTCAGATGAAAAGGTATATTCTGTTTAATCCGCTGTCGGGAAGAGGAAAAAGCGAGGAGGACAGCGAGCTACTCGCTAAATACTACGGCGGAGAGGCTGAGCTGCTCGATATTACGGGGATAGAGGATTATAGCGCGTTTTTTTCGGAGCTTAAAGAGGAGGACACCGTTATAATTTGCGGAGGCGACGGAACGCTGAACCGCTTCGTAAACAACACCGAGGGAATAGACATACGCTGTCGGATTTTTTATCACGCGTGCGGAACCGGTAACGATTTTCTGCATGACATAAGCGATGGCGAGGCGGGAGACCCTATTGACGTAACTAAATACCTAATCGGGCTTCCTACGGTTAAGGTCAAGGGAAAAACGTACCGCTTTTTAAACAACGTCGGCTTCGGTATTGACGGCTACTGCTGCGAGGTGGGAGACAGACTGAAAACGGAATCGGATAAGCCCGTAAATTACACCGCGATAGCGATAAAGGGACTTCTTTTTCACTACAAGCCTACCGGCGCTACGGTTACGATTGACGGGGTAACGTACAGGTATGAAAACGTGTGGCTTGCGCCTACGATGAAGGGACGCTTTTACGGCGGCGGAATGATGCCTACGCCTGAGCAGGACAGGAAAAGCGCGGACGGAGAGCTTTCAGTTATGCTGATGTTCTGTAAAAGCAAGATTAAGACGCTTGCCGTCTTTCCAAGTATATTCAAGGGCGAGCATGTAAAACACGAAAAAATGGTCGCGGTACATAAGGGTAAGAGCATTAAGGTAGTATTTGACCGTCCTGCCGCTGTGCAGATAGACGGAGAAACGGTGCTTGACGTTACCGAGTATGAGGCGTTTGCGGGCGAGGCGACTGAGACGGACGCGACTGTTCGTAACGGATATGACACCGCACTCATTTGACGCTTAAAACATAAGCCGAGCTATAAATATTGCGAGTGAATTTATAAATCAAAAGCAGGTGTAAAAACACCTGCTTTTGTCGTATTATTTTTTGGAAAATAGCAACATTATGTCATTTTTTCTCTATCAGCTTACCCGCGGTAAAGAAGCCCGCAAATACCAGAATATTGGCTACGGCTATGGTTGGTCCTATCGGAGTCGAGGCGGTAATGCATACGATTATTCCAAGAAGCGCACAGCTTACAGAGATGATAGCCGAGCAGACAACCACCTTTTTGAAGGTTTTGAATACTCTCATTGCCGAAAGCGCCGGAAAGGTTATCAGAGCTGAAATAAGAAGCGCTCCGACCATTTTCATAGCAAGCACGATGACTATTCCCGTTACCGCCGCAAGCAAGGTGTTATAGACTCTCGCCTTCGTTCCGGTTGCGGTAGCGAAGCCCTCGTCGAAGGTTATCGCGAAAATCTTGTGATAGAAGAATATAAAGATGAATATGACCGCGGCGGCGAGAACGGAGCAGACGATAACGTCGGTTACGCCTATTCCGATTATGCTTGACGAGCCGAAAAGTGTCGTGCAGGCGTCTCCCGCTATTGTCGAGGCGTTTGACGGAAAGAGGTTTAGCATAAGATACCCTACCGCAAGCGCGCCCGCGGATATCATGGCTATCGCGGCGTCGCCCATTATTTTACTGCTCTTTACTCCGAGCAGCAGAACCGCGGCGATTACGGTAACGGGCAGGGCGACGTAGAGAGGCGCAAAGCCTGCCGCCGCCGCTATCGCGGTGGCTCCGAAGGCGACGTGAGAAAGCCCGTCTCCTATCATCGAAAAGCGTTTGAGCACCAGGCTGACGCCGAGCAGGGCGGCGCAGAGCGAGACGAGGATTATGACTACTGTGGAGTAGCGCACTACGGGAAAGGTCTTGTAATAGCTTATCAGTGCTTCCATCTGTGCTTTCCTCCTTTGTTGCCAATAATGTTATTTGTGTAGTTATTAATTGCTGAAATTGTCCGTTTTGCGAACCTTCTGCCTATTTCGCTGTCAAGGTATTTTTCGGTAGTTCCGAAGAACAGGGCCGTGTGGCTGAGGTGCAGAATATGGGTTGCGTCGGCAACCGCGGCGGCAATATCGTGAGATATCATTATTACCGTTAAGCCCTCGCGGTTGAGGTCGGAAATGAGAGCGTAAAGCTCATTCGTTACCACGGGGTCAAGGCCTGAAACCGGCTCGTCGAGAAGGAGCAGGTCGGACGAGGCGCAGAGCGCCCTTGCGAGCAGAACTCTTTGCTGCTGACCTCCTGAAAGCTCGCGGTAGCATTTTTCTGCTATATCGGATATACCGAGCCTTTTCATATTTTCTTTGGCAAGGCGTTTTTGCTCGGCGGAGAAAAACGGGAGCAGTCCTCGCTTTCCAAGGCAGCCTGAGAGGACGACCTCGTAAACGGACGCTGGGAAGTCCTTCTGTATTGTTGTCTGCTGGGGAAGGTAGCCTATACCGTTCTTTTTTAATCCGTCTCCGTAGACGAGCGAGCCGCCGCTTGCCGCCTTTAAGCCGAGCAGGGCTTTCATAAGCGTGCTTTTGCCAGAGCCGTTTTCTCCGACTATACATAGGTAATCGCCTCGGTTGACTTGGAGATCTACTCCCTCAAGCACGGTTTTTCCCTCGTAACCGAGGGTAAGATTTTTACATTCTATCAGTGGCATATTTCTGTCCTTAATTTTTATTTCACGAAAGCCCCTTTTGGAGCTGAGATAGGTTTTGCTCCATTGCGCCAAGGTAGGTGAGACCGCCGTCTATCTGCTTGGCGGTAACGGATTGGAGCGAGTTTAATTCGAGTATTTTGCAGCCTGTGGCGTCGGAAACGCTGCTTGCGAGCTTACCGTCGGTGTTTTCGGTTACGAATACGCAGTCAAGCGAGTTATCTCTTACTGCGGAGATAAGCTTAACCGCGGTGGCGAAGCTTGCGTCGGTTTCGCTTGAACAGCCGCTGAACGCGGCGTAGTGGCATAATCCGTAGTCGGACGTGAGGTATATGAACGGGAAACGGTCCGCAAAGACCGCGGTTTTGTTATGCGAGGCTTGCGTTACTTGCTTGTAACGGGCGTCAAGCTCACTGAGCTTCTCTTTGTAGCGCTCGGCGTTTTCTTTATAGAATTCGGCGTTTGCTCCGTCCTTTTCGGCGCAGGCGTCCGCGACTGCCGATGTGAGACTGACGACGTTCCTTATAGACGTCCATACGTGCTCGTCGGAAACGTGCCCGTGTCCGTCGTTTGCGGTATGCCCGTGCTCGTGCTCATGCCCGTGGGAATGTCCGTGAGCCTGCTCGCAGTATTCGTTATGGGAATGTCCTTCAAGCTCGGCGAGCAGTCCTTGACAAAGCTCGGTAAGCTTGATTACGGTCAAATTGGCGTTTTCAGACGCTGCGACGGCATCGTCCACCCACGTTTCATCAGTTACTCCTCCGACGCAGATGAAGATATCCGCTTCGTTAAGCTCGGTAAGAGCCGAGGCGGTGGGGGAGTAGTCGTGAAGGTCAGCTCCGTTTGATTGCAGAAGCGTTATACTTGCCCGTCCGCCCGTTACTTCCCGCGCTATGTCAAATGGAACGAATACTGTGGTAACTATTTTCAGCTCGCCGTCCCCCGAGGTGTAAAAGCTGTTTCCTTCGCATGCGGCGAGAGGAAAAATCGCAAGGAGCATTATCAGAAAAACTATGAAAGGCTTTTTCATTCCGATGTCTCCCCTTTGGACCTACCGCAGTCTCGGCAAAGCCCGTAAATGACGGTGTGAGTTTTACTGACCGTAAAACCGTGATGGTTGTAGAAGTGCTCTTGCATACGGTTGATGAATCCGCAATCAGCGCATACGGTTTTGTTACATTCGGTGCATTTCAGATGAAAATGGCTATCGTGTCCCCCACTGTAACGGTATACCGCGCTTTCTCCTTGGCTGTTTAAAAATTTTGACGCCTGTCCTGCGTTTGAAAACAGTTCAAGACAACGGTAGACTGTGGTTTTCGATACGGCGTGTCCGTTATCTCTCAGTCCCGCTATTATTTCGTCCGCGGACATACACCTGTTGTTATCTTTAAGATACGAAAGCACAAGCTCTCGCTGCTTTGTTTTATAGACTTCCATTATGGAGTGTCCTTTCGTGAATTTGATGAAAATGAAACTGAGTTTCAATTTACAGAGAGGATTTTAACATATGCGGGTGAATTTTTTTAAAGAATAATGTTAATTTACTATGAATTTTGAGCTTCTGCGCCGATTTGTTAAAAAAAATAAAATTTTTTGAGGTATGAAAAGCAGTTCTTTTTGTATATTGTGCATTAAAATAAAAAAGTTGCTTTGTTGAATGTGTGAAAACTAAACTTCGATGTCATTTTTTTACATTGCGATATTGAAAAAATACATTGAAAAACCTTTATTATAATGCTATAATATGAATTACCAAAATGACATTTGCGAAAACACCCTGAGTAGCAGTTTTAAACGCTTGGGAAAGCTTCGTAAAGATACGAAAGGATTGGTCAAGCCATTATGAGAAAAATTCGGTTACTTGCATTGCTGCTTGTTATTCTGATGGTCTCATCAGCGTTCGTCCTCGCCGCCTGTGATAACACAGAGGAAGAGGATAAGTGCGCGGAGGGAGAACACGAATGGAGACATGAGCAGAATCCGCAGAAGCGAGAGATAATTCAGGAGCTTACCTGCACGGATCCGGAGATAAGGGAACGTGAGTGTAAGAAGTGCGGCTTTAAGGAGCAGTACGAGTCCCAGCCCCCTTCGGGACATAGGTACAACAGCACGCTTAAGGTTTATCTTCACGATGCAACCTGTACGGAGGACGGACATACCATAGTTCGCTGCGAGAATTATGACACCTGCGGCGATGAGATGAAGGAGGTTCTCCGCGGCTCCTCGTTAGGTCATGAGTACGTAAATTACGTAAGCACTGCCGACGGATATTCCGCTATCGCAAAGTGCGTAAGATGCGACTCTACCTCTGAGAAGCTTCTTGGACTTAAGCTGGATATGGAGGGCGACAGGTCTCACCTTAGCTATCAGAGACTTGAGCTCTACAAGGGTAACGTTCAGAACGCGGCGGAATTTAAGACCGTTACCGTAGGCGATAAGAGCAATACATACGTCAGCATTACCCGTCCCGAAGAATATACCGGCGACAGTAAGCTGGGCGTTAAGCTCTCTCCCGAGGGATCGGTTGTTTACGGTAAGTCTTATATCTTTGAGGCGCGTTATATAATTGACGAAGAGAACACCGGAGATCTCGTTATGTTCGAAGGCGCCAAGGCGTCGATGAATCAGTCGATGATCTTCCTTACCTATGACAGCGAGGCGAAAACTATCTGCACCCGTGATGGCGCGGTTTATAAGCTCGGCGCGGACGATTTCGCAAACGGAGTCAAGGTATCTCTTAAGCTCAATGACAGAGATATGCTTTACGAGGTATTCGTCAACGACAAGCTTGTAACGAGCGCTCCGGTCAGATACGCAGATAATTACTTCACCGGTATCCTGCTTGCCGGCATAAATATTTACATGAGCGACAGCGGCGCTTCTACGTTCGGTATCGACGATATCTATTTCTACGCGGGCGCTTATCCGAACGGATTTGACAATAAAGCCGAAAATAACACTAACTTTACGTACGGTGTGCATACCTTTACTGTCAGCGGCTCAAATGAAACCTATAACATTAGCTATAGGCTCCCCGTTGAGACAGCTACCCATACCGAAAGCGACCACGATTTTACCTCTAACGTAGTTACATACAACCCCGATTGCGTGCTTAATGGCTATACCATCGCTACCTGCCCGGGCTGCGGAGGTCAGAAAATATCCAACGTCGTACCTAACAAGGGTCATAGATGGGATGAAGGAGTTTCCGTTCCCGCTACCTGCTATGAGGCAGGCTACAATGTATATACATGCCAGGATTGCGGAATAAGGAACGGCGAGCAGACTGAGCCCGTGCTTGAGCATGTACACGGCGAGGACGCTACCGTATTTGAGCCTACCTGTACCTCTGACGGATACGCAACGGGACCGTGCGCTCACTGCGGCATAGTGTTTACTATAATAGATGAAGATTCCAAAACCGATCACCAGCTTGGTGATGACGTCGTTAAGACACAGGTTACCTGCGTTCAGCAAGGATGTGTTTCGGGTAAATGTAGGTTCTGCGGAGAGGATTACGTTGATCCTTATTCGATAATTCCGCCTTACGGTCATTACAGCTTCGGAGACACATTTGTTGAAAGACTTCCCGCTAACTGCACTGATGATGGCTATGACAGAGCGAAATGCGTTTGTTGCGGTGAGGTGTATGACGCGAAGGTTTACCCCAAAACCGGACATAAGCTTTATTCCTACATTGAATCCAACGGAGTTGTAACCAAGTGCAGAGATTGCTCTTATACAGAGACGGATTACATCTATCCTGACAAAGAATATCCCAACTATGAGGATATGGTAGAGAAAATTGGAGAATCTAACCTCTTAAAAACCACATATGCGGACAGCAGCGTTCTTAGCAGCGGTGTCGTATTAAGGCAAGGAGCAATTGAACATCCGTCCGGCAGCGATGGCACGAAGTACGGTAGAATAACGATGATTCCGTCTGCCGCGATTGCCGAGGGAACTAATACCCATGCGTATATAGACTGGGGCGCGGTTACCGATCACGGAAAGACGGTTGTCTTTGAGCTTGACGCAAAATTCCCTACTCAGCTGAGCAGTGATCAAACATGCGGCGGCTTTAACGCTAACGGCTATATCAGCGGATCGGAAGTCTATGCATTGTTTTCTATTGAAACTGACGGCTCTATCAAGGTTGGAAACGCAGTTGTCGGTAATATCACCAGCCTGGAGTGGACCAGGATCGCGGTTGTTTCCGATCTCGCGAATTGTGTAAACGTTATCTACGTAAACGGTAAAAAGGTGGCGACAAATCCGTTTGCCGGTTGGAAATACGATTACATCAAAGCTGTCAGACTTAATTTCACAAGGCATGATGATAAAACAACGGTCATTGATATTGACAACATGTATATGTATTACTCGGATATGCCCGTGTATATAACCGAGGCTCCCGAGCTTAACGTAGACATAAAGAACATTAAACCCTCTAACATAACCTCGGCGGATATGGTTACAACCGCCGGCTTTGAGGATTATGTTCAAAAAATCGGCGGAGCAAACTTTAATCATAAGAGCAATGCCAAGCTCTCGCTGTATGATAAAAACAACGACAGCGTTAACGACGCCTTCCGCTATCAGTATAATGCTAACATCCCAAGTGTGTCGACAAATGGAGGCAACTCATATATTCAGCACGAAGGATTTACTAACGGCGGCACATACACCTTCCATACCAATATTACCTTTACCGAGGTAACGGGTAAAATAGGTATATTTAAGGGACGGGTTGAAAATGGAGGACCTAACGGCTCGCAAACTGTTGAATTCCCGTTCTTACATTATGAATACGTTGGTATCGAGGACGGAACAAATAAGCCGTACGGCGTTATCAAAACAGAGGACGGCGGAGTGCTTCGTAGAGTATACGCAAACGAAACGCTTGATTTCTACGTAGTAGATAACGAGACTGCCAAGACCTATGATATCTATATCGACGGAGAAATGGTTCTTGACAGCTATGATTACAGCTATCATGACTATGCTTATCCGTCCAGTAAGCTCACCTATAAGATACTCTCTCAGGAGGGCGCCGCGGGTAACAACATTGATATTCTTATCAACGAGATAGACTACTTTGCGGATTACGTTACTCCGTCTAACTACTCGGGCAAGACCGTTGGCGATAAGGTTGTTGACGGCGACATAAACGTAGTTGTTAAATTTGACGGTACCGAGAAGATAGCTCATCTTATGAGCGGCAATGGCATAAGAGTTTTGGGCAGCACAATCGCAAACGGATATTATTACACCGAAATAGAGCACAGCTACCTGTCTCTTGAAAAGGCGCCTGCTGACGCGCTTGCTGAGGGCAACCTCAGATACGTTATGATTGATCCCATGGGTGATGAGGTTACCGAGGGCGGCATCTGGGTGCTTTCCAGCAACGATCACAAAACAAACGGCGCGAAGAACATAGCATTCTTTGATTTGAATGGCGCGCCCATTAATTCCAACGGAAATTACGATTTGACCGGTTATTCCGAGGTAGTGTTCAGAGTATACGTTAAGAATAAAACTCAGAATGGCTACAACATTCAGGTAAATGCGAATAATGCCGATGATAGCGTAATAAACGGACCTGTTGATAATTACAGCACCGGCTGGCATGAAATATCTATGCCTGTCAACGCTGGCTGGAATAACATCGAAAGTCTTGAATTAATGTTCTCCGGCATGACTACCGGCGCTCATACAGACACCTCTTGCACAGATGAAAACTGTACAAACGTAGAGCATTTTGCTCCCGTTGACGGACTTACAGTTTACCTTGAGAGTATAACTCTTGTCAAGGCTGACATCACGCTTGAGAATACCGGTTACGCTGTGGAAGGCTCGCCTTGCGCTGAGCATACCTTCGGAGAGGCAACGGTTGTTGAAGCGGTAGGCTGCGACGGAATCGGATATACCTATAAGGTATGCTCCGAGTGCGGCTACAAAGAGGTTACCGTTGTTCGCGGTCAGGGCCACACCCTTGAGCTTGTAGCGACGGAGTGCGTTCCCGCAAACTGCGATACAAACGGCAAGAATGTTTACAAGTGCACAAATGAGGGCTGCGACTACAAGACAAAAGAGGTTACCGACGCTCTCCTGCACAATTACGTGCGTAAGGACGACGCTACCGCTGAGGACGGCTACGTAGCCGCAACCTGCACCGAGGGTGGCGTTGACGTATACGTTTGCGTTAACGAAAACTGTTCCGGATATACCTGTGGCGAAAGCCATAGCTACAATAAATTCTTGGTAAATACTGCTCCTCTCGGTCATAAGCACGACGCCAGCGCTACCGTAACCGAGGCGGACTGCTATAACGACAGATATTCTGTCGGTGAATGTGTGGTTTGCCACGAGAACGTAAAAATCACCTACGAGGGAACGAAGCTTGAGCACAGCATGGTTACTATTAATACACCTGCTGACTGTGTAAATGACGGAAGTATAGTTGTTAAGTGCGACAGAGAGGGTTGCGACTACGTAAAGAGCGAAACCGTTCTTCCTGCGCTCGGACACGATATGCCTGCTGATTACATCGTTATCTTTGTCGATAAGAGCTGCACTTCTTATAAGGGCGTTCAGTACAACTGCCGTGTATGCGGAGAGTTTGTAGAGGAATACGAGGTAGAGCTTGGCAAGGAGCCTCACGTATGGGGTGAATTTACAATAGTTGAGGAAGAAACCTGCGGTAAAAACGGACACAGAGAAGCAATATGTCAAGTCTGCGGAGCTAAGAAGTCTGTGGTAGGTTCTGAAGCTGAGAAGCAGGAGTGTGTAATCCCCGCAACAGGTGGCCACACCTACAGTGAGGAGTACTTCTACACCAACGCTGCTGATAAGACTATTGAGGGAATCAGGTACATACCTTGTACCGTCTGCGGTCAGCCTAAGCCAGATACTACGGAAAAGGTACCCGCTATTTACGAAGGAACACAGGGACTTGAATTTACCTACAACAATAACGGCGCGTACGTAATCACCGGTTACGAGGGCAATGCTACTGAGATAGTCATTCCTTCAACCTACTCCGGCAAGCCTGTTATACTCGGTAGGGTATTCGCGGACACCGATATAACCTCTGTGGTAATTCCCGCGGGCGTTAAGGTTGCTGACGGAGCATTCAGGGATTGCGATAAGCTTGTGAACGTAACACTTCCTGCGGATATGACAGTCCTTCCCGCGGAGATATTCTACGGCTGTACTGCTCTTGAAAGCATTAAGCTTCCCGAAAATTGCGCGGTGATAAGCAACGGCGCGTTCTTCGGATGCAAAAAACTTACAACCATAACCATTAACGCGGTTCTTACCGAGGTTCAACAGTTCGCGTTCAGCGGAACTGCTCTTACTACTGTTAATTACGTATCAACCGTTTGCCCTGAGGTTATTATATCCGCTAACGGAAACGATAAGCTCATCAAGGCTAAATGGATAGCTGAGTAATATCAGTAAACAAAACATGAAATGGCTGAGTCAAGCGACTCAGCCATTTTTAGTTTTTTTATAAATTCCTTGAAAATCCTATTGCTTTTTTTAATAAAAAATGTTATACTAATAGATGAAGAATTTTTAAGACGAAATTAAAGCTGAAAGGACTTGCTTATGACTAAAAAGGCGGCTGAAAATTTTAAGCTTTCCGACTGCGCGGTGTTTGATAACGGAATCTTTAAAACTGCCGACGTCGAGCTTCAAAACGGTACAGTAATCATCTCCGATGCTACGGGCGGAGGCGCTTTGACGTCCGATAAAAAGAGCAAGCCGTTATTCGTTTTTCCCGGTTTTGCAGATGTTCACGTACATTTGCGAGAGCCGGGCTTTTCTTATAAAGAAACGGTTAAAAGCGGTACGGCTTCGGCGGCAAGGGGCGGTTACGTTTCCGTTTGCCCTATGCCCAACCTAAACCCAGCTCCCGATTCCGCCGAAACACTTGGTCAGCAGCTCAGTATAATAGAAAAGGACGCCTTAATTCACGTTCTGCCTTACGGAACGATAACCGCTTCACGTCAGGGACAGGCGCTTTCCGATATGGAGAGCATGGCTGACAGGGTTGCGGGATTTTCCGACGACGGAAGCGGTATTCAGACCGAGGAGCTTATGCGTAAGGCTATGCTTAAAGCTAAGGCGCTTGGTAAGATAATAGTGGCTCACTGCGAGGATATGTCGCTTATAAGCAAGGGCGGCTGTATCCACGACGGCGAGTACGCAAGGAAAAACGGATTTATAGGCATCAGCTCCGAGAGCGAGTGGAAGCAGGTCGAGCGAGACCTTAAGCTCGTAAAGGAAACGGGCTGCTCCTATCACGTATGCCATATATCGACCAAGGAGAGCGTTGAGCTTATCCGCAGGGCAAAGGCAGAGGGGCTTGACGTTACGTGCGAGACAGGTCCGCATTACCTTACAATGACGGATATGGATTTAAAGGACGAGGGGCGCTTCAAAATGAATCCTCCGTTGAGAAGCGAGGAGGACAAAAGAGCGCTTATTGAGGGACTTATCGACGGTACGGTTGATATGATTGCCACAGACCATGCGCCTCATTCCGCTGAGGAAAAGTCGAAGGGGCTTGCGGGCAGCGCTATGGGTGTGGTTGGTCTTGAAACGGCGTTCGCGGTGCTTTACACTGACCTTGTAAGGACGGGAATAATCACTCTCGAAAAGCTGGTTGAGGTTATGTCCATCGCACCCGCAAACCGTTTTTCGCTCCCCGTGGGTTATGAAAACGGCAGTATGTGCGTCTTTGAGCTTGATACGGAATATACGGTTGAACCGAAGGATTTTGTGTCGATGGGCAAGGCGACTCCGTTTGAAGGCAAGAGGGTGTACGGAGCCTGTATGATGACGGTATATAACGGCAAGGTAGTATATAAAAAGGAAAATCAGAAATGAAAAACGTTATTTTGAAAATTGAAGAAAACAAAGCGCTGACAGATACTGTTTGGCAGATGACTCTTTCAGGCGATTGCTCGGGTATTACAAAGCCCGGACAGTTTATAAACATTAAGCTTGACGGCTTCTATCTGCGCCGCCCTATCTCCGTTTACGACTGCGGAGAGGATTTCGTTACCATTATTTATAAGGTGGTGGGCGAGGGTACTGAGTACATGGCTACGCTTGCCGAGGGCAAGGAGCTGGACGTGCTTATCGGTCTTGGCAACGGCTTCGACACTTCGTTATCCGGAGACAAGCCCGTCGTTATCGGCGGCGGTGTCGGTGTGCCTCCTATGTTTAAGCTCGCCAAGGAGCTTATCGCCGAGGGCAAAAGTGTTACGGCGATTCTCGGATTCAACACCGCGGGTGAGATATTCGCCGAAAATGAGTTCAAAAAAATTGGCTGCGAGGTCATTGTTACCACGGTTGACGGCAGCTACGGAACTAAGGGCTTTGTAACAAACGCAATGGATTTTGATTACACATATACCTTCTGCTGCGGTCCTGAGCCTATGCTTAAAGCGGTTTACAATACGGGCAAAACAAGCGGTCAGTTCTCCTTTGAGGAGAGAATGGGCTGCGGCTTTGGCGCTTGTATGGGCTGTACCTGCAAAACGAAGTACGGCAACAAGCGCATATGCAAGGACGGACCTGTGCTTGTTAAGGAAGAAATAATCTGGTGAGAGGAGAGCTTGAAATGGTAAATTTTGATACAGCGGTAACGCTTAGCGGTCTTAAGCTTGACAACCCTGTAATTCCCGCAAGCGGAACGTTTGGGTTCGGCTATGAGTTCGCGGATTTTTACGATATAAATGTTCTTGGCTCTATCTCGCTTAAAGGCACTACCAAGGACGCGCGCTTTGGCAACCCAACCCCAAGAATAGCGGAATGCACAGAGGCACTTATCAACAGCGTCGGACTGCAAAATCCCGGTGTTCACAAGGTAATATCGGACGAGCTTCCGAAGCTGAAAAAATGCTTTAATAAAAAGGCGATAGCCAATATCAGCGGTTTCGGGATAGATGAATACGCCTACACGTCCGAGCTTCTTGATAAGGAGGAGCAGATAGGTATACTTGAAATAAACATAAGCTGTCCTAACGTTCATAACGGCGGAATGAGCTTTGGAACCGACCCGAAAAACGCCTACGAGGTAACAAAGGCGGTAAAGGCGGTTACCAAAAAGCCCGTATATATTAAGCTTACTCCAAACGTTACCGATATCGTTTCCGTCGCTAAGGCTTGTGAGGAGGCGGGCGCTGACGGTATCAGTATGATTAACACTCTGCTCGGTATGCGGATAGATTTAAAGACAGGCAAGCCCGTAATCGCAAACAAGATGGGAGGCTTTTCGGGAAGAGCGATAAAGCCCGTGGCTGTCCGTATGGTCTATCAGGTTTACGAGGCGGTAAAAATTCCGATAATCGGTATGGGCGGTATCGCAAGAGCCGAGGACGTTATCGAAATGATGATGGCGGGCGCAACGGCAGTTCAGGTCGGCGCTGAAAACCTCATTAACCCGTACGCTTGCCGCGACATAATAAACGATTTACCGAGAGTAATGGAAAAGTACAAAATTAATAAATTAACAGATATAATAGGGAGGGCGCACTGATGGGAAAGGACGTTATCATCGCGTGTGATTTTGACAGCGCGGAAAAAACATTTGCTTTTCTTGACAAATTTACGGGCAGAAAGCCGTTTGTTAAGATAGGTATGGAGCTTTACTACGCGGAGGGACCGTCGATAGTAAAGGAAATAAAGAGGAGAGGACACAAGATTTTCCTTGACCTCAAGCTCCACGATATACCTAATACGGTTAAAAAGTCCATGGCGGTGCTTTCCCGTCTTGATGTTGATATGACAAATCTTCACGCCGCAGGCACAAAGAGAATGATGGAGGCGGCTATCGAGGGACTTACGAGAGAGGACGGAAGCAGACCTATGCTTATCGCCGTAACTCAGCTTACCTCTACCGATCAGGAGAGCATGGAAAACGATTTACTTATTAAGGAGCCTATTGACAGGGTGGTAATGCACTACGCTCATAACGCAAAGGAGGCGGGACTTGACGGAGTGGTCTGCTCGCCGCTTGAAGCCGGTAAGGTTCACGATACCTGCGGAAACGGCTTCGTTACGGTTACTCCCGGCGTGCGCTTCGCTGACGGTGATATAGGAGATCAGAAAAGAGTTATGACGCCTGAGCAAGCAAAAATAATCGGCTCGGACTACATTGTTGTCGGCAGACCGATAACAGCGGCGTCCGATCCCGTAGCGGCTTACGAGAGATGCGTTAAGGAATTCTGCGATTAAAAAGCTTTCGCACCGTAGGCGCGAGCTAAAAGTGATGTTTTCGTCTTTGACGAAAGTGAAATTCGGCTTACGCCAAGTGAAGTTTTTACCCAAGGTAAAAGTGAAGTTTCGCCTTGCAGGCGAAGTTATAAAAGGAGAAAATAAAATGGAGCAGTACAAGAGAGAGTTTATACAGTTTTTAGAGGGCGCTGGCGTGCTTAAATTCGGTGATTTTACCGCGAAAAGCGGAAGAAAGATACCCTATTTCATAAATGCCGGTATGATAAAGACAGGAAACGACATAGCAAGGCTCGGTGAGTTCTACGCAAGAGCCTACACAGAAAAGCTCGGCGCAAAGAAGGCGGTGCTTTACGGACCCGCTTATAAGGGAATCTCCCTTGCGGTCTCCGCGGCGGTAGCGCTTTCCAAGCAGGAGCTCAACGTTCCCTTCTTCTTCAACAGAAAAGAGGTAAAGGATCACGGCGAGGGCGGAGTTTTCGTAGGCTACGTTCCGCAGGAAAACGAGGAGGTCGTTATCATTGAGGACGTCATCACTGCCGGAACGGCTATCCGTGAGAGCATGGAGATACTTTCTCACCTTGACGGCGTAAAGGTCGCCGCTACCTTCATCATGGTTGACCGAAAGGAAAAGGGTCAGACAGACAAGGGCGCTATGCAGGAAATTGAGGAGCAGTTCGGCTTCCCCGTATATTCGATAGTTGACGTTTACGACATCATTGAGTATCTTGAGGAGGACGAAAAAAATAAGGAAAACGTTGATAGGATAAAGAATTATCTTGCGATAAACGGCGCAAAGGCTTGAATACTGAAAGGAAGCTTTATATGAGAAATCTTATCGATATTATGGATCTCTCGGTAGAGGAGATAGACGGACTTATTGATGTTGCTCAGGATATAGTTGAAAATCCGGATAAGTATACTGAAAAATGCAAAAACAAGGTTATGGCGACGCTGTTCTTTGAGCCTTCAACAAGGACCAGACTAAGCTTTGAGAGCGCTATGTACGGGCTTGGGGGAAGTGTGCTTGGCTTTTCTGACGCGGGGAGCAGCTCCACCACAAAGGGAGAGAGCGTTTCAGATACTGTGAGAACGGCGAGCATTTACTCCGATATTGTCGTTATGCGACACCCAAAGGAGGGCGCTCCGCTTGTCGCCTCGTACAGCTCGGAATGTCCGATTATTAACGCGGGGGACGGAGGTCATAACCACCCCACCCAGACACTCACCGACCTTTTCACGATAAAAAAGGAGATGGGCAGACTTACCGACCTTACCGTAGGATTTTGCGGAGACCTTAAATTCGGACGTACAGTTCATTCGCTTATCTCGGCGCTTTCAAGATACACGGGAATAAAATTCGTGCTTATATCCCCAGACGAATTGAAGCTTCCGGGCTACATCAAGGACGGAGTTCTTGAAAAGAACGGACTTACTTATACCGAGACCAAGGACCTTGACGGAGTTATAGGTGAGCTGGATATTCTTTATATGACAAGAGTTCAAAGGGAGCGCTTCTTTAACGAGGAGGATTATCTTCGCTTAAAGGATAGCTATATTCTTACATCGGACAAAATGAAACACGCAAGTAAGGATATGAGAGTGCTTCATCCGTTGCCGAGAGTTAACGAGATACACGTTGACATTGATGACGACCCAAGAGCCGCGTATTTCAGACAGGTCAGAAACGGAAAATATATCCGTATGGCGCTTGTGATGAAGCTGCTGGGCGTGTAAAAATTTCATAAGACATCGTTTTTTTAAGTTTCGCCCGCCTTTTCAAAGGCGGTGCGGTCAAGGGCGCAGAGCTCTTGTCGCTCTCCGCAGAGAGCGAAATACCTTTGTCGGCGTTTCTTTTTTGTTACTTTTTTCTTTGCGCCTGCTGCTTGCAAAGAAAAAAGTTATCGCACCGTCGGTGCGAGGTGTAAGTGATGTTTTCGTCTTTGACGAAAGTGAAGTTTGCTTATGCCAAGTGAAGTTTTTACCTACGGTAAAAGTGAAGTTTCGCCGTTTAGGCGAAGTGAAGTTTTCGTCTTTGCCGAAAATTTGTAAAGGAGTAACGAAATGAACGTAGATTCCATTAAGAACGGAGTGGTCATCGACCACATAAAAGCAGGTCAGGCAATGAAGCTTTACCATCTGCTCGAGCTCGATAAGCTTGAATGTACCGTTGCTATTATTAAGAACGTATCGAGCAAGCGTATGGGCAAAAAGGACATCATTAAGATTGACACCAAAATGGATCTTGACCTTGATATAATCGGCTACGTAGACCCCGAAATAACCGTAAACGTTATCGAAAACAGTCAGCTCGTGGAGAAAAAACGTATTCAGCTTCCCGTTTTGCTCCGTGATGTTGTCAGGTGCAAAAACCCGAGATGTATTACCTCGGTTGAGGCGGTGCCTCAGATATTTGAGCTTCGCGACGCGGGTACGAGGCTTTACCGCTGCCGCTACTGTGAGGCAAAGGCGCCGGAGCAATAATTTTTCAAGCTGTCAGGGACGCTTGGCAGCAGCTTCGGCTTTTTCGATACCCGAAAGGGCTTTTACGTATTGCTTTTTGACGGCAAGATATTAATAAAATAATGGTAATATTGGGCATTCTGATAGGGTTATTATACTTGACAGAATGCCCTATTATATGTTATAATAACATATAAGTTATATTTAATAATTAAGGAGTACGGCGAAAATGAAAAAGGTCGGAATTTTAATGGGCAGCGCAAGTGATCTTCCCGTGGTTGAAAAGGCGATAAACGTGTTAAAGGAGTACGGAGTTCCGTTTGAGGTTCACGTTTATTCAGCTCACCGCACACCCGTAGAGAGCGCGGAGTTTGCTAAGAACGCAAAGGCAAACGGCTTTGGCGCTATAATATGCGCCGCGGGCATGGCGGCTCACCTTGCGGGTGCTATCGCGGCTAACACTGTTATTCCCGTTATCGGTATTCCCGTTAAGAGCAAAAACCTCGACGGTATGGACGCGCTTCTGGCTACCGTTCAGATGCCTACGGGTATTCCCGTCGCAACCGTCGCTATCGACGGATCAGCCAATGCCGCGCTTCTCGCTATACAGATGATAGCTCTTTCCGACGATGAGCTTTACGGAAAGCTTGTTGAGGCAAGAATCAAGGGCGCTGAGGGCGTTCTTGAAAAGAACAGAGAAATTGAAGAAAAATATAACGTTTAAGCGAAGGGACGGAAGATTATTATGAAGAATTCCAGAAGTGAAAGCTACGCCGCGGCGGGCGTTGATATAACCGCCGGATATAAGGCTGTCGAGCTTATGAAAAAGCACGTTGCCAGAACCAGAAACGAGGGCTGTCTTGACGACGTTGGTGGATTTGGCGGTTGCTTCGGGCTTAACCTCGCGGGCATTGAGGAGCCTGTTCTTGTGTCGGGAACGGACGGCTGCGGCACTAAGGTCAAGCTTGCTATTCTTATGGACAAGCACGACACTATCGGTATAGACGCCGTCGCTATGTGCGTAAACGACATAATCTGCTGCGGAGCGAAGCCCCTGTTCTTCCTTGACTACATTGCTTGCGGAAAGAACTATCCCGAAAAGATTGCTTCTATCGTAAGCGGAGTCGCTGAGGGCTGCGTTCAGTCGGGCGCCGCGCTTATCGGCGGAGAGACCGCTGAGCACCCCGGTATGATGCCTGCCGAGGATTACGACCTTGCCGGCTTTGCCGTCGGAGTGGTTGACAAAAAGAAGATACTCGACAATACCAGAATGTCTGAGGGCGATGTCGTTATAGCGCTTCCCTCTACGGGAATCCACAGCAACGGCTTTTCACTCTGCCGTAAGGTGTTCAATATAGACAGTAACGACCCAATGCTTTACGAGCCGAGAGAGGAGCTTGGCGGCAAAACCATAGCCGAGGCGCTTCTCGTTCCCACCAGAATATATGTAAAAGCGATTCTTGCTCTTCTTGAAAAGGTTGACGTCAAGGGCATAAGCCACATAACAGGCGGCGGCTTCTACGAGAATATTCCGAGAAGTATTCCAAGCGGACTTACCGCTAAGATAGACAGAAGCGCCGTTAAGGTTCTTCCTATTTTCGACGTGATAGCAAAGGTCGGTAATATCCCCGAAAGAGATATGTTCAACACCTACAATATGGGTGTAGGTATGAGCGTGGTTGTTCCGAAGGGCGAGGTGGATAAGGCTATTAAGATACTTAAGAGCTTTGGCGAGGACGCATATGTTATCGGTGAGATAGTCAAGGGTGATGAGGGAATAGTAATATGCTGAAAACGAAAATAGCGGTATTGGTTTCGGGCGGCGGAACCAACCTTCAGGCGCTGATAGACGCTCAGAGAATAGGTAAGATAAAAAGCGGAGAGATAGCCTTGGTGCTTTCAAGCAACCCTACCGCATTTGCTCTTTCCAGAGCTAAAAACGCGGGCATTCCCACGGTTACCGTAGCGAGAAAAAAGTGCAAGGACTCGGCTGAGTTTGAAGAAAAGATAATAAAGGCGCTCGACAAATACGGCGCTGAAATAATAGTGCTTGCGGGCTTTATGTCCATTCTGAGCGCCGATTTCACTAAAAAATACGAGAACAGAATTATAAACGTTCACCCGTCTCTTATTCCCGCGTTCTGCGGAAAGGGCTTCTACGGACTTGCCGTTCACGAGGCGGCGCTTTCGTACGGAGTTAAGGTTACGGGCGCTACGGTGCATTTCGTCAACGAGATACCCGACGGCGGTAAGATAATCAGCCAGAAGGCTATCAAGGTCAATAAGGACGATACGCCCGAAAGTCTTCAAAAGAGAGTTATGCGTATGTGCGAGTGGAAGATACTTCCCGAGGCGTGCGAGAAGGTTTGCGCCGATATAGCTAAGAGCAAGCCTGATGAAAAGCAAAATACACGAAAAGGAAAGTAAGCTTATGAGGATAATGGTTGTAGGCGGCGGCGGACGCGAGCATACGATAATTAAAAAGCTAAAGGAAAATAAGAGCGTAAGCGAGATATTCGCTCTCCCCGGAAACGGCGGAATGGCGGCGGACGCTACCTGCGTGCCGATTGGCGCTAAGGAAATTGATAAGATAGTCGCATTCGCTCTCGAAAACAAGATAGATTACGCGGTGGTTGCTCCTGACGACCCGCTGGTGCTGGGCTGCGTTGATGAGCTTAACAAGGTTGGTGTTCCCTGCTTTGGCCCCGATAAAAAGGCGGCTATAATCGAGGGAAGCAAGGTTTTTTCAAAGAACCTTATGAAAAAGTACGGTATTCCTACGGCGGAGTATAACGTTTTCTCCGAGCCTATCGCCGCGCTTGAATTCGTAAAGACCTGTGCTATACCTACCGTTATAAAGGCGGACGGACTGGCTCTCGGCAAGGGAGTTATTATAGCTATGAGCCGAGATGAAGCCATAAACGCCATAAAGAGCATAATGGAGGACAGAATATTCGGAGACAGCGGAAGCAATATCGTTATCGAGGAATTTCTGACGGGTCCTGAGGTATCTGTTCTTGCGTTTACGGACGGCAAGACCTTAAAGCCGATGGTTTCGTCTATGGACCACAAGAGAGCCGGTGATAACGATACCGGTCTCAATACTGGCGGTATGGGAACGGTAGCGCCGAACCCTTATTATACTGAGAAAATCGCGGCGGAGTGTATGGAGAGGATATTCCTTCCGACTATGGCGGCGATGAACGCCGAGGGCAGAACCTTTAAGGGCTGTCTGTACTTCGGACTTATGCTGACTCCTAACGGACCTAAGGTAATTGAGTACAACTGTCGCTTCGGCGACCCCGAAACTCAGGTCGTGCTCCCCTTGCTTGAAAGCGATTTGCTTACTGTTATGCAGGCGGTAACAAACGGAACGCTTGATAAGACCGAGGTTAAGTTTGCGGACAAGCACGCCTGCTGCGTGGTTATGGCGTCAAAGGGATATCCGCAGAAGTACGACAGCGGATTTGAGATAAAGATACCCGATTGTGTAGCGGACAGCGTGTTCGTTGCGGGCGCAAGGCTCGATGACGGCGTTCTTAAAACCGCGGGCGGCAGAGTCCTCGGTGTTACCGCTACGGCGGATACGCTTAAGGGCGCGATAGACGGAGCCTACGAAAAGGTTAAGAACGTCAGCTTTGAAAACGCTTATTACAGAAGCGATATCGGCGCAAGAGCGCTGAAGGCGAAATAAGCTTCGCAGATAAAAGAGAAAAGTGAAGAGAAAATGAAGCTTTCCGCTTTTACGGAAAGCAACGTTGAATTATGAAAGGTAATGACAAAAATGGTATACCGCATATACGTTGAAAAAAAGGAAGGACTTACCGCTGAGGCGGATTCCCTGAGAAACGATATAGTTTCGCTCCTTCAAATAAGCTCTCTTGAAAAGGTAAGACTTTTTAACCGCTACGACGTTGAGAATCTCGATAAGGAGACCTTCGATTACGCGGTAAAGACGGTTTTCTCCGAGCCTCAGCTCGATACCGTTTCCGAGGAGCTTGACCTTACGGGCGCTAAGGTGTTCGCTACCGAATATCTGCCCGGTCAGTTCGATCAGAGGGCGGACAGCGCGGCTCAGTGTATACAGATAATCTCCAAGGGCAACAAGCCTGAGGTTCGTACCGCGAAGGTCTATCTGCTTTACGGCGCGCTCACCGACTCCGAGGTGGACAGAATAAAGAAATACGTTATCAACCCCGTTGAAGCAAGAGAGGCGTCGCTTGACGCTAAGGAAACTCTTAAAGCGGATTACGAGATTCCCGAAACAGTCAAAACGCTTGACGACTTTACAAAGCTCGATAAGGCGGGCCTTGCAAAGTTCGTTACCGACAACGGTCTTGCTATGGATAACGACGATATCGCCTTCTGTCAGCAGTACTTTATTTCGGAGAAGCGCGACCCCACCATCACCGAGATAAAGATGATAGATACGTATTGGTCTGACCATTGCCGTCATACCACCTTCCTCACAACCGTTGACAGCGTTAAGTTTGAGGACGAGCTTCTTCAAAGGACCTACGACGAGTACATAGAAACGAGGAAGAAGATTGGCAGAACCAAGCCCGTAAACCTTATGGACATAGGTACTCTTGCCGCTAAATACTTAAAGAAAACGGGCAAGCTCGACAAGCTCGACGAGAGCGAGGAGATAAACGCCTGTACCGTTAAGATAACCGTAAACGTTGACGGAAAGGACGAGCCTTGGCTCCTTCTTTTCAAGAACGAGACACACAACCACCCCACCGAGATAGAGCCGTTCGGCGGCGCCGCTACCTGTATTGGCGGAGCGATAAGAGACCCGCTTTCGGGACGCTCCTACGTTTACGGCGCTATGCGCGTTACGGGTGCTGCGGACCCGTTGAAGCCTGTTTCCGAGACAATTAAGGGTAAGCTTCCCCAGAGAAAGATAGTTACCACCGCGGCGGCAGGCTACTCCTCCTACGGTAACCAGATAGGCTTGGCTACGGGAATAGTTGACGAGCTTTACCACGACGGATACGCCGCAAAGCGTCTTGAGGTCGGCGCTGTAATAGCCGCTACCCCTGAGTGCAACGTACGCCGTGAGTGTCCAGAGGACGGAGACCTCGTAGTTCTGCTCGGCGGAAGAACCGGACGTGATGGCTGCGGCGGAGCGACAGGCTCCTCGAAGTCTCACAACGTTTCCTCGCTTGAGTCCTGCGGCGCTGAGGTCCAGAAGGGTAACGCCCCTGAGGAGAGAAAGCTTCAAAGACTGTTCAGAAACGGCGAGGCGTGCCGTATGATAAAGAGATGTAACGACTTCGGCGCGGGCGGAGTTTCCGTCGCTATCGGAGAGCTTGCTGACGGTCTGGAAATAAATCTTAACGCCGTACCTAAGAAGTACGACGGCCTTGACGGAACTGAGCTTGCGATAAGCGAGTCTCAGGAGAGAATGGCTTGCGTTATCGAAAAGGAAAACGAGGCTCGTTTCCTTGAGCTTGCCGACAGCGAGAACCTTGAAGCGACGGTTGTCGCTACCGTAAAGGCTGAGCCGAGACTCGTTATGTTCTGGAACGGCAACAAGATAGTAGATATCAGCCGTGAGTTCTTAAACTCCAACGGCGCTGAAAAGCATATAGACATCGCACCCGATTCGCCTAAGAGCTTTGAGCGTGAGGTTTACTCCGATTTTGCGGGTGGCATGAAGAAGCTCGCCTCCGACCTCAACGTCTGCTCAAAGAGAGGTCTTTCCGAGCGCTTTGACTCAACCATCGGCGCGGGCGCGGCGCTTATGCCCTTTGGCGGCAAGTATCAGCTTACTCCCGTTCAGGCTATGGTTCAGAAGATTTCCGTTGAAAAGGGACACACCGACGACGTATCGCTTATGGCGTGGGGCTATAACCCCTATATTTCCGAGAAGAGTCCGTATCACGGCGCTTACCTTGCGGTAGTTGAAAGCGTCGCTAAGCTTATTGCCAGCGGCGCGGACTTCAAGGACGTTTACCTGACCTTCCAGGAGTACTTTGAGAAGCCTCTCAAGGACGGAAAGCGTTGGGGCAAGCCTCTTTCGGCGCTTCTGGGTGCGTTCAAGGCTCAGATGGAGCTTGAGATAGCTGCTATCGGCGGTAAGGACAGTATGAGCGGAAGCTTCGAAAAGCTTGACGTTCCTCCGACGCTTATTTCCTTTGCGGTTACCACCGATAAGATAGACAATATTGCCGGCGCTGAGCTTAAAAAGGCGGGCAACAAGCTCTATCTCATTAAGCCCGAATACGATGAAAACGGTCTGCCCGTTACTAAGTCTCTTGTCGATACCTTTAATAAGCTTACCGATTTACAGAGAAGCGGCAAGGTCGTTTCCGCTTACACCCCCTGCTACGGCGGCGTAGCCGAGGCGGTAATGAAGATGGCGTTCGGTAATATGCTTGGCGTTAAGTTCGCCGACGGCGTAACCCGTGAGACGTTATTTAGCTATAATTACGGCTCATTCGTCGTTGAGGCTACCGAGGACATAGACGCTATACTTCTCGGTGAGGTAACTGAGGAAAAGGCACTCGTTTACGGAAGAGAGAAGGTTACTCTTGACGGGCTTCTTAGCTCCTACGAGGACAAGCTTGAAAGCGTATTCAGCTGCAATATTGCCCAGAACGGTAAGGTTGAGACGTTCTCTTATGAAAATAAGGGTGAGCGCGTTGCTCCCGCTATAAAAGTAGCAAAGCCTAAGGTTCTTATCCCCGTATTCCCCGGAACGAACTGTGAGTTCGATTCCGCCAAGGCGGTTACGGACGCCGGCGCGGACGCCAAGATAATGGTTTTAAATAACCTTACGGGCGCAGGTATTGAGAGAAGCGTGGAGAAGTTCGCAAGTGAGCTTAAAAGCGCGCAGATGGTATTTATTCCCGGAGGATTTTCCGGCGGAGACGAGCCTGACGGCTCGGGTAAATTCATTACCGCATTCTTCCGTTCCGCAGCGATAAAGGAGCAGGTAAGTGAGCTTCTTGACAACAGAGGCGGACTTATGTGCGGTATCTGTAACGGCTTCCAGGCGCTTATCAAGCTCGGACTTGTTCCCTACGGCAAGATAATCGACACCGATGAAAGCTGCCCGACCCTGACCTTCAACACCATAGGCAGACACCAGAGCAGAGTGGTTCGTACCCGTATCGCCTCCAACAAGTCCCCGTGGCTTGCCAACACCGAGGTCGGAGAGGTTTATAACGTTCCGATTTCTCACGGCGAGGGACGCTTCATCGCGCCCGAAAGCTTTATTAAGGAGCTTGCCGCTAACGGACAGATAGCCACTCAGTACGTTGATTTCGACGGAAACGCTACCACCGATATCCATTTCAATCCCAATAACTCTATGTACGCTATCGAGGGTATAACCTCGCCTGACGGACGTGTATTCGGTAAGATGGGACACTCGGAGCGTATCGGCGACGGTCTTTACAGAAACGTATACGGCGAATATGATATTAAGATGTTCAGAAGCGCGGTGGAGTATTTTAATAAGTAATTTCTGTTGCGCCAAGGGGTTATGTAAATGAAAATCAGGGATAAAATCAAGCTTGACAGGGCTGGTCTTGAAAAATACGGCCCGATAACGATAGTCGCTTTTGGCGACAGTGTAACTCACGGCGCGCTCGGACCGGGCGAGATAAGCTACGAAACGGTTTACCATAATCGCTTGAAGCAGAAGATAAACGCCGTAAGGAATTACGTTCCCGTAAACGTTATAAACGCGGGTATTGGCGGAATAACCGCAAAGGGCTCGCTTGGCAGGATAGACAGTCAGGTGTTAAAGCACGAGCCCGACCTTGTAATAGTATGCTTTGGGCTTAACGACGTAAACGGCTCGCTTGAGGATTACGTCGGATCGCTCAAGGTGATTTTTGAAAAGACTCTGGCAAGCGGCGCGGAGGTCATATTTATGACTCCGAATATGCTCAACACCTACGTTCACGAAAAGACGGCGAAATGTCACTATAACTACGCCAAGGTTACGGCGCGTTATCAAAACGAGGGCAGAATGGATACCTATATCGCGGAGGCGGTGAAGCTGGCTAAAAATATGGGCGTTACGGTGTGCGATTGCTACTCAAAATGGAAGGAGCTTTCAAAAACCGAGGACGTAACGGAAAAGCTTGTCAACTACATCAATCACCCAACCTCAGATATGCACGAGCTTTTTGCGGAGAGCTTGTTTGAGATTATTTTGGGCGAAGATAAGGAATCTGCGGATATCTCAGACACAATGTATAACGGTAATTAAAACGAGAGGGCTGTCGCTTTTGTGACAGCCCTTTATTCAATATTAAGCATATCCTCGTAGCTTACCCCGAGTATCTTCTTTATAAGAATAAGCTCGTCTAAGTACATGTGGCGTTGTCCGACCTCAATCTTCGCTACGGCGCTTCTGGTAAGGTCGCAGCCGTTTATCTGGAGCTTCGCTGCGAGCAGCTCTTGCGTTAATCCCGCTTCCTCGCGGAGACGGCGGAGATTTTTTCCTATCGCTTTTTCTACCGATATATTCATAATTACCGTTCCTTTGCACTTATTTAGGAGCAAAGTCCTCGGTATTATTATATAAAGATGGAAGAAATTTATTGCACTTATATAGGTGCAATATCTATATAAATTAAGGCAGAGGCTTTTAATCTTTGAAAAAGCGCCTGCCGTTTTTTTATTTTTTAGGGCTTAGCGCAGGACTCTTACCGTATACCTGTTGGTTTCGATCAGCCCTTGCCGCTTCATGAGATTTATCTCTCTCATCATAGCGCTCCTGTCGGTATTGATGTAGGTGGCAAGCTCAAGCCAGGTGAACGGAAGCTCGAATTTTCCGAATTCCTTTCCTTTTAAATGTAATCGGAAAAAGCAGAGCAGCTTTTCTCTTATGCTATGGCAGCCAAGCACGACTACGCGCTCTCCGAGAAGCCTTGAACGGTTGATTAGCAGAGAGAGCAGATTCTGCCTCAGAGTGCCATATTCGGCGCACGGAGACTTACACTCGGTAGGGCATAGGAGCAGTTTTTCGTAGTCAAGATAAGCGATATCCGAGCGCGCCATGCTGCGAACAAGGATACTGTCGCCCGCAGTCGAGGAATAAGACATAGCCTCGGAGAAAACCGAGCCCTCTGGGAGATTTTCAAGCAGAGACTCGTAGCCGTTACAGTCGGTGCGGTAGATTGCGGCTCTGCCCGATAGCACGATACCTATTCTGTCGGAGCCGTTTCCGTAGTGGCAGACGGTTTCACCCTTTTTGTAGCTCATTATATGCAGACGCAGACATTTTTCAATTTTTTTATAGCTTTTTTCGGATATTCCCTTAAACAGCTCGGTTTGGTCCAGTCTCATTTTAGTTACTCCCTCCGTCAGATTTTAGGCTTACATAAATATTGTACCACTTATCATTACAATTTGCAAGGGGGTATTGTTTTTTTGCGATACGCATTTTTTTGTAGGGCGCTATGTAAGATAATTGTTATATGTGAATAACGAACAGATGTTCGTGTGAGGATTGTGTTGTGCAGATTTAACCAAATACGAACAAATGTTCGTGTTTCTCTTGATTCGTATCACGGAATGGTGTATAATGAACTCACAAGCTGAGGGGAATGAAAAATGCTTCTTGGCGGAAACGGAGACGCTTGTAAAGTGGCGCTTGTATGCGAAAACGGCGCAAAAGAATGCTGTGGGTGCGGTGAATGTGGAGTTAGCTCGGAAAATGAGAAGCTCTGCTGCTCCGTCTGCCGCAAAGCGCTCGCCGACGGCGAGGGGCACATAGCTTCTGTATACGGTATTCTTTGCGCGGAATGCTTTGAGGATATTTATATGCAATAACACGAACAGTATTTCGTGTATGGAGGTGAGGCATGACGAGGTGAACGGAGAGAAGAACGAGGAGCAGATAAGCTTTATAAGCGAGGTCTGCGATACCGATAATAAGCGCTCGTTAAGGAAAAGGACGGTTAAGAGCGCTCAAAGGAGCGAGTTACCCGAAAGCGCTAAGCCAAAAACCGGTGAAGGCTCGGACGGAGCTTCACTAAGACTTGCCGCCAACAGAATAGCGGCGCTTCTATGCGAGCTTTCCGCGGATAAGACGCTTTTTGTCAGTGAGAACGGAGCTTCGCCTACAAGACGTCTGGACACCAAGGCGTTAAAGGAGTTTTCGGGGGTGCTTAAAGAAATGAGCGCCGTTATGACAGAGCTTAACGCCGATGCCACAGACATCGATAAGGCTGCGGTAAGGATAGAGTTTTCCGATGAGGCGGCAGAGCTTGGCGCGTGATGAGAAAATGCGGTTTTGACGGTTACGGGTTACACCGTTCAGATTTTTTGCTTAAAAAACGGGAGGTGTCGTATAGTGTATAGCCTGAGAATTCCGCCGCCGTCGGAAAAGCAAAGGCGGTTTTTTAAGTCGAAGGCTCGGTTTGTTGGGTACGGAGGCGCAAGAGGCGGAGGTAAATCATGGGCGATGAGAACAAAGCTTGCGCTTATGTGCTTTCGCTACGCAGGGCTGAAATGTCTGCTTCTAAGAAGAACGCTACCTGAGTTAAAGGAAAACCATCTTATACCGCTTATCAGGCTTTTGGGCGATACGGTGAGCTATAAGGCGAGCGACAGGGTGTTCGAGTTTCCGAACGGCTCGTATCTCAAGCTCGGCTACTGCGACAAGGAGGCGGACATATACCGCTATCAAGGTCAGGAGTTCGATGTTATAGGCGTTGAGGAATGTACTCATTTCACGTGGGAGCAGGTAAGCTTTCTGATGACCGCGAACAGAACGGTCAGAAGTGATTTTAAACCCAGAATGTTCTTTACGGGTAATCCCGGAGGGGTCGGGCACACGTGGTTTCGGCGTCTGTTTATCAAGCGCGTCTATATGAAGGGCGAGCGCAGTGAGGATTACGAGTTTATTCCCGCTACCGTTGACGACAACCGAATTCTTATGGAGCGAAATCCCGAATACGTTACCGTGCTTGACAGCTTGCCCGAAAAGCTCAGGCAGGCGCATAGGTTTGGGAATTGGGACGTTTTCGACGGGCAGTTCTTTGAGGAGCTTCGTGATAACCCCGATGGCTACGCCATAAGGCGAAATACACATATTATCAAGGCGTTTGAGCCGCCGCGGGATTGGAAATACTACCGTTCCTTCGATTTCGGCTACGCAAAGCCCTTTTCGTGCGGCTGGTGGGCAAGAGACCACGACGGTATTCTCTACCGCATACTTGAGCTTTACGGCTGTACGGGTACGGCAAACGAGGGGGTGAAGTGGACGCCCGACAGGATATTCGCTGAAATTCGCCGAATTGAATCAGAGCATCCCTATCTCAAGGGAAGAACGGTCCACGGAGTCGCGGACCCGAGCATCTGGGATCAGTCGCGCGGCGAGGCGATAGCGACGACGGCGGCAAAGCACGGCGTTTACTTTACCCCGGGAGACAATAAGCGCATTCCGGGGTGGATGCAGGTGCATTACCGCCTGGCGTTTGACGAAAACGGCAGACCTCTTATGTACGTTTTTGATAACTGCAACGCATTTCGCAGAACCATGCCCCTGCTTCAGTTTTCTAACACAAATCCTGAAGACCTTGACAGTGATGGTGAGGATCACGTGGCTGACGAGGTGAGATATCTTTGTATGATGTGCCCCGTAACCGAAAGAAAGACTGTGGCTCAGTCTGTTATTATGGACGATCCGCTGGATTTGTATAAAAACAGGCGTTAGGTATTATCATCGCGCCCGAAAATCAAGAAAAAACAAATACGGCTTAGTTAAGCCGATTAAAAAGGAGAAAAAATATGTCCGATATTAAAAAAGCGCAGCTTTTGCTGAAAAAGTACAAGTCAGCCAGAAGCTCTCTTACAAACAGAATAATCGAAAACGAGCAGTGGTATAAGCTGCGCCACGCGCGTCCGCTTTCGGATTCAAGGTACGTTCCCGCGTCCGCATGGCTGTTCAATTCTCTCGCTGTTAAGCACGCAGACGCAATGGAAGCCATACCTACGCCGTACGTTTCGGCGAGAGAGCCGTCAGATATTCAGAGCGCGGAGGCTTTGTCTAAGCTTCTGCCCGTTATTCTTGAGCAGAACGATTTTCCCGGAGTATATTCATCCATATGGGACGATAAATTAAAGCACGGAACAGGCTGCTACGGGGTTTTCTGGAACCCTACCGCAAACGGAATGCTCGGCGATATCGAGCTTAAACGTATAGACGTGCTTAATCTCTTCTGGGAGCCCGGAGTAAATGACCTTGAGCTTTCGCCAAACGTATTCCATTGCGAGCTTAAAAGCATTGACTATCTTATGGAGACTTATCCGCAGATTAAGGAGCTTTCCGCGGACTCTGCCGAGGACTGCGCCAGATATCTATATGACGATGAGGTGGATGTTTCCGACAAGGTAGCTGTTGTTGATTGGTATTACAAAAAGCGGAAGCCCGACGGAAGCGAGACGGTGCATTACTGTAAGTTCGTTGGAGACAATAAGCTCTTTTGCACAGAGGATATGGAGGAGTACGCTGAAAAAGGACTTTACGACCACGGCAGATACCCTTTTGTAACCGACGTTATGTACTCCATTGAGGGTACACCAAGCGGATTTGGAGCTATCGATATAATGAAGGACGCTCAGCTTCAAATAGATAGGCTTAACTACGCTATCCTTGAAAATGCGAGAATGGCTGCGACAAGGCGTTATTTCATAAGAGACGACGGCTCGGTAAGCGAGCAGGAGTTTGCGGATTGGACCAGACCGTTCGTACACGTTCAGGGCGCCGGACTTGGCGAGGACAGTATCAGAGAGATAACCGCGCCGCCGCTTTCCGATATATATCTTGAGGTTATAAACAATAAAATAACCGAGCTTAAAGAGACGTCGGGTAACCGAGACGTAACCGCGGGCGGCGCTGAGAAGGGCGTTGTTGCCGCGGCGGCAATTACAGTGCTTCAGGAGTCGGGAAGTAAGATGACGAAGGATATGATTGCCTCGTCCTATCGCTCGTTTTGCAAGGTATGCACACTCATTGTTGAGCTTATCCGTCAGTTTTATACCGTTCCAAGATGCTTCCGCATAGTTGGCGGCAACGGTTCGGGGGCGGCAAGCTACATAACGTACGATAACTCAAAAATAAGCGGACTTGAAGAGCTGTGCGCGGACGGAAAATCAAAATACGGAAGAGTTCCTTTGTTTGATATTTCAATCTCCGCCGAAAAGGGCTCGAAATCAAAGCGCGAGGAGCTTAACGCAATGGCAAAGGAGCTTTACACTATGGGTGTCTTTGCGCCCGAAAACCGAGAAAGCGCAAAGGTACTGCTTTCTATGATGGAATTTCAGGGCAGAGACGAGCTGCTTGTAAGACTTGGCTCCGAACAGGAGTCAAAATGAAAAACGCGCTTCGTTTTGGAACGCGGCAAAAGGGTAAAGAAGGGAATGATATAAATGACGAAAATAGTTTACGGCAATTACGATGACCGCTTTTACTTTGAGGCAAGCGGGCATGCGGTATCAGATGAGGTTTTAAACGGTTGCGGGTGCGATGAAACGGATATTTCGCGCGCCGACAGCGACTCGGTTTGCGCCGCTATCTCGATACTTGTTTTAGCGGCTGCCGAAAGGCTTCGCGAGCTTGACTCGGACGGTGAGCTTATTCATTTCTCCGACGAGGTTGAAAGCGGCTACGCCTGCTTTGACGTTACTCCGCGAGATTATTCGACGGATAGCGTAAAGGAAATATTTGAGCTTCTTATGTCGGGCTTTTCACTGCTTGAGGAGAATTATCCTGAGCTTATATGCTGCGAATAGAAGCGAAAGGAGCGCTTTTATGGATATAAATCAAAATGCGGATAGCGCCGCGCGCGGCGTTTCTGATATATCGGGCGTAAAAAACGTCTCGCTCTCCTGTCCGGAGGGAGAGAATGAGGTCGGTCTCCGTGTCGCCGACGGGGAAAATGAAACGGGTGTGGCAGGGACCGACGAAGCTACGCTCGACGAGGAGTTTGAGCGACTTATACAGGGTAGGTACAAGGAAGCGTATAAAAAACGGACTGAGAGCATTATCAGGCGCAGACTGAAAGCGGGGAAGGCGCGCCCCGAGGTCAGCGCGGAGATATCTGAAGGTTCTGTGGAAAATACGCCGTCAGATACCGAGGCTGATATATCGCGGAATTCCGAGAATAAGGAACAGGGGGCGCGCAGGCTTGAACCTGAAAATGCCGAAACAAGCGTTACGGGTGCGATGATAACGCAAAGCGTTAGCGCTCCTGACCAAAAAACATATAGCAATCCTACTTATGATTTAGCGCTTGTCGAGCAGGCGATGGCTAAAAATAAGTCCCGTCCCATTGAAAACGGACTCGGCGGAAGCTGTGGGGTTGTTACAAAGGTTAACGTTTCCGCGCTTAGCGGAAGCGATGTGCTATCCATTCTCAAGCGTGTCGGTACGGGTGAAAGGATAAGCTTTAAATAACTCAAAATCACAAAACAGAAAGGAAAAACCAATGAAGAAATTTTCTCTTAAGCTTTTCGGCGCGGGAGACGTCGTAAATACCACTCTCTCAAACGGAGAGGGCAACGACCTTTCCGCCGAAATGAAGACCTTCTACGACAAGGCTCTTATCGAGCTTGCCACTCCGAATCTCGTTCACGATCAGTTCGGACAGAAGCGCAAGATACCCAAGAACGGCGGCAAAAGCGTTGAATTCCGCTGCTTTTCCACACTTCCCAAGGCTACCGGCCCTATCACTGAGGGCGTTACCCCTACGGGCAACAAGCTTAACGTAAAGTCTATTGTATGTACCCCCGATCAGTACGGAGATTACATCGAAATGTCTGACGTTTTCGAGCTTACGTCCGTTGATAACACTATCGTTGAGGCTACCAAGAAGCTTGCCGACCAGGCGGGCAGAACCCTTGATACCATCGTAAGAAACGAGCTGAATGGCGGTACTAACGTTATGTACTGTCCTATTATCGGAGCAGACGGCTCCGAAACTGAGATTACTAGCCGTTTAGAGCTTGCGTTAGGCGCGCGTCTTACCGTTAAGCAGGTTTACAAAGCGGCGGCTGAGCTTAAAGCTATGAACGCACCTAAGATTGACGGTTATTACGTGGGTATAATTCACCCCTACGCAGCCTACGATCTTATGCAGGACGCGGGCGACCGTTGGCTCAGCGTAGGTCAGTATAACACTCCCGGCGGCACCTTCGTCGGTGAGATTGGCTGCATAGGCGGCGTAAGATTCGTTGAGTCCAGCGAGGCTAAAATAGACGCTTCCTATCAGCTCGGCCCTAACAAGGTATACAACGTCAGGTTTACCGAAGGAGATAACGGCTTGATTGTAGACGGGGAAATAGGAACCTTTGTTCTTGATAATCCTATTCCCGCTATTATTGACGGCGAGGAGGCAAATATTATCAGGGTTAAGTACGAGCCAATGGATGAGATGACCACGATATATTTCGACAGAAAAGTAGAAATGTGCGATACAGTTAGGATTGTCGCAACTGAGGACAACAGCTCTGTTTTCTCAACGCTTATTCTCGGAGCTGACGCATACGGCGTAACCGAGATGGAGGACGGAATCGAGAACATTATCAAGCAGAAGGGCTACGGCAACGACCCCTTAAATCAGCGCTCCTCCGTGGGCTGGAAGGCGTTTAAGTGCGCTAAGCGTCTTGTTGAGGAATATATGATAAGAATTGAGAGCGTTTCCGACTTTGCCCCCAACGCTCCCGCAAACTGATAAGAGGACGTATCAGATGAAGGTGAAAATTATTAAGGCTCTCGGATTTGCCGTCAGGCTTATGAAGGCTCTTATCCGTATCCTTAGCGGCGGATATTTATGTAAATGCGGCTGCGATAAGGAAGAATCCGAAATAAAGGAAACCGAAAACAAGTAATTAGGACATAACGGGCGGGGAAATGCGCTCCTCGCCCGTTTCTTATAAGGCGTACAAGAAAGGAACTATACATATGAAAAACTTAGAAATGAAAACGGTTTTTATTCCCAAGAATAGCAGAAACGATAACGAGCGTTATGTTGCGGTAAACGGAAGGCGTATACTTGTCCGTACCGGAGAGCCGGTATCCGTACCGCTCGCTTTTGCTGAGGTCATCGAGCGCAGTCAGAAAATGGACAGACAGAACGATGACTATATCGCGCGAAACCGCCGCGAAGACTGATTGCCGAAGGGAAGGTGCTTTGCGTGACGGTAAATGAAGCGATAAAAAGATGCTCGGATACCTGCCTTACAGATGGTAGAGAACCGCTTTACAAGTGGCTTTCGGAGCTTGAGGAGCGTGTGAGCCTTGAGCTTTTCGGTAAGGCGAGCGAGCCCGTTACCGAGCTAAGCGGAAACAGAAGGCTTATAGCTCCGGACGCATATGCGGAGATATATCCGCTTTATTTGATGATGAAGCGTGAGCAGGCGTGCGCGGACGCGGAAAGGTACGCTTTTTTTCAGTCCTGCTTTATTGCGGCGTACGACCTGCTCTCCGCTTACGTCAACAGAACGCGAGAGCTTGGTGAAGCGATATATATTAAAACTGTGTAAGGCGCTCTTACACTGAAAGGAGAATGAGGTGAAATACGCTCAAGGTATAAAAAACATAAATAGCGTTTCCTATGCCGTAACAGAGCTTGGCGGTATAAATAAGAGAGGAAACGCAAGGAATGGCGCTCTTTACAGCGCTACGGATATGTCCAGCCGGGCGTTTCCGTATCTTTGTCCGAGAGCGAGAAGGGCTACTGTCCGTAAGCTTAGCTCTCCGGACGGCTTACACGGCGACGACACGCTTGCCTACGTTGACGGCGGCAGGCTTTATTACGGAGGTCTTGAAATCAGCGGTCTTACGTTATCGGACGGTGAGAAGGATATTTTAAAGCTTGGGAAATATCTGCTTATATTTCCCGATGAGGTGTATTTTAACACGGCGAACGAAAGCGATTTCGGCGCTATGAGCGTCGGCTTTACGGCGCAGAACGGACGCGTTTGCTGCGTAGATACTCAGCTTAACGAGATAACGTACGCCATCGTAACCAAAGAGCCTGACGGCGCGTCTGTCGGTGATTGGTGCGCTATTCAAGGCTCGGACGGCGCTCTTAGGCTGAAACGCTTTGACGGGTACGTATGGAATGAGACCGAGACGCTCCTTAAACTGTCGGCAAGCGGAATAGGCGCTTCCTTCAGAGACGGGGACACAGTCGAATGTAACGGTCTTGACGGCATATCCACGGGCTTCAGGATAGTGAAAAGGAGCGAGGACGCGCTTTATTTTGAGGGAACAGTCAGCGCTGCCGTATCGCTAGGCGCCTTCGGTGTAAGCCGAACAGTGCCGATATTTGACTGTCAGACGGTAAGCGGCGGCAGGCTTTACGGAGTTCGCAGGGGCAGAGATAAGTCAGGAAATCTCGTGTGCCGTATCTACGCCTCGGCTGAAAACGACCCGCTTATTTTTTCAGGTCTTGGCGGCGGAGCTATGATGGATATAGATATAGCGGGAGCCTTTACCGGAATATGCGACTATCTTGGCTCGGCTGTCGCTTTTAGCGAGAGCGATATCGTTGAGACGAGGATAAAGAACGGCGTTCTCATTGGAACTGTGATAAAGGGCTACGGGCTTGAAAGCGGAGCAAAGAGAAGCATAGCGAGCGCCGGCGGCGCGCTCTACTACAAAAGCTCGGTAGGAGTTTGTATTTACGACGGCTCATACCCCGAACGTATTTCTGACTGCTTAGGCGGGGGCGTTTCGGTTGCGGAGTATGGCTCTCCCGCTATATTTGCCTCAGGAAAATACTACATAAAGCTTAATGACAGGGAGCTTGGCTCGGCGATATACGTATATGATACGGAAAACGGGCTTTGGTCAAGGGAGACCGACCCCGGCGTCAAGCACTTCGCTAAGCGCAGGGAAAACGTCTATGCGCTTCTGGAAAGCGGAGAGCTTATTCTGCTTGACAGTGAGCAGGCGGACGAAAACGAGCTTACCTATTGCTCCGGCAGCGGTTATCCGATAATTGAGGAGGACTTTGCTTGGAGCTTTGAAACCGCTGAGATAGGCTCGGATAATCTTAAATCCGTTTGTCCTGTAAGGCTTGCTTTGCGCTTGGTGAAAAACAAGGACAGCGAGGTGAGAATAGGTGTGATATACGACGGTCAGGCCGTATGCGGCGAGACTGTTGTTGGCAGAGAAACCTTCGGGGCGGTGAGCGTGCCTATACCGCTGAAACGCGCGGATACGTTCAGGCTTAGGATAAGCGGAAGCGGAGAGTGTGTTTTCAAGGGCTTTGCGGTACAGTACAGAGCCGGAGGTGAAGCGAAGGCATGGAGATAACCAGACTTCCCGATATTAAAGAGGCGGACACTCTTTTGGCGTTAAGGGAGATAAAAAGCTACATAATCCGCCTTGACCGCCAGCTTTCGCTGCTGCTTTCCAACGTTGGCGAGGACAATCTTTCCCCTCAGCTAAAAAGCAGGATATATTCCGAGACTGAGCAAAAGATAGGCAACGTGAAAAACGAGATAATCGAGACCGCGACGTATATAAAAGAGCTTGGGGACAAAATTGAGCTCAAGCTCGCAAACGAGTACGTGGCGAAGGGCGAGCTCGGTCAGTATACCGAGGAGGCACTTCAAAGGATAACCGTTGACGGTAAGGGTATCGTTCAGTATTTCGAGGAGATAACCGAGCTTTCCGAGAGGCTTGATACCGCTGAGGGCGTACTAAACGCGGGAGATGAGAAAACGGACACTCTTGTTTCCGAAATATCCAAGATAAACGCTTACATACGTACGGGTAAGCTCGCTGACGGCGTTTACGGTATTGAAATAGGTAATTTCTCCGGCGGCTCGACTGCGCCCTACAAGGTTCGTCTGTCCGAAAACAGACTCTCGTTCTTTGTCGGAAACGAGGAGGCTGCTTATTTTTCCGACAATTCTATGTACATAAGCCGCGCAAGCGTTCCGAACACGCTTACCGTGGGCAGCTGTACGGTGAAAAACGATAACGGCATAACCTTTATGGCGCAGTAACGTTATTTGCGTATGCTTGATAAAGGAAGCCGATAATTGAAAGGAATGGACAAAAAATGTCATGCAGAACCTTAATTTGTGAATTTGGCGGCGAGAGCAAGCTTAAATTCTATATTGAGACCGAATCGGTGGACTTTAACTATTTTTTAAAGCTACGAGATATCAGGTTCAGCGTTGTCGCGGTATCGGAGCATAATGAGGAGGTTGAGCTTTCGGCGCTTGGCTCAAGCCTTGGAAGCGTGCTGATTTTCGGCAAGAGCTATCTGCTTCCGTCAAGCGTTCCGGCGTTTACGGGTGAAACGTATCTGATAACCGATACGGTGAGCGATATAAGCGCAAAAGATTATACAGTGGCTGCGACAGCGGAAATTAAGCTATCCTACGGCTCGGAGGTTTTCGGAGACTGCGCGGGCGTATATTTAGCGAGCGTTAAGCTAACTAAAATGTATGAACGTCCTGAGATAGCTCTGCAAAGCGAAAGAATAGCGCTTGGAAGCGACATAGTGCTTTCGGGAGAGATGTTCAGCGAGGGATACAGCTTTTTTGTATCGGTTATAGACGAGGACGACGAAAGACTCGTTCAGGTTACTTCGGACGCTTTGAATAATACTGTCGCTACGTCTGTTGATTGGATAAGCAAGTATCCGAGCAGGCGCTCGTTTAACGTAACGGTCAGGGTAAGCGCCTCGTATAACGGAATGCTCGTTCCTGGATTGCAGGATATAGGCTTAGAGCTTTATCTTCCAAGCGGCGAGGCGCTTCCGAGGGCTTCGGTCAGCGAGCGCTTTGTCTCGGAAAACGCGCTGCTAAGCTCACTTGGTTACGGTGTGAGAAACCGTTCCGCCTTTGAGGCGAGTATTGAAAGCGCCGAGGCGTTTTACGGAGCGTCGGTAACGGAGAGCGTTTTGATTTACAAGGGCGTTACGTATCCTGACGGAGCGCTTAATACTGATATTCTGACCGAGGTTGGCGAGCAGAGCTATACCGTAAGGATAACTGACAGCAGAGGAAGCGTATATACCGAAAGGAGAGTGTTTTCCGTTCTTGATTACGGTATACCCGTCTTTACGGCAGCGGTGAATCGGTGTAAATCTGACGGCACGGAGAGCAAGGGCGGCGAGTGCGTTTCGATAAGCGGCTCGCTTGACGCCTCGTATAGCCTTGACGGAATCAATGGATACAAATTCTATTACTCTTACGCAAGGGTAGGCTCGTCTGATTTTAGTAATAGGACGGAATTTGTTCTCGGTAGTCGATTTATTGTTAATTTAGCGCTTGAGCCGACGGTTGCGTATCAGGTGAATATAATATGCGAGGACTCGCTGGGAAGCGTGAGCGAGTGTAAATATTTGCTTGACTCCGAAAGAGTTGAGTTAAATATTGCTAAAAATAAAGTAGGAATAGGCAAATACGCGGAAGAAGAATATCTTCTTGACTGCGCTTGGGGGATAAGCAGCGGAGGCGATATTTCCTTTACAAGCGAGTCGGGAGATAAAATAAGCCTGAGAGAGCTTATGTCGGGCGGCAGGGGCGTAGGCTTCGGTATAACAAACGTTGTGCTTGAAAGCGAGCTTTCTCAGCTTCTCGCTCCGAGCAAAAACGGTATGCGCTTAGAGCTTGTGTATATCGCGGCGACAGGTCTTTCTTATAATATAGGCTGGCACGTATTTTTAACCTTCCGAAGCGACGAAACCTCGGGATTTGTCGAGCTTTCATTGGTTAAGTAGGCGGGAGGTAAACAAATATGAATGAAGAAAACGGACGTGAGATAAGAGATATAATGGTAACGCTCAGCGCTCACGACAGTAAAATGACCGAGCTATACCACCGCATAAAAGCGCAGGAGCAGCAGAGCAAGGCGCTGTCCGATATGTCGCTCAACGTAAAGGAGCTGGCGGTAACGATGAAGGGAATGTTAAGCGAGCAGAAAAGTCAGGGAGAGCGCATAACCAAGCTTGAAAGAGCGCCGCTGGCAAGATACGAAAAGCTGATATTCTCGGTTTTTTCAGCGCTGCTCGGATTCCTTTCGGCATTGGCGGTAGCGCTCGCGCTTTGAATTTCAGCAAAAAGGCGGTAAACGTAAGGAATTTAACTAAACAATCATAAAACCGAAAATCCTCCCATATAATTTACCAAATCGAAAAAGGTGAGTTATTTGGGAGGAGCTTTTTTATGTCCGTAACGCAGAACATTTACAGCGATATCGCGTCCCGCACAGGCGGAGATATTTACATTGGGGTGGTAGGCCCCGTAAGAACCGGCAAATCTACATTTATTAAGAGGTTTATGGAGCAGCTCGTGCTTCCGAATATGACGGACGGCTTTGAGCGTGAGCGCGCCAGAGACGAAATGCCTCAGACGGCGGCGGGAAGAACGGTAATGACCACCGAGCCTAAGTTCGTACCCGACAACGCGGTGGAAATATCGGTAGGAAACAACACCGTTATGAGAGTAAAGCTGGCGGACTGCGTCGGATATGTCGTGCCCGAGGCGCTCGGAACCGTAGAGAACGGGCAGAGCAGAATGGTGCTTACACCCTGGTCAGAAAGCCCTATGCCCTTTGAGGAAGCGGCGGAGATTGGCACTAAAAAGGTAATAAACGAGCATTCTACTGTTGGAATAATGGTAACTACGGACGGAACGATAGGCGAGCTTCCGAGGCAGGTCTACGTAGAGGCGGAGAAAAGAGTGGTAAGCGAGCTTAAAGCGCTCGGCAAGCCATTTGCGATACTGTTAAATTCCGCCGAGCCCGGCAGCGAGAAAGCGATAAAGCTCGCCTTGGAGCTTGAAAAGAGCTACGGAGCGCCCGTTGCGCTTGTTTCGGCTACCGAGCTTAACGCCGAGGATATCCGTCATCTTATGGAGCTGCTGCTGCTTGAATTCCCCGTGAAAATGATAGACGTTGAGCTTCCGTCGTGGGTATCGGCGCTCGGATATGAGCATTCACTTGTAAGGTCGCTCAGAGAGAAGGTAACAGAGTGTGCCTCTGGGATAAGAAAGCTCGGCGAGATACCGAACGCTTTTAACGCTCTCTTTGAGAACGAGTACGTAAAGGACGCCTACATAACCTCAACGGACTGCGGGAAGGGCGTAACCTATCTTGAAATAAAGTTAAAGGATAGGCTCTACTACGACGTCATAAGCGAGCTTACGGGCTTCGCCATTGACAGCGAGGAGGCTCTGGTCAATCAGATGAAGGAGCTTGCGGCTATAAAAGAGCGCTACGACAAGATAGAGGAGGCGCTCAACATGGCGGAGGAAAGCGGCTACGGTATAGTAATGCCGAGCGTTCAGGACCTGACGCTTGCCGAGCCTGAGATAATCAAGCGAAGCGGCAGCTACGGAGTAAAGCTGAAGGCGTCCGCGCCGTCAATCCATATGATAAAGGCGAATATTGAAACGGAAATCAACCCAATTGTAGGTACGGAGCAACAGTCGGAGGACCTTATACGGTATCTGCTTTCGGAGTTTGACGAGTCGCCCGATAAGATATGGAGCAGCAACCTTTTCGGAAAAACGCTTTACGAGCTTGTGGCGGAGGGGCTGCACGCAAAGCTTGACAACATGCCCGACGACGCCAGAGCCAAGCTTGGCGAGACGCTTGAAAGGATAGTCAACGACGGAAGCGGCGGTCTTATCTGTATATTGCTTTGATAAGGGGGAGACGTTATGCTGAAATGTCCAATGCTTCCGATAAGATATTCGGAGCTCATTAAAAAGGAAGTGGTGAATATTTACGACGGGTGTAAGCTTGGGTGCGTTTGCGACCTCGATATAGATACGCTTTGTGGCAGAATAAACGCTATTTTCGTGCCAAAGGGGCGGTTTTCGCTGAAAAAGAAGCAGTATCATATTATCAGGTGGGAGCAGATAGAGCGTATCGGGGGAGATACTGTACTTGTACGGCTCAGTAAGCCTGCTCCGCCTAAGGAAGAGTGCTGACAGTCAGAGCTAACGCCTGTCTGTGAAGCGAATTTCGGTAGCAAAAGCCTGTATATTAAGTAAAGAAAGAGACCTTTGCGGGATTTAACCGTTTCGGTCTCTTTTTTTGCTTGCGATAGAGGATGTTTACTCTGCTGAATCCCGCCTTGTTGTCAATGCGTTAACAATTAACTGTAAATTTTTTATTACAAGAAAAATTTTATTATATACTTGATTAACAAACAAATAAGGGTGTTTTTGGTTAAAGTGCTAAAATTTAATGTAGGAATATGCAAGAGTACTTGACAAAAATCTCTAAAAGAGGTAAAATAATAGCGTGATTGCTTTATTATTAAGAAAGCAACCTAAAAAATTTAATCCTAAAAGGAGAGAAAATATGAAAAAAATCACGAGAATCGCATCGCTTGTACTGATGTTGATAATGCTCGTCAGCGTTATGGGAATCTCCATATTCGCTGCCGATTCAACTGAATGCGCGGATGGAGAGCACAACTTCGGCGGCGCTGATTTAAGCGTTGTAAACGAGGCAACGTGCTCGGTTTGCGGAATGGTAGGCACCAGATACGGTAATATACCTGCTGATAAGGCAGACGCAACGGCAAGCCCAGTAGTACTGTTTGACAAAGACGGTAACTACGTAACGTCAGGCGATTTCTTAACTGTATTCGCAGCGTCCTTAAAGACGTCCGAAACGACGGTAGAGAACCCTGATAACGATCCCGTATACATCGTATTTAGATCAGG
>JAFVUF010000020.1 GCA_017502875.1 Clostridia bacterium | reverse complement strand
CCATTTGTTGCTGAGATCAAGATACTGAGTGTCCTCATTTAAGTCAAGAAGACCGCCTGAGCATGCTATGCTGAGAGCGCTTCTTACCGGAATTCTGAACGCGTCAAAGGTAGCCTCCTGCGCCTGTATCTGATTTTTCGCATAATTTTCCAAATCAGCTTCTTGGCGGCGCTTGACAGTAACGCCGAAATTCGATTTGATCTTCTCGTTTCTTTCTCTGACCGCTTTGATGATGGTAGTATCACCGAGATTGTCAGCTTCTACGAGGTCTACAACGTTGAACGCCTGTCCTTTGTTACGGTCAACCTGTGTTAAAACAGTGTAGTTACCGGAAAATTTAATCGCTTCTCCGTCAAACGCCGGCGAAAGCTCTTCATCCGGAAGCTCGTATTCTTCGTCATCCGGTCCGTCTTCAGGCTTACAGCTTACTAACATAACTGATGTCAGAAGCGTCGCGATGATGAGCAACCATGTGACAAGTCTTCTCATTTTCATGAATATTTCTCCTTTTGAGATTATTTGTAAGAGTATTTTACCATAAAAAGTCCGCTCTTTTGTTAATTAAATATTAATTTTGCGGTTCCTTTGTATTCTTTTACTTATTTAACAATTTTCTCTTAAATATATTGTGCATATCGCACATTTAAAAACAGTTATCAGCGTCGGTTTCGAAAGCCTCTTTTTCCAAGCGGCTCACCAAGTATTACGCTCATTCTGAATCCGTTTCTTATTTCATCATCGGTGAACGCAGACGTTCTTCCTTCGGAATAAAATTCAGGTTGGATTTCCTCGCAGCCCTCAGGCCGAGAGACTGCCTGATTTTTAACTTCCCTTTTCAGCTCAGCATCTTCTCTGTCTTCCTTGGGGATTTTCGGATATATGGGTTTAGTTTTTTTGTTAGGCTTGGACTGCAAGCCGGATACAAGCCTCTTTATGTTATCCACTGTAACTACCCCTTATTTAGCCTTCGGCTTATCGTCTGTCTGACCTATTGATTTTCTCATTTCGGTATCGGCTTGAACGTTGAGCATATTATAATAATCCATTACGCCCATCCTTCCCTCGCGAAGCGCCGCCGCCATTGCCTGCGGAAGCTCTGCCTCCGCCTCTACGACCTTAGCTCTCATTTCCTGAACTCTTGCCTTCATCTCCTGCTCTGCCGCTGTCGCCATTGCCTTGCGCTCCTCAGCCTTAGCCTGAGCTATGCGCTTATCCGCCTCTGCCTGCTCGGTTTGTAGCTGCGCGCCGATATTTCTGCCAACGTCAACGTCTGCTATATCTATTGATAATATCTCAAACGCCGTTCCGGCTTCAAGTCCCTTGCTGAGAACAGTCTTCGAAATTCTGTCGGGATTTTCAAGAACATCTTTATGAGATTCGGAGGAACCAATCGTTGTAACGACACCTTCGCCTACTCTGGCGATTATTGTTGCCTCACCCGCGCCTCCGACTAGTCTGTCTATGTTAGCGCGTACCGTTACTCTTGCCTTTGCTCTAAGCTCGATACCGTCTCTCGCTATTGCGGCAACAACGGGTGTTTCGATTATTTTAGGATTAACACTCATCTGAACCGCCTGTAAAACGTCCCTACCTGCAAGGTCAATCGCCGCCGCACGCTCAAAATTAAGCGGAATTTCAGCTCTTTGAGCCGCTACAAGTGCTTTAACAACGTTATCTACGTTACCTCCCGCGAGGAAATGAGCCTCGAGCTTAGAAATCGGGAGATTAATACCTGCTTTAGTGATTTGTATAAGTGGATTTACAATCAGCTCAGGCTTTACTCTGCGAAGCTTCATTCCTACAAGCGTCAAAATACCGACCTTAGTATTTGAGGCAAGAGCGCTTATCCACAGCCTTATCGGAATAAAGCTGAAAAATAGCACGAGCAGAATAAGGGCGGCAAATATACCGACCACTGCTGCGATAAGTGTTGTGTTACTTGCTAAATAAATATTTTGCATAACGAGTTTCTCCTTTATTATTCATCGCCGTCGGTTTCCCTGACGACTATTTTATTTCCGTTTACCGAGATAACAGAGACAGGCGTTCCCCTTGCCACAAACTCACCGTCGCTTATGACGTCGGATACGACATAGCCAAATTCCGCCTTTCCCGCAGGACGAAGATCAGTGATAGCAACGCCGCTGTCGCCTACCTTCACTTTATTCTCGGGAGATGCCGTGTATCCGTTATCATTATTGGTAGCGTCGCTAAGCACAAGACTTTTAGGCAGAATACCGTATGACGAGAGCACAACCATAATCACAATAAAAATTACGATTAGTATTGCTAGGCAAGCAAAAAGCACCAGCCCCTGTATAAAGCTATCCGCCAAAATGAACACGTCTATCACCATTACAATGATACCGACTATTCCGAATACTCCCATTCCGGGTTCAAGCATTTCAACCACCATACATATTATGCCTATCGCAAACAGTATGATGTGAATCATTTCAATGTTAGCGCCAATAGCGCTGAATATCTCAGAAAACGTCAAAGTAAATCCCCTCCTAACCTATTATTTATCCGTAAACGCCATCTCAGCATAAGCTTATGGCACGGGCTTAACAGCCACACTTATATTTCCCCAAAAAACAAATCCATGCTTCCTAATTTAAATATATCATTTTTTTTACTTTTTGTCAAGCATACACGCGAATAAAATACGTTCGAACCGTTAAGAATACTAAAAGGAGCACAGGTATGAATATAATCTTCAGCTCCGTTTAGAATTTCAAACTCTGAAAGGATAACTATTATGTACGAAGCTAATAACTCTTGCAGAAGCAAGAAGTGCGACACCGCTAACAAGTCTATCGGCTGCACCGTTACTCAGTGCAAGTATCACTGCGACAGTGAAAACTACTGCTCTCTCGACAAGATTCAGGTCGTAACTCATGAGTCTGATCCCAAAATGAGCCAGTGCACCGACTGCTCTACCTTTGAGCCTAAAAACTGACGGCTAAACAGAAAAACGCTGAGTCTGCTTGACTCAGCGTTTTTTGTTTTCAATTTAACCTGTAAATAAGATTCAGACAATTTAAGGTCATCTTTTTATGAGCCTTACCTTTGTGCCGTTTCCAACTCCCGCGGCATTCGCGTCATCAGTATCTATGTGCATTTCAAGGCGGAAATCCTTGTGAACACGTATCTGTACGTCGTAGAACAGGCTTCTTCTTTCACCGTAAAGCTCAACATCACAGTATTCGCCGTCGGTAACGCCGTACGCCTTACCCTCTTCCTCGCTCATATGTATGTGTCTGTTAGCGATGATGCAGCCCTCAGAAAGAGTTACGATGCCCTTAGGTCCGACTACGGTTATGGGAGCTGAGCCATCAAGGTCGCCAGACTCACGAACAGGCGGCTTTACCTTTAACACAAAGCTATCGGTTCTTGATATTTCCACCTGAGAGCGTTTTCTTTCGGGTCCTAACACTCTTACGCCCTCAATGCTTCTCATGGAAGGACCGATTATAGTGAGCTGCTCCTTGCAGGCATACTGCCCGGGCTGAGACAAATCTTTGATTTTAGTGAGCTGATAGCCCTTACCAAAAAGTATCTCAACGTGCTCTCTTGTTAAATGTATATGTCTGTTGGACACTCCTACGGGAACGTCCCCCTCATGAGCGTTTCCGCCCTTTACGGTCTCAATAACCTTATCGACAAGCGCCTTGATTTCATTTTCGGTATATTTCATTACATTAAACTCCGTAAAATTAGATTATTCTGAAATTGTCAGCCATAACGCATCTGCGTTTTCTTGTGAATGACCTTGCAGATGTTATGCCCTCACCCGTAGGACCTGCTATGGTGAAGGTTGTATGACCTTCTCCGCCAAAGCCTATTCCCGCGTACGAAGGCGCGTTCTTTACAAAAATCGTTGTCTCAACCGCCTTGGCAAACGCGGAGAGGCGGTCAATGTTCTTGCTGTGCATATGCGCGGTGTGTCTGTTTCCGTGCTCGGCCTTAACCGCAAGGTCGATAGCCTCCTCGATATTATGTACTCTGACTATCGGAAGAATGGGCATCATAAGCTCGTGCTGAACGAAATCGTGCATAAAATCGGTCTCACAGATTATGCAGCGCACGTCCTTACCGACCTTTACGCCTATCTTGGCGAGTATAACGTCGGCATCTCTTCCAACACAGTCGCGGCTTACCACCTTAACGGTTTTTCCGTTCTTACCCGTTTTCTCGTTCAAAACTATCGGTACAAGCTTATCCGCCTGCTCCTTTGTGATAAGGTAAGCACCGTTTTTCTTCATCTCAGCTATAAGCTCATCGGCTATGCTATCAAATGCGAATACCTCTTTTTCCGCTATACAGGGAAGATTATTATCAAAGGTGCAGCCGTCGATTATATCCTTACCCGCCTTCTTTATGTCGGCGGTATCGTCTACTATTACGGGGGGATTGCCCGCGCCTGCTCCTATCGCCTTCTTTCCTGACGAAAGAACAGCCTTAACAACTCCGGGACCGCCCGTACATACGAGAAGTCTTATTTTCGGGTGCGATTGCATAATTGCCGCGCTGTCAAGAGTGGGCTTATCCATTGAGCAAACGAGAACCTCAGGACCGCCCGCAATAGCTGACGCGCGGTTTACAAGGTCTACCGCATAGTTTGAGACACATATAGCGTTTGGGTGAGGATTGAACACCACTCCGTTGCCCGCGGCTATCATTCCTATGGAGTTACAGATTACTGTCTCAGATGGGTTGGTACTGGGAGTTATCGCACCCACAACCCCGAATGGAGCCATTTCAGTGAGCGTCAGACCGTTATCACCTGTTCTTGCCTCGGAAACGATATCCTCTGTTCCGGGAGTCTTATCGGCAACGAGAATATGCTTAAGTCTTTTATGCTCGATCTTGCCCATTCCTGTTTCCTCTACACCCATTTTAGCCATTATTGGCGCTTCCTCACGGGTTAGACGGCGTATCTCGTCAATAATCTTTTCTCTCTGCTCAACAGTCATCGCTCGGACTGCCTTATAGCCTCTTTCCGCGGCGTCAATAGCCTCGTTCATATCCGAATAAACGCCGATAAGCTTTCTGCCGTTATACTGAGTGCTGGTGTATCCCAATAAATCCGCGCCTACCGAACTGCTGACTATCTTCTTTACTATCTCTCTAATTTCGGCTTCTGTTATGCTTGCCATGTTGCTTAAATCCTTCCGTTTTTATTCAAATGCGAGACGCTTGGTGTCGTTAGCTATCATATATTCCTCATCGGTGGGGATTATCCAAGTCTGGACTCTCGCTCCACTCTTAGTGATATTGAATGGGACACCTCGCTCGAAGTTAGCGTTTTTGTCTTCGTCAATCTCAATTCCGAGATATGACATATTTTTGCAAACCTCACGTCTTATATCCATCTGGTTTTCACCGATTCCCGCTGTAAAGACGAGAGCGTCGATGCCGTTCATCTCAGCGACATAAGAACCGATATACTTCTTAATGCCGTTTATGAGTATCTTCATAGCAAGCTGAGCGCGATAATTACCCTCAGCGGCAGCTTCCGCAATGTTACGGCAATCGTTTGATATTCCCGAAACGCCAAGAAGTCCGCTTTTTTTGTTTAAAATATCCTCAACCTCCTGAGCCGTATATCCCTTTGTCTTCATGAGATAGGTAACAACAGTCGGGTCTACTGTACCCGAGCGAGTACCCATCGCAATTCCCTCCTGAGGGGTAAAGCCCATTGACGTATCTATCGCCTTTCCGCCGTCAACAGCGGTTATGGACGAGCCGTTTCCTAAGTGGCAGGTAACTATTTTAAGCTCCTCTATCGGTCTGCCGATAACCCTTGCGACCTCGGCGCTAACGTATCTGTGAGACGTTCCGTGAAACCCGTAACGGCGAATTTTATCATTTTCGTAAAAATCATAGGGTATCGGATAGACGTATCTGAAGTCCTCCATATCTGAGTAAAAGGAGGTATCGAATACCGCTACCTGAGGCACACTCGGCATAAGCTCGGTACATGCCTTTATGCCCGCTATCGCAGGCGGGCCGTGGAGAGGATTTATCGGCACGATGGTCTCAAGATATTTGATAACACTCTCGGTAACCTTAGTGGACTGACGGCACTTTGCTCCTCCGTGAGCAACTCTGTGTCCAACAGCGTCTATCTCATTAACGTCCTCTATCACTCGGTGCTCCTTTGACACAAGAAGCTCAAGTACGGTCTTTAACGCCGCTCCGTGATTTTTGAAATCCGGCTCCTCATAAAAGTTATCTCTACCCGGAACCTTGTGGGTAATAGCTCCGCCCGCGCCTATTCTTTCACAGGTACCCTTTGCGAGTACGTTTCCTGTCTCCATGTTAAAAAGCTGATATTTAAGAGAGGAGCTTCCTGCGTTCAATACGAGTATTTTCATATAAATTAATTTCCTTCGGCTTGTATATTTTTATAGATGAGCTCGACTCCGTTTTCGCGGCAGAAGCTCTGCCACGCCTCGCTCGGAGCCTTATCGGTAATTATCATATCCAAAACACTTACATCACATAACTTAACAAAGGACTTATTATCAAATTTTCCGCCGTCCAAAGCAAGAATTTTCTTGTCAGCCGAAGCAAACATTGCCTGCTTTATCTGTCCGTCCGCCTCGTTTGAGTCCGTAACACCCAGTGTCATATCTATTCCCTTACATGACACAATTGCCGCGTCAACGTGATATGAGCTAATCATCTTTTCAGCGGACGAGCCGCTAAGAGCAAGCGAGCCCTCCTTCAAGCTTCCGCCTGTACAAAGAACGGTGAAGTCCGGCTTGTCGGACAGCTCAAGCAAAATCTTGACGGAATTGGTGATAACAGTCAGATTTTTCTTTGCCTTAAGCTTTTTTACAATATAGATATCCGTTGAGCTTGAGTCAAGCATAAGCTTATCTCCGTCCCGCACGTGCTCAGCTACAAGCTCGGAGATTATCTCCTTCTCATCTACGTTTACGTTGACTCGCACGTTATACGGTAGTTCAAGCACAGGTCCTTTTTTTGACACCGCGCCGCCGTATATTTTTGAAGCAAGACCCTCATTATCCAGCTTTTCAAGGTCCCGTCTGACCGTTTCCTCTGTAACGCCAAACTCCTTCGCAAGCTCAGTAACGATAACCTTACCGTTTGTGTTAAGTTTTGAAAGTATCTCGCGTTTTCTTTCAATAGCAAGCATTTAAGCTACCCCCGTTTTTTTATCAGAGTATGCTCTCCCAAAGCCTTTCGTCAGGACCTGCGATAACCGATGTGTCGAGAAGAAGTCCGTCCTCAACTCCAGCCTTTGCCTTATCTATCGCCGCGGTAACCGCCGATACGCTTCCCGTAAGGATAACGTAGGATTTACCGCACATTCCTTTAGCGAGTCTGACCTCGATAAGCTCAACAAGCGCTGTTTTCGCCGCAGTATCCGCAGCTACTACAGCTGATGCGGCGGTATAAGTTTCGATAATGCCTACCGCACCCTTGTTTTTAACCTCAAGCGCTCCGCAGATTGCGGGCTGAACCGTTTCGTGAGGCGCGCCAAGCAGGAACTTATCGATAAGCATTGCGCTGTTATATCTTTCCGCGGCGTCGATTGCCGACTTAACCGCGCTTATCTCGCCAGCTATTGTGGCTATGTACTTGCCCGGACAAACAGGCCCTGCCGTTACAACCTCTACCTCCGCGGTTTTAAGCATAACGTCAGTGGCGGTTATACCCGAAGCCACCGTTTTGAATTCAATCATTCCAAGAGCTTTTTTCATCTCCAGATCTTCCTTCTTTAAGTTTTAGATCAAATATTTTCTATTTTTATGTATTTCTGGGTAATATCGGTTACCGTTCCGTTTATTGAGGCGTGAATATTAACTCCAAGCCCCTTTTCCGCCGCCACAGCGACAACGTCGCCCTTCTTTACGGTATCGCCTACGTGAACGCAAGGCTTTGAAGATACGCCGATATGCTGAGAAAGCTTGATTTTAACGCTTTTGATTTCCGGAATATCGGTTATGGGCGCGGAAACGTCATACTTTTTGAGTCCGAGCCTCAACGTAAGTCTTTCAACCGATATTTTACGGTAGTCCTCGTGCTCTGTATGCTCAAGCGCCTTGATTCCTCTCGGCGGCATAACACCGTTCATTCTTGCCTGAGCCTTTATCTCGTCGATAAGAGCCCTTGGGGAAAGTCCCTGTGGGCAGGAATAGCTTTCGCATAGACCGCACCCTGAGCAGAACATCGCTCCCATTATAGAGCTTGAATCACCTCTGCCGCCGTTTGAAAGCACTCTCATTACCATATGCGGCTCAACGGGATATCCCGCGACGTGTCTTGAGCACAGGTCGGTACAGGTATGACACTGGCAGCAAACGGACATCGTTCTGCGGAGATTTATCTTTGCGTTTCTCTTTTTATTCATTACAACGCTATGCGTTTCCGAAAGCACGATTATAGCATTTGTGGTCTTTGTTACCGAGTCGGCAGGACTGACCAGCTTACCCATCATAGGTCCGCCACTCAGGTATTCGGGTTTTTCTACCGTTTCACCCCCCGCCAGCCTTACAAGGTCAGCTATTTTTACACCAATCGGAGCGTATACGGTCATGGGATTTTTCACCTCGCCCGCAACTGTAACGTATTTATGCGTTACGGGCATGCCGTTCAGCGCTTTATAAACGTTATACACCGTCTCAACGTTGCAAACCGTTACTCCTACCGAGCCGGGAAGCTCACCGGGATTAATGCTTCTGCCCGTAACCCTTTTAACGAGTATTACCTCATCGCCCGCAGGATATACGGACTCAAGCTTACAAACAGATATCTTATCATAATCCGATATTTCACTTTCAAGCGCCGCCACCGCCGCCTTATAATGCTTCTTTACCGCTACTATACCGCGATTTGCGCCCGTTGCCGTAAGTATTTCGTTAAACGCATGCAGTATCTCGCTTACGTGAAGCTCCAGCGCCTGTCGGTGAAGCTTAAGAAGCGGCTCGCATTCAGCGCAGTTAAGAATAACTGTATCCGCTTTATCTGTCAGCTTCGCGTAGGTAGGAAAGCCCGCGCCTCCCGCGCCGACTACACCGCTTTCACGAAGCAGAGCTTTAAGCTCACTAAGTTCCATCAGTTAGTTTCCTTTTATATAGTTTATTTATCAAAATCCGGAATAACGGAGTCGTTATCTATTATTCCTACTATCGCCGCATCGATAGGGCTTGCGTCGTTTTCTCCGTCGCAGGTGAATCTTGCCGCGCTTCCGAGCGAAACAAGCACCTTTTCGCCTATTCCCGCCCCAACGTCGTCTACCGCAACTATGCGCTTGGCGCACCACGTATCAGCTATCGTCTCAACTATCATAAACTTATGTCCGATAAGCTTAGCATCCTTATCCGTAGAAACAACGCTTCCAACTACTTTTCCTATTAACATAGCTTTTTCTCCTATATTTAGTGCTTTTGTTTTTCGCGACACATTCGCAACAAAAAATTTCGAGTGTATTGCGTAAAACAAAAGCTTATTCTTTGCTTTGCGCCCGACTCCGCGAGGGATAACGTTAAAAAACGTTCCCTCGCTTAAGCCGATTGCATTAATTAGTCAAGGCTGGGGAGAATCTTCTCAACGTCAGCATGGGGACGGGGAATTACGTGTACCGCTACAATCTCGCCAAGTCTGGACGCTGCCGCCTGACCTGCCTCGGTCGCAGCCTTTACAGCTCCGACGTCGCCTCTTACCATAACGCTTACGAGTCCGCTACCGATCTTCTCGGTACCGATAAGCTCTACGTTTGCCGCCTTTACCATTGCGTCTGCCGCCTCTATTGCAGCGACAAGTCCTCTGGTTTCTACCATTCCAAGTGCTTCGAGTGCCATTTCTGTTTACCTCCGTATGTGTTTTTGTTTTTTAATTAGTCAAGGGTGGGAAGAATCTTCTCAACATCCGCATGAGGACGGGGAATTACGTGTACCGCTACGATTTCGCCAAGTCTGGACGCTGCCGCCTGACCTGCCTCAGCCGCCGCCTTTACCGCGCCGACGTCGCCTCTTACCATAACGCTTACGAGTCCGCTACCGATCTTCTCGGTGCCGATAAGCTCTACGTTTGCCGCCTTTACCATTGCGTCTGCCGCCTCTATTGCAGCGACGAGTCCTCTGGTTTCTACCATTCCAAGTGCTTCGAGTGCCATTTTGAGTTACCTCCGTTTTTTGTTTTATTATTATTTTTTGTTTTTATTAAGTCTCTGCGCGGAAAGCTCCGCAAGTCTTACTGTCTCGGCATGCGGTCTTGCTATAACCACAGTGGAGCAGGGCTTCTTTATACAATGCTGAGATGCATTTTCAACTGCCGCCTTCACCGCCGAAACGTCGCCCGTAATTATTAACGTTACGAGTCTGCCGCCGAGCTTTCTTTCCCAGCTGACAAGCTCTACGCTTGCGCTTTTACACATAATGTCGAGCGCGTCAATAGCCGCCGCTGTTCCGCTTACCTCGACAAATCCTAATGATTTCATAGCGCCTCCGTATTTTGTTCAATTAGTCAAGAGTAGGAAGAATCTTCTCAACATCTGCGTGAGGACGGGGAATTACGTGTACAGCTACCAGCTCACCGAGTCTGCTTGCAGCGGTGCTGCCTGCCTCTGTTGCCGCTTTAACCGCACCAACGTCGCCTCTTACCATTACGCTTACGAGTCCGCTACCGATCTTCTCGGTGCCGATAAGAGTTACCTCTGCCGCCTTTACCATTGCGTCTGCTGCCTCGATTGCCGCTACGAGACCTCTGGTCTCTATCATTCCAAGTGCCTGAAGTGCCATTTTTTATTTCCTCTTTTCAATTTATTTTTTATCAAAAGCGTTTAATTTGAGCATTTTTTCAGTGGACTGCTCTGTGTTTGCTATTATATGCTTTGAAACGACTCCCGTAAGTCCGTTTGCCGTTTTTTCCGCCGCCTCAATCGCCGCCTTAACGTTTTCTACCGTTCCTCTGAATTTTATCAGAACTATAAGAGGCACAGGCATTTTATCGGCGTTTGCCGGCTTATTTTTATCAAAGGTCTCGACGGTTACGTCCGCCGCCTTACAGCCCGCGTCAAGAGCCGCAAAGGCGCACGCAAGTCCGTAGACCTCTATAAATCCTGTCGCTTTTCCCATAGCTTACTTACCTGCCTGCTTATTCGTTTACGATAGCTATTTTAAGGCCTTCCATCTTCAAATTGGTTTGAAGCGCCTCGTTTATCTTATCAAGCGGATACTTATGAGTAATGAGCTTTTCAAGCGGAATACCTATTCCCTTTGCTCTCTTTAAGAAATCAAACGTTGTGGCGTAATCTCTTAAAGTATATACCCAAGAGCCGACAGTCGTTATCTCCTTGGAGCAGATATCGAAGTGGGGGTTTATGGTAGCGTCTCCGCCGTTTATGAAGAATCCAAGCTCGCAAAGTCCACCGCCGTTTCTTATAAACTTATAAATGTTGGCGTGAGCAACAGGCGAGCCTGTGCACTGGAACGCAAAATCGGCAAGATAGCCGCCGAAGGCGTTCTTTACAGCTTCTGTAAGCGCATCAATGCCCTTGTGCTCCTTGAAGTTTACCGTCTCAGTCGCTCCCATAAGCTTTGCGAATTCAAGACGCTTCGCTTCTCCGTCGATAGCCACGATGTTTTCTATACCCATCGTTCTCAGAACCGCAATGCAGATAAGACCGATAGGACCGCAGCCCTGAACCGCCACTTTGCTGTTGAAGCGAAGTATTCCCGTGGTCTTTGCTCTTTCTACCGCGTGAATAAGCACCGCGCAGGGCTCGATAAGTATTCTACTATCGAGGTCAAGATCGCTTACGTTGAATACCGTAGAGCCGCCGCGAACAAGAATATAATCGGCAAACCAGCCGTTTAAGTGCTTGTCGTCATCGGGAAGAAGTCCGTAAACGTCCGCTCCTCCAACGTTCTGCTTATTGAGGTCATACATCGTGATATCGGGATTATCCTTGAAGATCATACAGGTAACTACCTTATCGCCTACGTTAAGAGGCTTACCCGCGCTGTCCTTCGTTACGTTCTTACCCATCTTAACTATCTCACCCGTTCCCTCGTGTCCGAGAACTACGGGGATAAGCGAGAATGGGTCCCGCTTGAATTCGTGCGCGTCGGTTCCGCAGACTCCGCAGCCCTCGACCTTTACGAGTATATCGTCATCACCAAGCTCGGGAATGGGATATTCCTGAATGTCGAAGCGCTCCTTCTGAGTCAGCATCGCGACTCTGCTCGTAGCCGGAACGCCTGCCGCCGCCTTGGGCGCGGACTTGGGGCTTCCCATGCTTTCAAGCACCTGTCTGACGATCTTTTCAATGTCAGAAGAATTCATTTCCTTTATTTCCTTTCAAAATAAATATTTACCTTTACTTTAAGCTATCAAAAAACTCTTTGCCTTGCTTTGCGAGCAGCGTATCCTGCGCCTCGCTTCCACCGCTTACTCCGAGTCCGCCAATTACCTTACCGTCTACTTTAAGCGGTTCGCCGCCGCCGAATATCACTATTCTGCCGCCGTTGGTGAACTGTATTCCGTAAAGCTCCTTACCCGGCTGGGCAAGCGGCTTTAAATCCGAGGTGGACATTTTGAGCGCCACGACCGTGAACGCCTTATTTACAGCCACGTCGTAGCTTGCTATGTACGCGTCGTCCATGCTCTTGACGAGCCTTGGGTTTCCCGCGCTATCGGAAACGCAGACCACCGCATTGACTCCCGCCTTCCTTGCGTAACCGATAACAGCTTCGCAGATTTTTTCGGCAAGAGCAAGGGTCATCTCGCTTTTATCGAATTTAAACGAGGCAAGAGTTTTTTTAACTATCTCTTTAATCTCGTTTTCAGTCATAGCTTAATTACTTACCGAGCTGCTCAAGAACAAGCTTGGTAACGAGAGCGACTGTATCAGCATCAGCTCCCGCGTTGCCTCCGCAGCTTCCGCCGCAGCCATGACAGCTGGGCTTGCCCGCCTTTGCGTTGGGACAGATGTCGGCGGGGTGCTTACCCTTAAGACCGAACTGACGGCGAATCTCGTAAAGTCTCTGTACCTGTGCGTCGGTGAGCTGCTTAGGACCACCGAGAACCTTCGACTGATAAAGAAGCTGAGCATAGAACTCAAGCGACTCCATCTTATGATAAGCGCTGAGGAGCGAATCAGAGAAGGAAAGCGCGCCGTGGTTAGCAAGAAGAACCGCGTCATAGTGCTGGAGATACTTTGAGACCGCATCCGGAATCTCCTCGGTGGAGGGTGTGCCGTACTCCGCTATCGGAACGCATCCGAGAGCTATAACCGCCTCGGGCATGATAGGCTCTGTAAGCGGAATTCCGGCGATAGCGAATGAGGTTGCGTAGAGAGGGTGAGCATGAACGACGGACTGAACGTCGGGACGCTCCTTATAAACTCTCATGTGCATCTTGATTTCGGAGGAGGGCTTGAATCCGGGGTTTGCCTGGATAACCTTTCCGTCCTTATCTACCTTACAGATATACTCAGGGGTCATAAAGCCCTTGGATACGCCCGTAGGAGTACAGAGAAACTCGTTATCGCTTATCTTGACGGAGATATTACCGTCGTTTGACGCGACCATTCCCTTGTTGTAGATACGCTTACCTATCTCGCATATCTGTTTTTTTATTTCGTACTCGTTGACCATTTTTTATGTCTCCTTTTAAAATAATTTTTCAACATTATATATCATTACCGCTTTCGCAGATATGATCTGAGTTCATCGACTCCCTTACCCGTATGTGAGTCCACAAAAAAGACTCTCTTACAGCCTGAAAGACGGAGCCAGCTCTCTGCCCTCTCGGGCGGAGCCTTATCTATTTTGGTTACTATACCGATAACATCTCTGTTTATCATCTGCGTACAGTTGGGAGGAAACAGTGAGTAATCGTCGTTTGCCGCTATCAGAAGGGCTACGACGTCAGACTCATAAGAGTATATCGCTATCGCCGCATTGAGTCCGTGTACCTCGGCATACTCTCCGGGAGAATCGATAAGCCAATCCTCATAGAGCATATACTGTGTTTTGACGTATCTTATCTCCTCGCCGCGAAGCGCCTGCTTTAACGTTGTCTTTCCTACTCCGTGTCTGCCGACAAGCAGAGTTTTCTTCATTAGGTTTTCGTTATCTTGCATACGGTAAATCCAAGCGTACCGCCAATGTATTCGGTAACCGCTTTAAGTGATGCCTCGACCTCGGAATACGTTCCGGTAAGTATCACCGTTCCGCTGAACCTGTCTACAAATCCGAGCTGCGCTCCCGAAGCCTTTATCGAGATGTCACCCATGATTATCGCTGTCTCAGCGGGGCTTACCGTTAGAATACCGATAGCCGATTTCGAATACTCGACCTGTGGGTCAAGTCCGAGCTTTTTATACAGTATCTCGTCGGGGTTGGCTATTATATGCGCCAGCGTTATCTGCTTACCCGGAACCAATTCCTGTATTATTCTTTGTTTTTCCGTGTACTGCTCCAAAGCCGTACCTCCTTATCCCCCGATCTGTCCCTTTAAGCCTACTGCGTTGACTACATCGAGGAGAGCTTGCATTTTTTCCTTTTCAGGCACGTTTATATGCGCCATCTCGTATCTTCTTCCGAGTCCCGCGTATTTATCTGAGCCTATTCTGTGATACGGAAGCAGGTGCATTTCCGTAACCCCTATGCTCGCCGCAAATTCCGCTATCTCTCTTATCTCCTCTTCCGTATCGTTAAAGGTCGGTACTACGGGAGTTCTTATTATGAGCTTTTTTGCTTCTCTTGCGATTATTTTCGCGTTATCAAGAATCAGAGAATTGTCTTTTGTCGTATATTCCCTATGCTTATTTTCATTCATATGCTTAATGTCCATAAGCACGGTATCTATATAAGGAAGAAGTCTTCGTATCACGTCGATTTCCGCATAAGCCGTTGTCTCGATAGCTGTCGTTATTCCGTTTTCCTTAGCGGTTTTGAGAAGCGCCTCGGAAAAATCCGGCTGCCACGTACATTCTCCGCCTGAAAGAGTCATTCCGCCAAAACCTGAGCGACGGTAATAGATTCTGTCCTTTTCTACCTGCTCTATTACCTCTCCGACAGTTACGTCCTTACCAACTGTCTTTACCTTATCCCCTACTCTCATCTTCTGGATTTCCCATTCCTGTGATTCGGGGTTACAGCACCATTTACACCTAAGCGGACAACCTTTTAAAAACACTATAGTTCTGACTCCGGGGCCGTCGTGTATTGAAAACCGTTGGATATTAAAGACTCTACCCTTTACTGAAAGCAGGTCCTTTTCCATTTCGTTTCCCTACTTTCATTTAAAATCCCGATTGCTCGGTTCTGTTGATTATATCCTCTTGCAGTCCCTTTGAAAGTGTTGTAAAGAGCGCCGAGTAGCCTGCGACTCTTACCACGAGAGAACGGTATTTATCGGGGTTCTTCTGAGCGTCGCGAAGCGTTTCACGGCTTACGACGTTGAACTGCATATGGCTTCCCTTCCTGTCAAAGTATCCTCTGACAAGCGCCACGAAGCTTTCGAGACCGCTTCTGCCCTCAAGCGCTGACGGATGGAACTTCATATTGAAGAGCGTACCGTTTGAAGCGATGAAGTGGTCAAGCGACGAAACGGAGTTTGCCGCCGCCGTCGGACCGTTTACGTCTCTTCCAGCCGCGGGTGAAACGCCGTCGGCTATCGGGGTGTACGCAAGTCTTCCGTCGGGAGTTGCGCCTGTCTGCGCTCCGAGAGGCACGTTTGCCGAAACGGGATAAAGTCCCGCCTGGTACGTTCCGCCTCTGGGATTTTTGTATTTTTGAATAGGTTTTGTGTATGTATACGCTATTTCTCTTGCGAAACGGTCAATATCGTCCTCGTCGTTACCGAACTTGGAAAGCTCGTTTATATCGTCAAGGAGCTGCGCGTACGCCTTTTTCTTTTCGTCGCTCGCCCTGTTTTTCGTTACGGTATAATAGACCGTCTTTACAGTTTCCGCGTCTATTGTCTTACCGGACTCCGCAAGAGCTGAAACGACCTGCTGGGTAAGCTTTGCCGCCTTGCGCTCATCCATATCCTTGCCGTAGTTGTTGTCAAGCGCTTCCTTTATGAAAGCGAGCGTATACTTTTTATCCTCGAAAACAAGCTTTCTTATGGCGTACAGTCCGTCAGTAACGTTCGCTATTCCGAAGCCCTGCGGTCCTGTGAAGTTATAGACCGCGCCGCCCTCCTGCATGCTCTTACCTCTGCCTATGCAATCCTCAACCATAGAGGACTGGAAAGGAAGCGGACATCTCTCTGCGTGGGCAAGGTCTATGGCGTTGTCGGCGTTGACCATAAGCTCAATGAAGTAATTCATCTGAGTCTCATACGCCTCTTTAAACTCGTCAAACGACGTCATTTCCTCAATCCTTTTCGTTTTTGGACCAAGCTGAACGCCCTTATCAATTCCGCTTGAAAATACCATTTCCAGCGGACGAAGCATATTGAAGAACGCCGCGTCGTGCCAGCCGTCTGTTTTTGCCGCCTTCTGCGGCTCAACACAACCTATTATATTGTAATCTCTTGCGTCCTCAAGGGTTAACCCTCTGCTTTGAAGCGCCGGGATTATCACCTCGTCATTGTAGTATGCGGGTAATCCTATGCCCGTTCTCGTAAGCTCTGCCGCGCGGATAAGAAATTCGTGAGGAGTGCCATTCCAGACTCTGACCGAGAAGGAAGGCTGAGGGAGAAAAACGTGCTCAGTAGCCGTTATGCACATAAACGACAGGTCGTTTGTTGCGTCCATGCCGTATTTATCCTGTCCGCCCGCAATAAGATTCTGGAACAGGCTATATCCCGCAAAGCCCTCGGCGCTGTCCGCGTCTCTGCACTTATTGAAGTCATTGAGCTTAACCCAAATACAGTCGATAAGCTCCTGCGCTTCCTCTCTGGTTATCTTACCGCCATCAAGGTCCGCCTTGAAATACGGATACATATACTGGTCAAATCTTCCGGGCGATATTGAATGTCCGTTTGACTCAAGCTGGAGAAGCATCTGCACAAACCAGAAGGACTGACACGCCTCCCTGAAGCTCGTGGCTCCGTATTGCGGCACCTGACGGCAGGCGCTGCCGATATCCTCAAGCTCTTTTCTGCGCTTTACGTCCTGAGTCGTCTTAGCCATGTTAAAGGCAAGCTCGGAGTAGCGCTTAGCGTACTTGATAGCCGCCTCTGCGCAGGTTATAACAGCGTCAAGAAAATGACGGCGCTTAGCGTAATCCTCATCTCCCTGACTAAGCTTAGCTATCGCAGCATTTGCTTCCTCAATAATTCCGTTGTAGCCTACCCTAATTATTTTGGGGTAGTCAACCGTTACGTGCCCAATGCCGTTATAGTAGTAGTTTCCGGGAGTAAAGACACCGTGAGAAAACGCAGCCTTCGCCTCGTCGGACATATAAGCCTCCGCAAGCTCTCTGGTGGTCTTGCCTGCCCAATATTTATTTACCTTGCTGAGCGTTTCCTTCGTTTCATTTGATATGTAGAAGGGGTCGGCGGCTCTCGTCGCTAACGTATCAAATTCACTTTCAAGCCATTCAAACGAATACTCGGGGAAAATATGACAGCCTCTGGGCGCCTTGGTGGCTGAGCCGACTATAAGCTCGTTATCCCTTATGACTATCGGAATGTTTTCAAGAATATGCTTAAAGGCGTACGCTCTTCTCGTGATGATAGGCTGACCCTCAGTGCGCTTATACGCTTCGGTTATAAGTACTCCTCTGTCCGCCTCGATTTCAGGCATTTTTTCATAAAGCGCCGCTACTAGCTTAGGTATTCTCGGTGATTTTTCTATTGGTTTGGTGTAAAACTTCATTTGAGCGAAGTCTCCTTAAACGATATATATTTATATGTAAGTTACTTCCGTGTAACAGTATACCACACCCAAAAGACTTTGTCAATAGATTTTCTTTTATTTTTTTTGAATTTTGTTGTTTTATTTTGAATTCCAACAAAAACAAACTAAAAACAGATTGTTTTTGCGGTAAACCCAAGTCAAAAATGTTGTTTTTTGTTTTTTTAACTCAGAAAGATTTTTTAAGAAAAAAACGCAATATTTTTTTGTTGGTAAAGTCCAAAATCACGCAAGGAAATGTGTATAATATTCACAAAATAATTTTAATTAGATAAAAATGTTGATTTTTGTACGAATTTGTGTTAAAATGTTAAGTAATTAAACGATTTATTTCGTTGTAAAAAGAAAGGATACCACAAAATGCTTAAAAAGTATTTGAAGTACATTATCGCATTTGCGGTCGTAGCGGCGATACTCATTGCGGCGGGTATTACGACGGGTGTAGTCGGAGCTTCGACCAAAACCGTTGACTGCTCTGATTGCGGAGCGCTCGGCTACGTACTCTGCGATTGCTCTGGCGACACGGCTTGTGAAAGCTGCGCCGGCGCAAAGGTGTATAGCTGTGAGACCTGCGGAGCTACCGGAACGGTTACCGCAAGCAGCGACCTCTACGCAACGTTCTGGTCTCTTATCCCTCCGGTTATCGCTATTTTCCTCGCGCTTATCACTAAAGAGGTTTATTCCTCGCTCTTTATCGGTGTTGTCGCGGGCGGTCTGTTCTACGCAAACTTCCACCCCGTAGGAGCGTGGGACGCCATAGTTACCGACGGCTTCATAGCCTCGGTTGCTGATTCCTCGAACGCGGGAATATTTATTTTCCTCGTTATCCTCGGAATAATGGTCGCTCTCATAAACAGCTCCGGCGGCGCGGCGGCGTTTGGACGTTGGGCAACCAAGAACATAAAGAGCCGTGTCGGCGCTATGCTTGCAACCTTCGTTCTCGGAGTGCTTATCTTCGTTGACGACTATTTCAACTGCCTTACCGTCGGATCGGTTATGACGCCCGTTACCGACCGCCAGAAGATTTCAAGAGCGAAGCTTTCCTACCTTATCGACGCAACGGCGGCTCCCATATGTATGATTGCTCCAATTTCTTCTTGGGCTGCCGCGGTTTCCTCAGTTGCCGCCGAGACTGACGGAGTTTATTCGGGAATTGAGCTTTTCATTCGCGCTATTCCCTATAACTTCTATTCGCTTCTTACGTTTGTATTCGTTATCGCCATTATCGTGCTCAAGCTTGACTATGGCCCGATGAAGCTTGCTGAGATGAACGCAATGGTCAACGGCGAGCTTGGTGCTATCGGCGATGACGATGACGAAGCGGACGATAAAAAGGGTCTCGTTATTGACCTTATCATTCCAATACTCGCTCTTATCGTATTCTGCGTACTCGGTATGATTTACGTTGGCGGCTTCTTCGACGGAGAAAGCCTCGTTGACGCATTCGGTAACACAGACGCTTCGGTAGGTCTCCCCTACGGCGCTCTCATTGCTCTCATTATTACAATAGTTTATCTTATAGCGCGCAGGGCTATCACCTTTAAGCAGGCGATGGAAGCTATTCCGAAGGGATTTATCGCGATGGTTCCCGCAATACTCATTCTCACCTTCGCTCTCACTCTTAAGGGCGTAACCGGAAGCCTCGGCGCAGATGTATTTGTCGCAGGACTTATGGAAGGCGCGGCGGCAGGACTCAATAGCTTCTTGCCCGCTATAATCTTCGTAGTCGCTTGCTTCCTCGCTTTCTCTACCGGAACCTCATGGGGTACATTCAGTATTCTTATCCCAATAGTTACCGCTATTTTTATCGATCCTACCGAACCCCTTTATATCATCGGTATTTCCGCTTGTCTTGCGGGCGCGGTCTGCGGAGACCACTGCTCTCCTATTTCCGACACCACCATCATGGCAAGCGCTGGCGCGAAGTGCAACCACGTTTCTCACGTTTCCACTCAGCTACCATATGCCATTACCGTTGCGGCAGTATCGTTTGTTTCATACATTATCACCGGAATCTTTGACAAGTTTAAAAAGAACACTATCTTCTGTCTCCCTATCGCAATCATTCTTATGCTCGTAACCGTCATTGTTATCAATGAAATATACAAGCGCAAGGAAAATAAGGCTGAATAATCAAATCTAAAACCCAAAAACGCCCTCGGCAGCAGCCGAGGGCGTTTTTTGATTTATTTTCAGTTTTCATCTACTCTTTCAATACTCAAAATAAACGGATTCTCCGCCATTATCTTGGCGAGGTGCGCCGATGAATATTCTATATTTGTATTTAACACGGCGTGATAGCGCATATTTCCGTCAGTTCTTTCGATAACAAGTCTGTTAAAGCGAGTTATCTCAAACAAGTCCTTTACTATCTCACGCTCCGTGTCGTTATGAATAAAGGTTATCATAATGGAGTAATATTTTCGGCTTCTAAAAATTCCGACACCTGAATGGAAAAGGCACTGCAAAAGTATCATTACAAGAGTTGTGCCTATCGCTATAACGTAAAGTCTGCCGACGCACGCCATACCGATGCCCGCCGTAGCCCATATTCCAGCCGCCGTAGTAAGCCCGTGCAGCTCGTGTTTTTTATATATTATAATACCCGCGCCGAGAAATCCGACACCCGACACTATCTGCGCCGCAACTCTTGACGTATCCGCGCCCTTAAAAGCGTACATTGATACGACCATCATTACAGCCGCGCCTATCGCCACTACCGTATGAGTTTTTATTCCCGCCTCCTTAGACCTGAACTTGCGTTCAAGTCCTATCAGAAAACCGAGCGCAGCCGCTAAAATAACATCAAGCAGAACCTGGAATTCTGTCAAAATACTTTCCATATTATATACTCCTATCAAAATTTTATATCATTTCTAACGAAAAAAAATGATTTTTTGACAATTTTTTCTCATTTTTATACAAAAATGTGTTGACATATATATTATTTTGTGATATACTTGATACAGTGTATGTATTTTTACATACAAATCACGTATTTAATACGGTAGGGAAACCGTTAAAATAAAAAGAAAGTGAGGAACTCCGATTTATCGGGGAAAAGGGAGCATGGCGGAAATCAAATACGAGGTAGTAAAAGAACTCGGCGTACTTTCCGAAACGGGTAACGGCTGGACTAAGGAGATAAACCTTATCAGCTGGAATGAGCGTAACGCTGTATACGACATTCGCACCTGGTCTGAGGGAAAGGACAGAATGGGCAAGGGAATCACTTTGACTGCTGACGAAGCAAAAGAGCTCCGTGACCTTCTCAACAAAATCGAGCTTTAAATTTTACTCAATTAAAAATGCCTACGGTCTTACGTAGGCATTTTATTTTTCTTAATTATTCGTCGTCGTCCTCGCCGTCGGAATAATCCTCGTCCTCGTACTCAAAGTCGTCGTCAAAATCGTCATACTCGTCGTCGAAGTCATCGTAATCTCCGTCAAGGTCGTAAACGTACTCCTCAAGGTCTCCAAGGTCGTAATCAAGCTCCTCTACGTAATCCTTCAGCTTGGCGTTCTCATCAGCAAGAGCGACGTTTGCCGCAGCAAGCTCCTCAAGCACAGAGACGACCTCCTTTAAAACCTTTACCTCATCCTTGGACTCGTCAAGCTTCATGCCGTCCATAAGTCCCTTGATGTATGCTACTTTTTCGGGTGTATTCATAGTTCTTCTCCTTTCGTATGATAAAGGGAATTTTTTTGTTTTGATTAAGCTCTTTCGAGATACTCACCTGTTCTGGTGTCAACTCTTATAACAGTTCCGACATCGATGAAAAGCGGAACCTTGATCTGCGCGCCGGTCTCAAGAGTAGCGGGCTTAGTTGCGTTAGTCGCGGTATCTCCCTTAAAGCCGGGCTCGGTATCGGTTACCTCAAGCTCAACAAAGGTAGGAGCCTCAACCGCGAATACGTTACCCTTATAGGACATAACCTTGCACATCATCTCTTCCTTAACGAACTTGAAGCCGTCTCCAAGAACGTCAGAGTTAAGAGGAAGCATATCAAAGGTCTCCATATCCATAAAGTAATAGAGGTCTCCGTCGGAATAACTGTACTGCATTTCCTTTCTCTCGACGTATGCCGTCTCGAACTTATCGGTGGGGTTGAAGGTTCTTTCAACTACGGAACCGGTAATAACGTTCTTGCACTTAGTACGGACGAAAGCCGCTCCCTTTCCGGGCTTAACGTGCTGGAACTCAACTATCTGAAGAACGTTTCCGTCCATCTCAAACGTTACGCCGTTTCTGAAATCTCCTGCTGTAATTGCTCCTGCCATCTTAGTATATCCTCCAAAAGTTTTAAAAATTACATATTTTCCTCTTACATAAAGCAAGTTTCTTTTATTTTACACTATTTCCTTAACTTTTGCAATACCTTTTTCGAAATTTAAGTTAATATTTTAATTTTTTTTACATTTTTTGAAATTTGCTCTTGCAAAAAGTGGGAAAGTATTGTATAATACTGTATTGTATAGATTTATTAGCGTTTGTTTCGGAAAGGATAGGTCATTTCTTATGCATAACAGTGAAAAAACAATGGACAAAATAGTCGCCCTGTGTAAAACCAGAGGCTTCATTTTCCCCGGCTCCGAGATTTACGGCGGCCTTGCTAACAGCTGGGATTACGGTCCGCTTGGCGTTGAGTTCAAGAATAACGTAAAAAAAGCTTGGTGGAAAAAGTTCGTCCAAGAATCAAAATATAACGTAGGTCTTGACAGCGCTATTATTATGAATCCTGAAACGTGGGTTGCGTCCGGACACGTCGGGGGATTTTCCGACCCTCTTATGGACTGCAAGACCTGTAAAATGCGTCATCGCGCTGACAAGCTTATTGAGGAGTACGCATTTGAGAACAAAACCGACGACAATCCCGCGGGCTGGTCCTTTGAGCAGATGGCTCAGTTTATAAAGGACAAGGGTATTGCCTGCCCCGGCTGCGGCGGTAAGGAATTCACCGACATAAAGAAGTTTAACCTTATGTTCAAGACCTTCATCGGTGTTACAGAGGACTCCTCCTCTACCGTTTATCTCCGTCCCGAGACGGCTCAGGGTATCTTCGTTAACTTCCCTAACGTCGCGAGAACAACCAGAAAGAAGCTCCCCTTTGGCGTTTGTCAGATCGGTAAGAGCTTCCGTAACGAGATAACTCCCGGTAACTTCGTTTTCCGTACAAGAGAGTTTGAGCAAATGGAGCTTGAGTTCTTCTGCAAGCCCGACACAGACCTTGAATGGTTCGCTTATTGGAAGGATTACTGCAAGCAGTGGCTTCTCGCTCTCGGTATGAAGGAAGAAAACTTAAAGCTCCGCGACCACGACCCAGACGAGCTTTCCTTCTATTCTAAGGCTACTACCGACTTTGAGTATCTCTTCCCGTTTGGTTGGGGTGAGCTTTGGGGCATCGCTGACAGAACCAACTACGACCTTTCTCAGCACGCAGAGCATAGCGGAAAGGACCTCACCTACTTCGATCCAGAAACAAACGAGCATTACGTGCCTTACGTTGTTGAGCCCTCGCTTGGAGCTGACCGTGTTGCGCTTGCTTTCCTTATCGAAGCTTACGATGAGGAGGTCATTGACGCCGAAAAGAACGACACCCGTGTCGTTCTCCATCTCCATCCCGCGCTTGCTCCCTTTAAGGCTGCCGTTCTCCCCCTCTCCAAGAAGCTTTCCGAGGGTGCGGATAAGGTTTACACCGAGCTTGCTAAGTATTTCAGTGTTGATTACGATGAGGCAGGCTCTATCGGTAAGCGTTATCGCCGTCAGGACGAGATAGGTACTCCATTCTGCATCACTTACGACTTCGAGAGCGAAACCGACGGCTGCGTAACCGTCCGTGACAGAGACACTATGGAGCAGGTAAGACTTCCCATAGGCGAAATCAGAGCTTACATTGAGGAAAAATTGCAGTTCTAATATTGATAATAAAAACAAAGATGGCTGAGTCTAATTAATTTGACTCAGCCATTTTTTATTTCTTTTTGCCGTTTACCAGCGCCACCGCCGCCTCGACCTGCTCGTCGGTTATATACGTCGAGCCGCCCGAATAACGGGCTCCGTTATAGAGGTCAAACAGCATATTATCCTCGTTTTCAGGCTCAAGCGCAAGATCACCGCGAACCTCGTTTGGCGTAAGAGCCTTTTGGAATTTATATCCGCCCTTGATAAGCTTGACTATGTATTTAATGTAGAGGAAGCGTATCTTTTCGGAATTTTCAGTCATATCACGCCATTTTGACGTGCTCTTTATGGAATGACGCTTTCTTCTGCCGAGCTCATCATCGTCTCCGAATATAAAGGTCTTTTCGTCCTTACGCTTCTTGTATCTGTCAAACTTGACACCAAGAAAGCCGAGTATCCTTCTTGAAAATCCCGCAAAGCCCGACGCCGCCTTTCGCACAGCGAAAAGAAACTTATCAAGTATCGCTCTGCGAAGTGTCTTTGGTATAAGCTTACGCAGAGACCTCAGCGCTATCACACCGAATATTACCGTGAAGATAACGGTAAACTGCTGGATATACCTTACAGTCTCATACTGCTTCGTAAGCGGTGTGAGCCATACGGATATTTCAAGCAGTATGAAGGTGACAGAGAGCTTGGAGGAGCTTTCCGCAATCCTGTTTTTATCTATTACGTGCTTCAATCTTTCAGATCTCCTAACATTATTACGCTTACGTTGTTGCCGAATCTATGGAAATTATCTACCACGGAATCCAGCGCCTCATTCATATAGTTCGTTAGCAGAAATACCTCGGAATCGAAAAGTCCGCCGAGAATATCGTTTTGGAGTAGCGCCGCAAAGGATATTCCCTCACTCATGCTGACAAGCGACATATGCTGAAGAATTTCCTCGTAGTGCAGAACGCCCTGAGTCATCGGGAAACGAATAAACTTCTCTCCCGAAACGAGCGTACAGTTCGCCGCAAATCCCGCGCGGTAGCCAAAGGTAAAGGCTTCCCTTAGTAGCGCCGCCGCGTACGACAGTCCTCTCTCCATAAACCTTTCGTATATCCTATCCTGCATAGCCATTTCGGGCGGTGTCTGGAAATTCAGATATACCATAAAGTTCCTGTTTGAGCAGAAATCTCGGTTATTTACTCTTATCCCCTCAAAGCCAAGCTTACCGCTTTTGGCGGTTGCCTTGAAGTTTATACTGTTAAACGGGTCTCCGAATCGGTATTCTCTTATACCGCTGACGGAAAACGGGTCTTTTATAAGCCATTGCTTTGAAAACGCGTCCCCCTGCATAGAGCTTGACGGAATAGGCAGATCGTCTATACCCGTAAGCTTCGGGTAAACGTACACCTGCGCGGGCGCTGATATTCTTCTCTGCTTACGTCCGTACCAGAACGTTACCGTATCCAGCTGATAAAAGCCTCTTTTTTTGAGCTTGACGGTATGCTTTCTCTTTATCTGCATATACGGAAGCACGATATAAAATCGGCTCCGCGTATACTGCATATTTCTGTCTCGCTCCTGCTCGTAGTCGTCATACTGAAGCTCGTTAAAAATATAGTACTCGATATCTATAAAGAAAAACGGAAGAAAGCTTCGGTTGGTAATAGTTTCAATAAGCTGAAGCTCATCACCCTCGTAAGAGCCTTTTTCGGAAAACTCTCGCTTGTAGGTTATCCTATCGATATACTTTACGCTCAAAAATATATAAACAACCACCAGTATAACTAACGCGGCAGCTATACAAACGATAAGAGTCAGCTTAGAAACAAGAGGATTTTTCACCTCTGCTCCTTCAGCGGCAAGATACCGTCCTAACATCATTAAATTCATATTTTGACCGTGTACCTTCTGAAATAATTAGCTTTAATTATGAATTTTATCTTGCAGACCAGCCGAGAGAGCTTTCGGTAGGAACCGCTACCTGCTCGACTATCTCGGTAATAACGTTCTTAGCCGCATTGAGCTTGATCTTTGCGGAGCTGGTAAGCATAATGCGGTGAGTAAGGACGGGGAGCGCCGCCTTCTTTACGTCGTCGGGCATTACGTAATCGCGGTTATCTATCGCCGCAAAGCCCTTGGCGACCTTCATAAGAGCCTGTGCGCCTCTGGGGCTTACTCCGAGAACTACGCTTTCAAAGCTTCTGGTTGCTTCAACAAGAGAAACTATGTAGCTCATAATATCCTTATGCACAAAAACCTTGGGAAGCGCTTCCTGAGCTGCCTTGATATCCGCCGCCGTAACAACGGGCTTTAGCGTATCAAGAGGACTCGTAACGCTGAATCGTTCAAGAATATTTACGCCCTCCTCGTGAGTTGGATAATCCATGCTCATCTTAATGAGGAAACGGTCAAGCTGAGCCTCGGGAAGCGGGAAAACACCCATATTTTCAACGGGGTTCTGAGTAGCGACGACCATGAAAGGCTCGGCAAGCTTATAGGTTTTACCGTCAATGGTGGTCTGGAGCTCCTCCATACATTCAAGAAGTCCTGACTGAGTCTTAGGAGTAGCGCGGTTGATCTCGTCCGCAATAAGTATATTGGAGAAAACGGGACCGGGAACAAACTCGAACTCAGACGTCTTCATATTGAAGAAGTTTATACCCGTAATGTCGGAAGGAAGCAGGTCAGGGGTAAACTGAACTCTCTTGCTCTCACAGTCGATAGACGCCGCAAGGGACTTGACGAGCATAGTCTTTCCCGTTCCGGGAACGTCCTCGACAAGCATATGTCCGCGACAGAAAAGAGATATGAGCATAAGGTCAATTACGTTGCTCTTTCCTACTATTACCTTCTGAATGTTGCCTTTTACTTTTTCATAGATGGGATAAATGCTGTTTGCCATAGTTTTTTGACCGACCTTTCTGCGAATTTATATATTCAAAATAATTTTTACCTAACGTATACAAGCGCCCAAATCAAGTTAAGCACTTACACATTATATTTTTTTATCCTTCTCCATAAAGAACGTTGCTTCCATATCCGCAAACGAGAGCGCTACCGCAAGCGGGAACATCTCGAATGCCTTGCCTACGTTTCTTTCGTCGTCGCCGTTTGAAAAGCCCATGTGGTAACGGATAGCAAAAGCTTCCTCGCGGGTAAGCTTCATGTAACCCGAAATGATGTAAACCGACTTTTCACCGTGTCCGTATGGGAGAGTGTCGTTTATTTCATAGGTCGGCACCCGCTGCCATATTCCGTTATCGTCCTTGACGTTGCGGAAGCCGATTTTATAAAAATTAGTCTTACAGAGGTCGTGCAGAAGCGCAACGATAGCTACGCTCTCCTCGCTATATTCAAGACCGTATTCGTTTTTTACCCGTTCTCTTGAAAGATAGTCTTTAAGGCAACGGTAAACGTTCAGGCTATGTCGAACAAGTCCTCCCTCGAAAGCAAGATGGTATTTAGTGCTTGCGGGCGCACTGAAAAAATCACAGCTTGATGATAACAAATAGTCAAGAAGAGCTTTGGCGCCTTCCCTCTTTATAAGGCTATTATATATTTCGAGAAATTCTTCTCTATCCTTTTCAAGCTCGGTCATAAATACCCCCATATACACAATTATTGATATTTATTATAACATATAATATAAATAATTACAAGTACCTTTTGGAAGAAAACGTAAAAAAGTATACAGACTGAGTAAAGCAAACGATAAATTAGTCAATAAAAAAACGCCTCGTTTGAGGCGTTTTTGTGGGGAGCAATTTTTAACCTGTTACTTTTTATTTAGCATCCTGAACGGAATCAAAAGGCACAAATGTGTTTCCGTCTTCATTTACAGTGATTTGCATGTCAAGTTTAATTTGGGCATTGCTTGCATTGGTGAAATCGACAGAATCCTCAAAGGAAGTGATAAAGTCGCCCTCTACCTCAACACTGATTTTTTCAAGCATACCATTCTTGACTACAACGGAAACCCTTCCGGTATTAATCAAAACAGATGAGGCGTTAAAATCACCGTATACTAATACATCTACAGTTGCCTTGTCAAGAGGATCCAAATCAAGAGAATTGTTGAGCCAAGTAATTAAAGTTACAACACCGCTATTTGTCAATCCCAAGGTGTAAATAGTTTCATCATTTTCAGTTGTTTTTTCTGCAAACGAGTAATTTCCACTATGCGTCAAAACATCAAATAAATAGAAGGAGGTCAAATCACTATCAACAAAGTTTTCAACTTCTTGAGTGCTATCTGCCAAAAGTTTCTTTTCGATGATGTGTACCTCGCCGTTAGAAAGCTTACTCAATTTGATATGTACATCTTCTACTTTCTTGTCTTTGTAAAGATCGCTGTTTTTATAATCGCTGTCTATTTCAATATCATTGTGGAAAAATACGGAATTATTCAAGTTTTTCCTAAACGCCGAGCCCTTAAAGGTGGAGTTTATTTCCCCTGTCGTTGCGCCAAAATCAACACCGGTATCGACCTTGAAATCATATCCTGAATTCTCTTGGTTCTTGAAAGCATTTACAATCGCAGACGCTTCATTCTTAATGAGGTTTATCTCAGATGATGAAAACGCCACGTTTTCAAAACTCTTTGTTTCAATATTTTTAGCTGTTCCTATGTCGGTAAATATCAGGTTATATCTGAGTTCAAATTCCAACGCACTAACTGATACTTTAAATACATATGTATAAGAATCCAACTTGTCGTTGTTAAAAGAGACATAAAGATTTGTATCAGCTGAGGTCTCGGGTAACTCGAAAAGCAATTTTTCAATAACAGGATGATTGATACAATTAATAATTAATGAAATAACCGAGCTAGCGCTTGTTGATGTATTTAACTTATAAACATTCTTTTGATTCGTGGGAGAAATAGATGTGATCTGATCATCAGTGTAGGCGAATACTGCTTTTGCCAAGGATGACGAATCATATTTATAGCTTGAATCTACTTGCTCCACTGAGTAATTCTTCATTTCTCCGGCTTCATCAACTGAAATATTTTGGAGTGTAGTTCCGCGGCGAATTTTGTATTTTGAGCCATCAGGAAGAAGCGCACCGGAATTGGTGCTTTCATCATAATAGCTCACCTCGCCAATTGTACTGTACTTTGCGTTACCGGTTGTATTACCAGTAACAGAAAGTCCAACAATGGATGCACTGATATTCGTAGCATAACTGTATTCGAAACCAGGTACATCGTCGCCTATCGTGTTCTCGCGAGCTATTTGGAATGCTTCTTGATATGTATAAAATCGAGCATACAACTTAATGTCGGAATTAACAGTGATCGGAAAAACTGCTTTTTGGGTGTAATCAGCATCCGTATACCAACCGACAAAAACATGATCATTTTTATTGGGATCATTAGGTTTCGGAAGAGAAGTACCTTTTTCTACAGATTGATCTTGAATATCGGTATTCTCATAGGAAACAGTATATACTTCCGGTTTAGGATTGTCTCCACCACCTTGGTCGCCGCCATCTTGCTTGCCTCCGTCTTTATCGGTTTCATCATCACACGCGATCATGAATACCGAGCAGCACATCAGCAACGCAAGAACAACACAAAGTAATCTTACTATTCTATTCATACTCACTTCTCCTTTTAAAAGTTATAAAAACATCAAAAAGGTTGCATTCGCAACCTTTTTGTATCATTACTTAAACCACTTCCATATAAGCCGGAGAAGGTGTGCCTCCACCTATACGGCTTTCAAGATAGTCTTTAAGCGCACGGGGATTGGCAATACCTTCTGTATCTATATCCCACTTGCCGTATACGTCTACCTGAAGATCTCCGTAATTGAAGATAGCTCCCATAACGCTCTGGCTTATCGCAACGGAAACTATACCCGTAAACTTTGTTTTTCTTTCACTCTTCGCTATCCAGCCTTTTTTAATTATTATCGAGTCTTCATAAAACTCAATAACGTCGTGATCAAGCTGAATCATCTTGATAACTACGTAAATAATCGGAATAAGAGTCCAGAATAATAGGACAAGCGCCAAAATAGTCCAGCCTGTAAATGCCTTTGCCTTGGATTTTTTTGCTACGAACTGAGGTTGCATATGTATGTCTCCTTTTTTATTTTTTAACCCTGTGGTCAATTATTAGTATACTATAATATTTTTATAATGTCAAGTGTTTTTTTATAATTATTATAGATATTCGAATAAAACAAGGTATAATAATTAGGTACAGAATATCTTGAAAGGCTACGGATAATTATGAAAAATTCCCTTAACGTCAATATAAGACAGCTGAGGCTCGGAATGGGTCTTAATCAGGTTGAGTTTGCCCGTAAAATGAACGTAACAAAGCAATGCGTTTCAAATTGGGAAAATGATAACGTACAGCCGTCAATAGAAATGTTAACCAAGCTTGCGGACTTTTTCAAGGTATCAACAGATTTTCTTTTAGGACGAAGTGAATCTAAAGCTATCGACGTTTCCGAGCTTTCCGATGAACAAATAGCTCACATCCGCCTATTAGTTAAGGATTTCGGAAAATAATTCCGATTCTCAGCAAACACAGTATAACATATTTTTAAAGAAAAAAACAGGACAACATTTGTCCTGTTTTTTGATTGCTCTAATAGCGAAGAAGCTCGAAAACATCTATCTTCAAAAACGAAGCAATATCCTCAACGGCATCAATATCACGTATGCCATCATTCACCCATCGGTTCACTGTGCGTACCTCGATACCGAAGCCCTCCGCAAACGACTCCTGGGTTTTATACTCCGATTTTTTGATAATTCTTTTCAGATTACTTCCTACGGCTACACTGAGCTTTTTCGGTTTCATATTTATACCCCCTTTGCTCAGCTTACGCCATAATGCTCCGAGGGCATATAAAACCTGATTTATTATAACACTTTCACGTATTTTTGTCAAGAAAAAAGTGACCGCAGCGCAGTCACTTTTCATAAAATTGATTAAATTTAGCGGCGAAATCGTCCTCAAGATACCACTTATTTGTTAGCTGATCGTAAATCACTGTTACCTCATCGCCACTCGAATTCTTTCCTGTAAAGCAATACACCATATAACTGTCATAAAAATCGTAATACAGCGTTCTACTAACATACATAGATGTAATGAACAAAACCTCAAAGATTATCGATACTATTGCGGCAGGAGCAGTATCAAAATTTACAAGCATGATAAAAACATTGCATATACTTCCTATACATATAAGCCTTGGAATCCATCTGAACTTCCACTTTTTTGAATTCTTTTTCTGTAAAAAACCATATTGGTCGTATTCGGTTTTTACATACGTATTCTTCGCAAAGCTCTCACACTCGATTTTTAGCGATGACTTGTTTAGCCCTATCAGCATAGCGTAGCCCAGGACAATCCACAAAAGCTTTATACACACGCCTACATCAAATACCTTTATACTGAACCAGCTCATAAACAACGAAATCAAAAACAGGATTGTATTTATTATGAGAACTATAAACAAAGTCCTCTTATCTGATGTGAACCACTTGTGATCTCCAAAAAAATGGAAATATTGCTTTGAGCGTCGAGCGAAATCAATTATGCCTTGTAGCGCTGCCGCCTGCTCCTGCTGAGGATTCGGGGCTTGTTTCGTTTTAGTCTGCTCGCGAGCCAATAAAAGCTCGTTTAAAATCTGCGCCTGTCCCTGCTCAATAGCGTCAAGCCGAGCGTAAACGTTTTCGTCCACACTTTTTATTTCACTTCTTAGCGCCGCGTTTTCACGTTCAAGGACGCCAAAAAGAGAAAGAAAATACTCATTTTGAAGCGGAGAAACGCTAATACCCTTCGTTACCGCATACGCACTTGAAAAATCGTAAAACACAGTAATATAGCCAATGACCTGCTCAACCGTTACGGTCTTTTGGTTTTTATGCTTATGTTTATTGACTTTAAGGGAGTAATCCTTAAGCTTTTCATACGTCGCCTCTTCAACTCCGATTGAAAGCATATAAGCCTTAAGAACACCTTTTCCAAGCAAATTTCCGCTGCTCTCATGACTCTGCGCGTCTATGCTCAGCTCACAGCACAAGTACCGAAGAAAATGCTCAAGCATATCAATATACGAGTCGAAAAAGGAATCGCTTTGCGCTTTCACGTTCCTTTCAAGCGTTAAATAACGCTCATAAAGCCTTTGGTCAAGTTCTTTTAAATAGTTAAACAAGCAATTTCCCTCAATTATCTTTTTTAGTCCTTCCAGACATTATACTCCGCGTCGCTGGGCATTTTCCAGACGTTCGGGGTGAGCGCTACGCTTCCTACACGGGGACCGTCGGGCGAGCAGGAGCGCTTAAACTGCTGGGTTACAAAACGGCGGAAGAAGCTCGAAAGCCACTTTCTTACCGTATTCCCGTCGTAAGCTCCATCAAACGCCTTAATCGCGAGACGGAAAATCTTTTCCGCCGTAAAGCCGTAGCGGACAAAATAATAAATAAAGAAATCGTGAAGCTCATAAGGCCCTACCAGGTCCTCGGTTATCTGCGATATCTCGCCGCTTTTCTTCGGGGGTATAAGCTCAGGGCTGACGGGTGTGCCTAATATATCGCAAAGCGACGCTTTAAGCGCTTCGCTTCCGCAGTTATCCGCGTAGTAACGGACAAGCAGACGCACGAGTGTCTTAGGTACGGAGCAGTTCACGCTATACATCGACATATGGTCGCCGTTATAGGTCGCCCAACCGAGAGCAAGCTCGGACAGGTCTCCCGTACCGATTACTATACCGCCTTCTTGATTGGCTATATCCATAAGAACCTGCGTTCTCTCTCTTGCCTGAGCGTTTTCATACGCAACGTCGTAATTACTTTTATCCTGACCGATATCCTCAAAATGCTGAGTTACCGCCTTTGCTATATTTACCTCCTTGAAGGTAACTCCGAGCTCCTCGCACAGCTTTTCGGCGTTTGATTTTGTTCTCTCGGTGGTTCCAAAGCAGGGCATTGTAACGGCGAGGATATCCTTTCTATCCCGTCCGAGCAAGTCCATAGCCCTGACCATAACGAGAAGCGCAAGACAGGAATCAAGACCGCCCGAAATGCCTACCACTATCTTTTTCGCCCTGACGTGCGATACTCTTCTCGCAAGCGCCTGCGCCTGAATATCGAGTATAGCCGCGCAGCGCTCGTTCTTCTGATTTTCACAGGGCATAAAGGGGTTTTTAGCTATGCTTCTTACAAGAGCCGTTTCCGTCTGCTCCATCGAAAAATACACGGTTTCATAATCGTTTTCGGACTTGAACGCCGTATTTTTCATTCTGTCGTGAGTAAGTCGCTGAACGTCGATATCAGTAACCGTTATTCCGTCTGTAAACGGCTTACCCTCCGCCAAAATACTTCCGTTCTCCGCTATAAGCGAATGTCCCGAATACACGCCGTCCGAGCTTGATTCTCCCATTCCGGCATTTGCGTAGATATACGCGGAGATTATTCTGTCCGAATGAGCCTTAACCGACGCCTTCACCCTCTCTGCTCTGCCGACAAGCTCGCTTGAAGCGGCAAGACAGGCTATAACCGTAGCGCCGTTAAGCGCAAGGTCGCAGGACGGAGTCTTGACGGATAGCAGGTCGCTTTCAAACTCAACGCCTATCGCTATCTCCTCGTTTTCCTCGCAAACGAATATCTGCTTTGCTCCAAACGGCACTATCTCGCCGCCGAAGAAAACGTCGGTATTCTCAGCCGGCGCCTCGGCAAAATAACGCGCGTCGTAATTATCGCCATAGCAGCCAACCGTCGTCTTAGGCACAATTCCGAGCACCGAGCCGTTTTGAATGACAGCCGCGCAGTTATATACGGAGCCGTTCATTACAAACGGAAAGCCGATAACGGCTACCGTATCGTAGCCCTTAGTTGCGTTTCTGATGCTAAGCACAGCATTCTCGGCGCTTTTAAGCAGGGCTCTTTGACGTACAAGCTCCCCTACCGTGTAGGCGGTAACGGACATTTCGGGAAACACAATAAGCTTTACTCCCGTATTCGCTGCCTTTTCGTACTCCTTAGTGATTACAAGCGCATTGTTTTCACAGTCGGCAACTCTTAGAAAAGGGCTGACCGCCGCGACCTTAACAAAACCGTCTTTCACTGATATTTACCGTTCCTTTCAAAAATTTACATATATCCGTATTTCTTTTTATTCTTAACGAGCAGAGCCAAGGTTAGTATAAATGCCAGCCCCTCCGCTACTATTATCGACACCCAAACTCCGTCAAGTCCGCTTTTAAACAGCATAGGAAGTATTAGAACTCCCGCGCACTGAAAAACGAAGGTACGGAGAAATGAAATAACAGCGGACACAACTCCGTTATTGAGCGCCGTGAAAAATGCCGAGCCGAAAATATTCATACCGCAGAAAAGGAATGAAAACGAGAATATTTTGAAGCCTCTTACAGTTATGCTAAGCAGAGCCTCGTCATAACCCACGAAAACTGCCGAAAGGGGCTTTGCGAGAATGAACGAAAGCGCTGTCATTATAAGGCTTGATAAAAGTATCATAACAGAGCTTTTTGTAAACACGTTCTTCATCTCAGCTTTATTCTCCGCGCCGAAATTAAAGCTTACTATCGGCGCGCTGCCTATCGAATATCCGATAAAAATCGCCGCCAGAATAAAGCTGACGTACATTACTACTCCGTAAGCCGCCACCCCGTTATCTCCCGCAAAGCGCATCAGCTGATAATTAAAGAGTATCGTTACAATCGATGCGGAAATATTGCTCATAAGCTCGCTTGATCCGTTGGTTACGGTTTTTAAAAGCACATTTCCGTAAAAGCGCGTTTTAGTAAGGCGGAGCAGGCTATCGTTTTTACGCAAAAAGTAAATTATCGGTATAACGCCGCCGAAAAACTGACTTATCGAGGTAGCAATCGCAGCGCCCGCAAGTCCAAGCGGAATTACCGCGACAAGCAGTGCGTCAAGCACCATATTCATAACTCCCGCAATAACGATAACGTAAAGTCCGAGCTTGGGCTTTTCAGCGGTAACGAAAAAGCTCTGGAATACGTTTTGAAGCATAAAAAACGGCATAGCACTTATTACTATCCTGCCGTAAAGCACGCAGGCTTCGAGCATTTCGCCTTCCGCGCCGAAAAGCCTCGCTACCGAGGGGAGAAAAACCTGTCCTGCAATTACCGTAAATACTCCGATAATTGCCGTTATATATATGAGCATCGAAAAATACTCATTCGCCTTTTCCCTTTTGCCCTGACCTATGGTCTTACCTACTATCGCGGTTCCGCCGGCTCCAACCATAAATCCAACCGCACCAAGTATCATAAATAGCGGCATCATCAGATTTATCGCCGCAAACGATACCTTACCGACAAAGTTGGAAACGAACAGTCCGTCAACCACGCCGTATATCGAGGTGAACACCATCATAGCGATAGACGGAAAAACAAAGCGAATAAGCTTACCGTACCCGAAATGCTCGGAAAGCTGAATTCTCATAATTTACTATCCCAAACAAACCTTTTTAAAGCGGTCGAAAGACTAATCTTCCCGACCGCGCGTAAAAGCATACAATTACGCCATTTTATAAATTATATCACACGTACGCGCAAAAATCAAGTGATTTTTTGAAACTCACTTACAAATATGAGTAACCGTATTCGTGAGCCTACTGTAACTAACTGTAAAGCTTGGCTTGAACATTTAAATCACTGTTAGCATACATTATAAGCAGGAGCAAGTAAGCTCCAAGGAAATAAGGTAAAAGAAAGGATAAACACAAGTGAAAAATAACTGTAACAGAAACTACCCGTATCAGAGCTGGGGACTGTTCGATCTCTTCAGGGTTAACCGTTCATGCTGCTCACGTAACGCTTACCGCCATCAGTGTAACGACGACTACGTGGCAGAAAGAAATAACGGCGATTGCTACCGGGAGCGACAGAGAGGGAACGACGGTAACCGCTGCTGCCATAACAAATAATTAACCTAAAGCCGCCTAAGGTCTCTTTTGACCTTGGGCGGTGATATTTTATTTATGAAAACTTTTCTTCTTTTTCTTGACAATTGTCAAGTTATGTGTTATAATAACAAGGCTTACGGGACGTAAACATATCTAACGCGCTCCGTAAAATAGCGGATGTGTGCAGATAATTCCGCCACACAACCGCTCATAAAACTTGCGGGCGTGGCGGAATTGGCAGACGCGCCAGACTTAGGATCTGGTGTCAATCGACGTGGGGGTTCAAGTCCCTTCGCCCGCACCAAAAAAATTCGACAAGTTCAGACAGAAGATTGTCGAATTTTTATCCAAGCCACAGGCTTGAATAGCTAACCCTTTTCAGTTCAAAGCTTTTGCCGTGAGCGCGACGGCTTATTATCCACGCAAAACCTATTCTAGGCGTATGCTTGCGTATGTAATTCTGTTTTATCACGCAAAAAAATAAAGGTCAATAGGCAAGTGTACAAACGTGTGCACCTGCCTAATTTTTTACTTTGCATAATTTTAGGAAACCTTTTCGCTGACAGATAATTTAATTTTAATATACTTTTGCGACTGATAGCCACACTGCCGTCAAGCTTCCCGTAAGTAACTTCCACGGTGGCAATATCCGTCAAGTTTTATTGAAATTACAAATTATCATTCATTTGACAGAAGGACAGTCCGAGTGAAATAAGCAAAATCGTATTTTTTGACAATAATTTTCTCAAAAAACAGCTTGTCTTTTAATAAAGAAGCGCACTGTGTCGTAATAAGAGTAAAGGAGCGTTAGCGTATGTTATCATTTTACGAAAAGGCAGCGGACGACAGCGGGTATATTTACTTTCATAAATATGAGGTAAAAAACTCTCCAGCACAGTCCGCTACAATGCATTTTCACGACAGCATTGAATTTATCTTTATGCTACAAGGAGAAAGCCTTGTGCGTATCAATTCGGAAGAAAAAAGACTTACCAAAGGAGAAATCGGTTTTTCCAACTGCTTTGATACTCACGACTATAAGCCCGAAAAAGGAGCGCAATATTACGTTGTTTTAATTAGCTCTAAGTTTCTTTCTTCCTATGATTTTCAAGCGTATACGTTTGCGCCGTTTATAGAAAAAACCGACGGTTTTGAGCAAATTCGCGCCTTTTTGGATATGATATACCCCATTTGGAAAGGCGCGGAGGACAATTTCAGGTTGGGCTTTGTGCAGATGCTGTTAGGTCTTATGACAAGGCTATATCCCCTTAAAGAGAAGGAAAAGGGAAAGGCAGCGGAAACTATGGTTGCCGCCCTCAGATATATCAACGAGCATTTTTTTGAAGAAATCACCTTGGAGAGCTTGGCTTTTGCGTTTGGGTATTCCAAAAATTATTTTTCTAACCTGTTCAACCACTTCGCAGGTATGGACATACGTGAATATCTCAATCGCAGACGGGTGATAGAATTTATGAAGTTACGTAATTCTTCTCCCGATATGCCTATATATAAGGCTGCGCAGGCGTGCGGATTTCAAAGTCAAAACACATTTTATAGGGCTTATAAAAAGTACGCCGACGTTGTCAAGGAAAAATAGCAGAGCTTAATATCGTAATTTTTGACAATGTGTTCGTAAGTGTAGGTATTTCTATATATGTGAATTTATGATACTATAAAAGTAGTAAAAAGGCATAAGCCACAGAGAAAGGAGATACTAACATGAAAATTGGAGCAATAGTAGAAAGCTTTTCTAAAGATTTTGCGGCTTCTCTGAAAGAGGCGAAGAGAGTTGGCGCAGACGGTATTCAGGCATATGCGGGGAACTTTATTCCCTTTGACGCTACGGCGCAGCAGCTCAGAGAAATCAAGGCGCAAGTCAATGGCGAGGGGCTTGTCTTTTCCGCCATTTGCGGAGATTTTGGCAACCAAATGTATTACGAGCAGCTAAGAGATCTTATCGACAGGGAAAAGCGCATTTTGGAAATGGCGAAGGAGCTTGGTACAAACATAGTAACCACGCATATCGGTGTTGTACCGGAAACGAAAAATTGCGTGCAGTACGAAACAATGCATAAGGTATGTAAAGAGCTTGCCGACTTTGCTAAGAGTGTAGACGGACACTTTGCTGTGGAAACAGGTCCCGAAAAAGCGACACTTTTGAAGGAATTTCTCGATGATTTAGGCAGCGACGGCGTGGCGGTTAATCTCGATCCTGCCAATTTAGTCATGTGCGCGGGAGACGACCCCGTACAGGCGGTATATACTTTGAAGGACTATATCATACATACGCATGCAAAAGACGGAAAGCAGCTGAAAAAGTTCGACACGAAAGCACTGTACGCGCCGAGATATTACGGCTTGGAATTCTGCGGCTGGGACGTTATCGAAGAAACGCCGCTTGGAAAGGGTAATGTAGACTGGGAAAACTATCTCAAGGCATTGCGTGATATCGGCTATGACGGTTATTTGACCATCGAAAGAGAATGCGGAGACGATCCTTGTAAAGATATCGGCGATGCAGTAAGATTTTTAGATGCGTTTAACGTTAGAAAATAAGGAGATAAATACAATGAAAAAATTAAAAGTTGCTGTAGTTGGTGTGGGAAGTATTTCCCGTATGCATATTAAATCATATAAAAATAACCCTAACGTTGAATTATACGCATTTTGCGATATCAACGAGAATACCTTGCAGAAAAAGGGCGAAGAGTACGGAGTTACCCGTCTGTATACCGACGAACAAAAAATGCTTGACGAGCTTCCCGAAATTGACATCGTTAGTGTTTGCACATGGAACTGCGCGCACGCAAAGTGTTCGATTATGGCGCTTAACGCAGGCAAAGACGTCCTTTGTGAAAAGCCTATGGCGATGAATGCGCAGGAAGCAGAAGAAATGATTGCCGCGGCAAAGCGCAACGGTAGAAAGCTCATGATAGGTTTTGTCCGCCGTTTCGGCTCGGACGCCAAAGTAGTAAAAGACTTTATCGATAACGACGCGCTGGGAGATATCTATTACGCCAAAGCGTCCTATCTCAGAAGAAACGGTAACCCGGGCGGTTGGTTTGGAGATAAAAAGCGTTCAGGTGGCGGACCTCTCATTGATTTAGGCGTACACGTTATTGACTTAACGAGATATCTTATGGGTAACCCGAAGCCCGTATCGGTATACGGAGCAACCTTCCATAAGCTTGGAGATAGAAGAGAGCTTAAGGATAAGGTGCTTTCGTACACTTCCATAGGAAAGAGCGCGGACGACATTTGCGACGTAGAAGATATGGCGACGGCGCTTATTCGCTATGACAACGGCGCGGTGCTTTCCGTAGAAGCAAGCTTTAGCTTGAACTTAAAATCTGATACGGGTAGTGTCGATTTGTTTGGCACGAAAGGCGGTATGAAGTTAGACCCCGAAGTTGAACTGTATACACAGCTCAACGGTTATCTTGCCGACGCAACTCTCAAAAGGTCGACGAAATTTGATTTTGACGGAAGCTTCCAAAGCGAAATCAATTATTTTGTCGATGCCGTGATGACGGATAAAGACCTTTCTTCTATTGCCGAAGACGGCTTACAGCTTATGAAAATACTTGACGCTATCTATCTTTCGGCTGAGAAAAAAGCGGAAGTTGTGCTGTAATTTTCTCTAAATTAATTCGTGGCTGTTAAACAGTACTTAAAAAATGTTGTTGCCGAAAGGCAATATCAGAGTACACAAAAAGACGTATAAATTTGAATAGAAGGAAAAACGTTTGCATTATAGCAGACGTTTTTCTTTTTATAAAGAATTAAAAAACATTTTGCAAAAAAACGTAAAGATACAGACAAAAGATATTTTTTGAGTTTTTTAATTTGGCTTTAGATATAAACTGCTTTAAAACAGGGGGATTTTCCCTTTGAGAAATTGTGAAATATCTCATTTTGTTCGATGTGAAATAAAATTCACCTCATCACATTTGCGATGTTCGAACCGAAAACTGTAACAAAAAATAACAGGGTAGCGATTGCTACCCTGTTATTTTTGCGACGTGTTGACAAAAAAGATGCCAATTATTTATTCAAGCTTTTATCAAGTTCAAAATTCTTACATGGGTATATGTACGAAATATCGTGATGCGATTGCAATGAAACAAAATAGAATTCGTCGCCCTTAATCGAGAGGTTTTCGAGTCCCTTGGGGCTGATATAGTATTCTTTGCTCCATTCATAATGCTTTGCAAAAAGCGGTGCTCTCCAAGAAGAACCGCCATTGAAATGATATTGCGTTATAGTCTTTGTTGATTTTGCTCTTCTTCCCACTCTGTGTGGTTCATATATAACGTCATTTGCTATATGACTAAAGGTTTCGGTTGAAACCGAAATTTCGCCACGAGCAATAACCGACAAGATCGCCGCTTTTTGAATTTTATACGCTTTATATTCCATAATGAAACGAACAATATGATAAGCGGCAATGCAAAATACAGCTATGCCAATAAGAATATTTTTCGTGAACAATCCTAACAATATTGCCAAAGCAGTAAGTGGAACGATGTAAGAAAATCGCCAATCTGCTTTATTGCTTACTTGATAATTTACAATTTTAATCAGATCGGATTTAATTGCCTCCATGGTTAGTGTTTCCTTTTTCATATCCCCACCGCCTTTCTGGTTTTATTATAGCATACTTTGGGGCGTTTTTCAATACCAACTAATTAACTTGTTCACTATTCACTCTTACCTATTACTTTCCAAAAAATCCGTACATGCAGAGTTAGTGAAAAGTGAAGATGTGAACAGCATTTACAAGTAAATGCAGAAAAAGTAAAAAATTCCGCACACTTGCGTGTACGGAATTTTTTGTGTTTGGCGACCGTTTTAGATGACATAGAATCCTATGCTATTGCCACCATCGAGGATCAAAGCAAACGTCAGGTGGAACATTTGTCCAGCCAACCGAGAAGGCAGTACAATCTCCGATCAGATTGTCCTCGATGTCATCATATTGCCATAGCATAATATCGTTTGGAT
>JAFVUF010000011.1 GCA_017502875.1 Clostridia bacterium | reverse complement strand
TCTCGGGGTGAAGCGTTGCGCACGATGAGTAGGATCAATATGCTTAATCGTACTGTCGATCCAGCCGAAGCAAAGTGCTTCTTCTACTGCATCGTTGTAGGAAAGCGCCTTATCACCCGATTCCTTCATCGGAAAAACAAACCAAATCTCACTTTCCGTTTCAAAGTGATCGGCAAGCCACTCGCGCCATGCTTCTCGTTCACTTGTGTAAAATGTTTTCATTTTTTCATCCCTGCAAATTGGAATTTGACGGTATTATTTCAATTTCCCTAATTTTGCCGTGTTTGCGATAACAATCAGTGAGCTTTCCGCATCAAGCACCTGCTCGGGATTGATGTTTACATTAACATTCTCACCTTTTTTGATGGCAACGATATTGAAGCCGTATTTTTTACGGAGATTCAATTCGATCAGGTTCTTTCCGCGCCACTCGTCCTTGATGTCAATCTCCACCATAGACACATCCTTTGACAGAGAGATCATATCAATAAAGCCCGAGCTTAACAGATTTTTGGCAAGACGAGTGCCCGATTCGTTTTCGGGAAAGACCACCTGATCCGCGCCCACGCGAAGCAATATTTTTTGTTGCATTTCGTTAGCGCATTTCGCGATAACGTTTCTAACGCCCGCCTCCTTGCAAAGCGTTACTGCCATCACGCTTGCCTCAAGGTTACTCGCCATGCAAACGATAACTGTATCAATATTGCCGATACCGAGACGGGAGATGACCTCCGCATCGGTTACGTCGGCGCGCTTGCACACGGGCAGATATGCCGCCGCGTCGTTGATAATTCTTTCCTCGTTATCGACGGCGATTACCTCCATACCGTTCTCTACAAGCTCTTTTGCCACGGCTATGCCGTATCTTCCAAGTCCAAAAACTGCGTATGTTTTCTTTGATTTCATTCTTCTTCTCCTTATCCTATACTTATATCTTCAATCGGCTCGGAAATGACGTTCTGGCTTTCGTTTTTACTGCCAAGCGCGACCGCAAGCGAGATGGGGCCCACTCTGCCGAAATACATCGTTACTATAATAATTAGCTTTCCAAACGTATTAAGCGTCGCTGTCAAATTTCTTGAAAGACCGACGGTTGCCGTTGCGCTGACCGTTTCATAGACCGCATCAATGGCTGAAGCGTTGCTCGTTGCCATCAACAGTACCGTTGATACGGAGCATATTGTAAGAAATGCTACCGCTACGGCAACTGCTTTTTTTATTGATTCCTCGGAAATACGGCGTCCGAACAGGGTTGCTCTGTTCTTATTTCTGATTGTAGCAAATGCCGAGCAAGCAAGGACGGCTATGGTTACGGTTTTCATACCGCCGGCTGTTCCAACGGGGGAACCGCCTATCAGCATCAAAATAATAGATACGGCGGCAGAGGCGTTTGTCAAATTCTCTTGCGGAACGGAAGCAAAGCCCGCGGTTCTGGTAGTAACCGATTGGAAAAAAGATACCTGGATTTTATCAAAAAGAGACATCTCTCCTATGGTCAACGGATTTGCGTATTCAAAAATAAAAATTAAAATCGCACCGACAATAATAAGTCCTGCTGTAACGGTAATCGCAATCTTTGAGTGCAAGGTCAGATGCCTGAATATCCTGCGGTTCTTTGGCGAACGGCTCCGAGCCACACGAAGCACATCCCACCATACGATATATCCAAGACCTCCGAGAATTATGAGCGCGGAGGTAACAATATTGATTAAAGTATTTGTGGCGTAATTGCAAAGACTGTTTTCGGCTATTATGTCAATGCCTGCATTACAAAAGGCGGAAACAGAATTGAATAGCGATATCCATATGCCTTTTGCGCCAAACTCCGGCACAAACACAAGCATATACAGGACAGCGCCGATCCCCTCAATGATGAGCGTGCCGATCAGTACGTTTTTAACGAATTTCGCAAGCCCCGACATCGTATTTAGATTAAACGCGTCCTGAATGAGCAAGCGGTCGCCGATTCCCATTTTCCTATTGAGAAGAAGCATCAGTCCCGACATAACGGTAATGATACCAAGACCGCCGATCTGTATTAAAAGCAATATGACGATCTGCCCGAACACGCTCCACGTGGACACCGTAGGAAGCGTAACAAGTCCCGTTACGCAGGTTGCGGTTGTTGCCGTGAAGAGCGCGTCAAGATACGGCACAGCGTTCCCTGTGGCAGAGCTGATCGGTAATGCGAGCAGCGCGCTCCCCACGAGAATCGTAACGAGAAAGCTGAGCAATATAATCTGCGTGGTTGAAAGCGTGAATTTCTTTTTTCTAACCATAAGGTTTACCTCTAAAAAGCATAAAGAAACCAACGTCCTCTGCAGTCAGCTGGTTCCTTCTATAGTTATCCGTTTTTTATTATATCACATTTATACGTTTATGTCAACTCTTATTCGCGCAATAATGCCACCGTCGCTATCTACCCGTCAAATTGGAATTTGTTTTATTGTTTTTTGCTTACAATAATGTATGCGTTATCGGTTTCAATTACATTTACAACCGACATTGCGGTTTCTTCGATAATCAATGTTATATTATCGAGAGTGTCGGGATACACCTTGATTTTGCGAGTTCCCATATCAATATATTCACTTTGGTTTTTATCAATGGATAAGCAAAAGATGCCGTTATCATTTAACAATTTGTCAACCTTGTTGATGACAGCTTCCTTGTTTTCGAAGTGCATCATTGTGAGGGACGAATATATAACATCGAATGTTTCATCAAATTCGTGACCATTAAAATCGCCACATATGAAGGAAATATTGCTGTATTCATTTAGATTATCTTTTGCTCGCTCAATAGTTTTGGGAGAAATATCAATGCCTGCCATCTTTAAGCAGCACGGAGCAACCTTAACGGCGATTCTTCCTGTGCCAATACCGATTTCCAAAACTGACTTATCTTTGGAAAGCTCCAACGCTTCCAAAAACGGTTCGCCATCCCATTTGCTCATATATTCTTGTAAAACGGGGGGATCACGGAAGGGATCGTTTTGTTCTTCTATCAACAGATCATAATGATCGATTACATCCATAGTAACTGCCTCCGTCAAATTCTTATTTATCGGTGAGTTTATTATATCATATTTCTGTGAACTTTTCAACCGGTTAAAGCCATAAGGGCTGACAGTCTTTTTTTATGTCAGCCCTTTCGTTTTTGAGAATTAGTATCTGCCCGTCAAAAAACAACATATAATGTAATGGTGCTTCACCAAAATCTAAAAAGGAGGTATTTTATGAGCAGACAAAATCCATTTACGCGAAATTATGGCGACCGCAATTGCAATGACTGTCAGAACAACTGTAACAATCAGCAGTGCTGCTGTGATGATAAAGATGATAATCCTTGTATAAACTGCCCTCCCGGTCCCATGGGTCCCGTAGGTCCTCAGGGTCCTGTCGGTCCTCAGGGGCCTGCCGGCGACACGGGCGCTCAGGGTCCTGTCGGTCCTACCGGTGAAACGGGTCCTATTGGTCCTCAAGGTCCTGTCGGTCCTCAGGGTCCTATGGGAGACGTAGGTCCTGTCGGTCCTCAAGGTCCCGCGGGAGCAATCGGTCCTGTCGGTCCTCAGGGTCCTGTCGGTCCGCAGGGCTCGGCAGGCGATACGGGTCCTCAGGGTCCTGTCGGTCCTATAGGCGCTACCGGTCCTCAGGGACCGCAGGGTCTACAAGGAGACGTTGGCCCCATTGGTCCTCAGGGACCGCAGGGTGAACCCGGACCTATCGGTCCTCAGGGTCCGCAAGGAGAGGTTGGACCAATAGGTCCAAGTGGTCCGCAAGGAGCTACCGGTCCGGTTGGTCCGCAAGGTCCGATAGGCCCACAGGGTCCGGCAGGCGATATAGGTCCCGTAGGCCCTCAAGGTCCTGCCGGTGCAGTAGGTCCGCAAGGTCCGCAGGGGCCAACAGGTCCGCAAGGACCCGCGGGAGACACAGGCGCTCAGGGACCTCAAGGTCCCGCAGGAGCGACAGGTCCAATAGGTCCGCAGGGTCCGACAGGTCCGCAAGGACCCGCGGGAGACACGGGCGCTCAGGGTCCTCAAGGAATTCCCGGCGGCGTACTCAGCTACGCTGATTTTTACGCCCTGATGCCGCCCGATAACTCGGCGACAGTTGCTCCAGGTACCGACGTCAGCTTCCCGCAGAACGGCCCCATAGCCAACACTAATATCGGACGTCTTGGCCCGTCATCGTTTAATCTCGGTCCTATCGGCACGTATCAGATACTGTTCCAGGTTAGCGTTACAGAGGCAGGACAGCTGATTCTTACCTTGAACGGCGAGGATTTAGCATATACTGTCGCAGGTCGCGCCACCGGAACTTCTCAGATAATCGGAATGGCGATAGTGAACACAGCGGCAGTCAATTCGGTTCTGACGGTTCGTAATCCCGCGGGAAATGCCGCGGCACTTACCGTTACTCCTCTTGCGGGAGGAACACGTCCCGTCTCCGCGCATCTCGTAATCACTCAGATAGGATAACACCCTACGCTTCATTTCCCTTTAAACGTTAAAACACCTATAGCGTTTTGCTCACGCGGAGCGCTATAGGTGTTCTTTGTCAGTATTCTATTTGTTGTATACTTACGGTCTTTTCCGTCTCAGTGATTTTCGCTTTACTTTCCTTAATCGCAATCCTTTATTACGCCTTTTTTCAATATTATGTTGGCGTAAAGAGCAGATTCACCGCTCATAATCACAGCATATGCGGATTTGGACCTTTCGTAAAAGCTAAATCTCTCTATCGCTTGCATTTTTTCGTTTGTATAAGGCTCAATTATTCTTGCGTAATCATTCCATATCGGTGTTTCCACGTTATCACCCGGTACCTTTTCCATTATGTAGACAGGCTTTTCATAGGTATCTAAGGGGAAAAGCTTAAGAATAGCCTCAAGCAGCTCTTTGGTACCGTGTCCGTCGCATCTTATACAACGCTGACCGACTCTCTCACCGGGAAAATTGCCGTCCGCTATTACTATTTCATCACCGTGTCCCATCTCCATCAAAACCTTTAAAAGCTCAGGGGATATTATTTTAGGTATTCCTTTAAGCATATTTTTTCACCTTACCTCAACAGTATTATTTATAAAGCGGTCCGTAACTCTGACAAGCTCTGTAATCCGCGCCCTCCTTATCCATACCAAAGGCATTCCAAGCGGCAGGACGGAATATCTTTTCCTCGGGGACGTTGTGCATACATACAGGAATACGAAGCATGGAGCAGAGCGTTATAAGGTCAGCTCCTATATGTCCGTAGCTGATAGCTCCGTGGTTTGCTCCCCAATTTGCCATTACCTCGTAGGCAGTCTTAAAGGGGGAGCCTTCCTTGCCGTCGCAACGGGGCGCGAACCATGTGCAAGGCCAGGTATAGTCGGTTCGCTTCCAAAGAGTATCGGAAACAGCCTCGGGAAGATGTACTGTCCAACCCTCGGCAATTTGGAGAACAGGACCGAGTCCCTTGACAAGATTAAGTCTTATCATGGTTACGGGCATCTCTGCTTTTGTCTCAAATCTTGAAGAATATCCGCCGCCACGGAAATAGCCGTTATCAGCCGCGTTCCACGTGGTGTTTGCCATTATAGCGTCCATATCCTTCTCGGTTATATCATACCAAGGCTTCATAACGGGGTTGCCGCTTTCGTCTCTTGCCTCTCCGTTAGCGTCAAGGCAGCAAGCTCCCGAATTTATCAGGTGGATAATACCGTCGGAATTCTTTGCGTTACCCTCTATGTCGTAGCCCGTTACTCGCTTCACGGCGTCGCCCGACCAATATGTACGGACGTCCGCGAACATCTGAGCTCTGTTTGTGAGAAGTTTCATAAAGAGCATACCGATACCGTTGAGCACATCATTCTCAGTCGCAAGTATGTATGGCTCTCTTGCCCCATTCCAGTCGAAAGACGTATTGAGAACTGCCTCTGCGAAGTCTCCGTTAGGATAGAAGTCTGTCCACTGCCTCTGTCCCTGGAAGCCCGCGGCTATTGCGTTGTGTCCAACAGCTTCCTCCTCACAGCCTTCGGGAAGATTATCGTTGCCATTCATAAGGTCCTTGATGATTACCGCCATCTTTACTACAAACTCGAACTGCTCTTCCTTTACCTCGTCGCTCTTACGAACGCTGTCGGGATTCTTATCAAAGCCTATTATACACTTCTCCTTTGCCCAAGCAAGAGCCTTTTGGTACTCTGCCTCGTCATAGATACCCTCGGACATTCGACGGATAATCTCTACCTCGTCAACTGACTCTACTCGCAGACCGAGATAAGATTCAAGGAAGTCTGAGTCGATTATAGAGCCGCCGATACCCATACAGATAGAGCCTATCTGCAAATAGGATTTACCTCTCATAGATGCCGCCGCAACCGCCGCGCGACCGAAACGGAGAAGCTTTTCCTCAACATCGGCAGGAATAGACGTATCGTCAAGGTCCTGTACCTCGTGTCCGTATATTCCGAATGCGGGCAGACCCTTTTGAGCGTGAGTTGCGAGAACCGAAGCGAGATAGACCGCGCCCGGTCTTTCCGTACCGTTAAAGCCCCATACCGCCTTGATAGTTTCGGGATTCATATCCATGGTTTCTGAGCCATAGCACCAGCAGGGTGTAACGGTCAGAGTGATAGAAACTCCCTCTCTGCGGAACTTTTCCTCGCAAGCGGCAGCTTCCGCGACACGTCCGATGGTGGTGTCAGAGATAACTACCTTTACAGGCTCTCCATTTGCATACTTTAAGTTTTCCTCGAAGAGCTTTGCGGCAGCGCGCGCCATGTTCATTGTTTGCTCCTCAAGTCCCTCACGAACCTTGAGCGGACCTCTGCGTCCGTCAATTGTGGGGCGAATACCGATTACGGGATAGCCTCCGATTAGTCTTGATTTTGCCATTGTTTTGTTCTCCTCCTTTATTTGAAAGCATTTAAACTGTTGATACCTTTTTATTTCTCATCACTACTTAAAAAATTATGTTAATTTCTCAAAATCTCATATAAAGCGGTACATAGCGAGAATATCAACACAGATTTTTTATTTAATTTTCCTAAGTAGATACCTATATACTATAATTATACCCTTGACTTTTATATTTTTCTTGTGTTATAATAGAATAAAGTATAATTATTTACCGATATGAGGCGCGATATGGCATATAACGAAATTGAACAGCGAGGAACTGATGATTTCCCTTTCGCATTTTTCTGTATTGACAAGGACCATTCAAGATATAATATGGTACCGCATTGGCATACTGAATTTGAGCTTATTCGTATTGTAGAGGGCGAATTTCATATAACTCTGAATAGCAAACTGTATATTGCTAAAAAAGGGGACATCATTTTTATTAACAGCGAAACAGTGCACAACGGCTATCCTATCGAGTGTTTGTATGAATGTATTGTTTTTCACGCGGATTATCTTTACTGTCCTCAATTTGACTGTTTTTCCTTTGTAAAAAACACCATAGACTGTGAATATACGATAAACGAGTTTTTTCCTGTCGGTTCGGGAAAAAGCTATGATGCGCTTAACGGTATATTTGAAGCAATAAAAAGCAACAGCCAGACTTGTAAATTCCATGTTATTTCCGCATTTTATAATTTTTTTGCCACAGTTTATGATGAAAAGCTATATGCTATCAATATCGGAAATAATACGGTTACAAGCGGTAAAAGCATAATAATGCTGAAAACAATCCTTTCTTTTCTGAGGGAAAATTACGACAAACCTATCTCGCTCGAAGCACTTTCGCGTACAATAAAAAAATCGCCAAAATATGTCGGAGCGTTTTTTAAACATATGACAGGAAAAACACCAATAGAATATCTTACAGAATACCGAATACAAAAGGCAGCTCGCAAATTACGCCTCACGGATATGTCGGTTACCGATATCGCTTTTTCCTCCGGCTTTTCAGATTTAAGCTATTTCATAAAAACCTTCAAAAAAATAAAAGGTGTTTCACCGGGGAAATACCGTGCTAAGTAACCCGTGTTAAAATGAAAAGAGAGAGGTGCTGCCTCTCTCTTTTTATTTGGTGGAGACGACGGGAGTCGAACCCGTGTCCGAAAACCCCTTGACATGACCTTCTCCGCAGACAGTCTGTTGTTTAAATTTCCCCTCATAAAGCGTGAACAGACACACTCATTCGTCAGGTAGCGCTTTTTTGCTTGATCGGTTCAAACGCTAAACACCGATACAAGTTCACCGCTGATTTGACGCCCCGAATAAGATCGCGGTCCTTCTTATCGGAACGGGTGGCTAACAAGCCACAGCACCGCTAAGCTAAGTGCGCCCTATTGAGCGCGCCTAACTTAAGCAGCCATAGCAACAGTTCTGTTGTCGTTTATTTTTTAAGTTTAGGCAGTTTTCGAGATTACCCGGCTCGCTGCGCTTATCATGCCTCAGAATCCCCGTCGAAACCTTTACGTCCCCGTAAATTATTCCGACGGAACTGTTTGCTTATATATTATATCACAGCCATTATGTTTTGTCAATAGGTATTTTATTGCTGTTTTAAAATCAATATATGTTTAATCTTGTCGAATATTATATTATCAAAATTAGTATCTCCAAATGAGAGAAAAGCAATATTTTACTTTTCACCGAAAATTTACATTATATAATTAAAACTTTGGCTTTCCCCCTTGATTTTTTTAGTGATTTGATGTAAAATAATTGTGTTAGAAATATTATTGTCATCTAAGGAGATAAATTAAAATGTTAGTTTCGGCAAAAAGTATGCTTGAAAAAGCAAAGGCAGGTAAATACGCGGTAGGTCAGTTCAATATCAACAACCTTGAATGGACTAAGTCTATCCTTCTCACCGCTCAGGAGCTTAACTCCCCAGTTATTCTCGGTGTTTCCGAGGGCGCGGGTAAATACATGTGCGGCTACAAGACCGTAGTCGGCATGGTAAAGGGCATGATAGAGGAGCTCGGTATCACAGTTCCCGTCGCTCTTCATCTTGACCATGGCTCTTACGAGGGAGCTATGAAATGCATCGAGGCAGGATTCTCCTCCGTTATGTTTGACGGCTCTCACTATCCTATCGATGAAAACGTAGCTAAGACAACCGAGCTTGTAAGAATCTGCAACGAAAAGGGACTTTCTCTCGAAGCAGAGGTTGGAGCTATCGGAGGCGAAGAGGACGGCGTTATCGGTAACGGCGAGTGCGCTGACCCCAATGAGTGCAAGATGATAGCCGATCTCGGCGTAACCATGCTCGCTGCCGGAATCGGTAATATCCACGGTAAGTACCCTGCCAACTGGCCAGGTCTTTCCTTTGAGACTCTCGCCGCGGTAAGTGAGAAGGTAGGAGATATGCCCCTTGTTCTTCATGGCGGTACGGGTATCCCCGCCGATATGATAAAGAAGGCTATTTCTCTCGGAGTTTCCAAGATTAACGTCAATACCGAGTGTCAGCTCGCTTTCGCCGCGGCTACACGTGAGTACGTCGAGGCAGGCAAGGACCTTCAGGGCAAGGGCTTTGACCCCAGAAAGCTTCTCGCTCCCGGTTGCGAGGCTATCAAGGCAACCGTCAAGGAGAAGATGGAGCTCTTCGGCTCTGTCGGCAAGGCTTAATCTTATTTAACACCAAAAAGGGCAGCCTTCGGGTTGCCCTTGAATTTTATTTACATTATATTTATTATGATTAGAATTTACTATTGTAATTCCGCCTCAGACGCCATTCCCGAGGAAATATCCGATTACAGAAGGGAAAAAATTCTTTCCGCGTCAAACTTAAGTCAAAGGCAAAGAATGATAAATACCGCAAGAGCTTTAAAGGCAGGCTTTGCCGAGCTTGGAATCAATGAAAACGACGTAATATACGGATTTCAAAAAAACGGAAAGCCTTATGCACAGAATTTTCCCGAAGTTTATTTTTCAATCTCACATACCGATAATTTATCAATAGTTGCTTTTTATGATAGAGAAATAGGTATAGATTGTGAAAATTCACAAAGAGATATTTCCACGGATATACTTAACCGCTACTTTTCAAAAGAGGAAGTAACCGCTTTCAGCGACTCTGCTATCACACTTTGGGTTACAAAGGAAGCCTTTGTGAAATACACCGGCAAGGGCTTTGCTGCCGGACGGAACGAGATTAAGATTCCCTATTTTGAAGACGAGCTAAAGCTTGACGGATTATGGTTTAAAAAGCTTTCGATTGACGGCCATACCGTCGTTATTTGCTCAGATAAGAGTGATGAAATAGTAATAAAAAAAGCGCTGTAAGGCGCTTTTTTATTATTATTCCTCGTCGGAATCCTTTTCCGCGAGCTCATCCGAGTCGAGAATATCAACACGAACGTGAAGTCCCGCTGTGGCTGCCGCCGCCTTCATAACGGTACGTATAGCCTTAGCTATCTTACCGTGCCGTCCGATAACCTTACCCATATCGTCGGGCGCAACGTTTAGCTGGAGTAAAACGTCCTTGCCTGATACGCGCTCGTTTATCACTACGCTATCTGGATCTGCGACTATCGGCTTCACTATCTCGGTGAGTACCTCTTTAAGATTTATCACTTTGATACCTACCTTAAATTAGACTATGTTGCACTTCTTAAGAAGGTCAGCAACGGTCTCGGTGGGCTGAGCGCCGTTAGCTATCCACTTGTTAGCCTTCTCAGCGTCGATCTTTACGGCTGCCGGCTCCACGGTGGGATCGTAGGTGCCTATCTCCTCGATGAATCTTCCGTCACGGGGATAACGGGAATCCGCTACAACTACACGGTAGAAGGGAGCCTTCTTAGAACCCATTCTCTTAAGTCTGATCTTTACCATTTTTGATTTCCTCCAAAATTTATTATTTTTATTTTGTTTTCTATTAAAAGGCTTATTGCCGTTTTAAACTGTATTTAGAAAGGCATTCTGCCCTTCTTGCCGAAAAGCTTTCCGAGCATTCCGGTATTTCCCGACGCCATCTGCTTCATAAGCTTATTTACCTGACCGAACTGGTTAAGCAGCTTGTTGACCTCCTCGACGCTCGTTCCGCTTCCCGCCGCTATACGCTTTTTGCGAGAGCCGTTTATTATATCGGGCTTGGTTCTTTCCTTACGGGTCATAGACAAAATAATAGCTTCCATTCTGTCTATCTGCTTTTCATCAATTTTAGCGTCCTTTAACTGACTGGGCTTTATCCCGGGGAGCATACCCATAAGCTGATCCATCGAGCCCATCTTTCTCATCTGCTTGAACTGATCAAGGTAATCGTCAAGCGTAAACGAGGACTCGCGTATCTTTTTCTCCATCTCCTCGGCTTTCTTCTGGTCGTACGCCTGCTCCGCCTTTTCGATAAGCGAAAGCACGTCTCCCATTCCGAGAATTCTCGAAGCCATACGGTCGGGATGGAATGGCTCGATAGCGTCCATCTTCTCGCCCGTACCGACGAATTTTATAGGCTTACCCGTTACGCATCTTATTGAAAGCGCCGCGCCGCCACGCGTGTCTCCGTCAAGCATAGTGAGGATAACGCCCGTGATATCGAGCATATTATTGAAGGTCTCAGCAACGTTTACCGATTCCTGACCAATCATTGAGTTGACGACAAGCAGTATCTCGGTAGGCTGAACCGCGCTCTTTATCTTACGCAGCTCCTCCATGAGTATCTCATCAATTTGCAGGCGTCCCGCTGTATCGAGGAACACCATATCGTTGCCGTTCTTTTTTGCGTGCTCAATAGCCGCCTTGGCTATCTCAACAGGGGATATCTTATCTCCCATCGCAAACACTGGAATGTCTATTTGCTCTCCAAGTGTCTTTAACTGAGTAATAGCCGCAGGGCGATAAACGTCGCAAGCAACCATAAGCGGATGCTTACCCTGTTTTTTATACATAAGAGCAAGCTTACCGGTATGCGTTGTCTTACCTGAGCCCTGAAGTCCGCACATCATAACGACTGTGGGCGGCTTTGAGGCTATCGTAAGCTTAGCATTTGACGTACCCATAAGCGCCGTTAGCTCTTCGTTAACTATTTTTACTATCTGCTGAGCTGGCATAAGGCTTTCAAGCACTTGCGCGCCGACAGCTCGCTCCGTGACCGTTTTAATAAAATCACGTACCACCTTGAAGTTTACGTCCGCTTCAAGCAGCGCAAGCTTTATCTCACGCATTCCCGCCTTTACGTCGGCCTCGGTGAGCTTACCCTTGCTTCTGAATTTCTTGAAGGCTTCCGCAAGCTTATCCGTTAAACTTTGAAACAAATTACGACTCCTTTCATCAGTACGTTTTATCCTTTAAAGCGGATATTCTGCGTACTATTTCGGCGTCCGCGCCCGACAAGCGAGCGTCCTCGGACAGAGCGTCCACATCCGAGCGAAACGCGAGAAGCCTTGAGCGAAGCCCAAGCGCCTCCTCGTAGCCCTTTAAAAGCGACTCGGATTTCACGATACAGTCTCTTACGCCCTGTCGGGTAATACCTACGTTTTCGGATATTTCCGCAAGCGACTGATCCTCGTTATAATACAGATTAAGAACCTCTCTTTGTCTTTCATTGAGTAGCGGAGCGTACAGATCGTATAAATAAACCATGTTAATTTTCATAAAAGCGCTCCGTTTTTCTTATCTGTTATATGCTGTAAAGTAAATTACTTTACAGAGTATACCACATTCCTTTTTGTTTGTCAATACCTTTTTTAAATTTTTTTATTTTTATACAATGAAGGCTTTCGCAAAAGCGAAAGCCCACCGTTTCTTTTCTCTCTTCTATCTTACCTTATACCCTTGCGCCTCTACCGCGTTTTTAAGCGTTTCGAGGTCTACGGGCGCGCTCATCTTTACTATCGCATTGCCTTTTTTGTGGCTTACCTCCGCCTCAGTAACACCCTCAAGCTCCTCTATGCACTTCTTCACTCTGCCCTCGCAGTGCGGACACATCATTCCTTCAATTCTAAGCTCTATCTGAAGTCCGTCCTTCTTTTTACCGAATAACATTTCGTCTTCCTCCTTAACAGTTTTATTATTATCAATTCTTATAAAATTAAGTCTCAGAGCGTTAACAACAACGCAGAAGCTGGACAGACTCATAGCGAGCGCTCCAAGCATAGGGTTAAGCGCAAGACCGAAGGCAAAATACCACACACCTGCCGCTATCGGTATGCCTATTACGTTATAAAAGAATGCCCAGAAAAGATTTTCCTTGATGTTTTTCAAGGTTGAACGGCTCAGCCGTATAGCTTTTACAACGTCTGTAAGCGAGCTTTTCATAAGAACCACGTCAGCGCTTTCGATTGCTACGTCTGTTCCCGCGCCTATCGCTATTCCTATGTTAGCGGATGCGAGCGCAGGAGCGTCGTTTATGCCGTCTCCAACCATTATGACGCCGCCCTCGCCCTTTAATTTTTCTATTTCTTCAAGCTTGCCGTCAGGCAGCACTCCCGAAACTATCTCCTCTATACCAACCTCTTTCGCCACACATTCTGCGGTTTTTTGGTTATCACCTGTAATCATAACGGTCCGCATACCCATTTTTTTAAGCTCCGCCACCGCCTCTATGCTATCCGGTTTTATTTTATCAGCGACCGCTATAACACCAACCGTCTCACCCGCAAACGAAAAAAGCATAACACTCTTACCCTGCATCGCAAGTTCACTTACGGTTTTCTCTACCTCATGCGAAGCATCAGTTCCTTCATAAATAAAGTCAAGCTTACCGCCTCGCGCTTTTCCTGTTTTTCCGTTTAAAGTAAGTTCGGCCTCAACACCCTTACCCGATACAGCCTCAAAAGAACTTACCTCAATTAAAGGCGCGTTTAGCTCCTCTGCACGTCTCATTATCGCCTTCGCGAGAGGATGCTCGCTACGGGCTTCGATTGACGCGGCAAGTGAAAGGAGCGCTTGCGTATCACCTGTAAAAGCCAAAACGTCGGTAACGTGCGGCTCACCGAGGGTAAGCGTACCTGTTTTGTCAAGAGCGACGGTTTTTATTTTCCCTGTCTTTTCAAGCGATACCGCGGTCTTAAACAAAATACCGTTTTTTGCGCCAACACCGCTTCCAACCATTATGGCCACCGGTGTAGCAAGACCGAGCGCGCACGGACAGCTGATAACTAAAACGGATACGGCTCTCGCCACAGCAAAGCCGAGCGTCGCACCCGTAATCAGCCAAACAGCTAAAGTAACGAGCGCAATTAGCAGTACCGCCGGCACGAATACTCCGGAAACCTTATCCGCAAGTCTCGATATCGGCGCTTTTGTCGCCTGCGCGTCGCTAACCATCTTTATTATCTTCGAAAGAGTAGTGTCCTCGCCTACGCGCTTTGCCTCGCATTTGAGGTATCCTGACTTATTTACGGTTGCCGCAAATACTCTGTCGCCACCCCTCTTATCTATCGGTATGCTCTCACCCGTAAGCGCCGATTCGTCAATAGCGCTCTCTCCGTCCAAAACCACACCGTCTACGCCAACGCTCTCTCCGGGGCGTAAAACAAATACGTCTCCTATACGCACCTCGCTTGGCTTAACTTTCGTTTCTATCCCGTCTTTTATGACGGTTACGGCTTTTGGGGATAGCTCCATCAGGCTTTTCAGCGCGTCAGTCGTTTTGCCCTTCGCGGCGGATTCAAGCATTTTGCCAACGGTTATAAGAGCGAGTATCATTGCCGCCGCTTCAAAATAAAGCTCGTGCAGATACTTATGCGCTTCCGCTAAAGCTCCGTTTAACTGCGCCTCACTCATCAAAAAGAGAGCGAAAACACTGTATGCGAATGCGGAAAAGGAGCCAAGAGCTACGAGGGTATCCATATTAGGAGCGCGATTTATAAGCCCTTTTACTCCGTTAATAAAGAAGCGCTGATTGATTACCATTACAAGCGCCGACAGTATCATCTGCGTAAGTCCGTTTGCCACGGGGTTTTCCGAGATGAAGCTCGGCAAATAAAGCCCCAGCATTGTGTGCCCCATCGAGACGTACATAAGCGCCATAAGTAAGGCAACTGAAAAAGCAAGTCTGATTTTAAGCGCCCTCGTCGCTTTGTTTATTCCCGTTTGCTCACTTGCGGGCGCGTTTATTCGGTTATTTCCGTCTTGAAGACTTGCCCCGTATCCAGCTCTTTCCACCGCTGCGATTATGTCGGCGCTCGGAACGTTTCCTTCAACCTTCATAGAAGCTGTAAGTAGGTTGACCGAGCATTCGGTTACACCCGAAACCGACGAAACAGCCTTTTCGACTCTGGCGCTGCAAGCGGCGCAGCTCATTCCCGTTATATCAAAGCGTTGCATTATTCTCTCCGTTTATTTTTTTATCATCTTGCCAAGCGTTGCGATAAGCTCGTCAACTGTTTCTTCCTTGCCGTCTTTAATATCCGCGATAAGACAGCCTTTTATGTGAGAGGCGAGCAATTCCTTTTCAAATGAGGAAAGCGCCGCGCCCGCCGCCTGCGCCTGCGTCAGAACGTCAATGCAGTACGCATTCTCCTCCACCATTTTAGTAATGCCTCTTATCTGGCCCTCAATTCTTTTCAGCCTGTTTATCAGCGCCCTTTTTTCATCTTCGTTTCTTACCTTTGTTTTATGACAGCACTCCATCTTTCATCCCCTCTTTCACTTTAATTATATACCCCGTGGGGGTATTTGTCAATAGGAATGAAAAAATCAAGATTTGCTTTTACGAGTTTTCGGTATTTTGACCAATAACGACACAGCGTAAAGCCCGTGAAAAACCGTCATTATGTCCATTTGAAAATTATGCGTCGATATGGTATAATAGTTTACAGAATACAGTAGATACGGAGAAAAAGCTTTGCGAAAGTTTGATATTGGAAGCACGGTTACGTACGGAATTCACGGAGTATGCGTTATTGAGAGCATAGAAAAAAAGGAATTTATGGGTGAGAAAGCCAACTATTACGTTCTTAAACCTCTAAACGACACTCGCTCAACCGTCTATGTACCGTGTCAAAACGGGACGCTTATTGAAAAAATGCAAAAGGTGCTCAGTAAATCTGAGATATACGAGCTTATACGTTCAATGCCGAGCGAGGAGGATATCTGGATAGAGAACGCCGTTGAAAGAAAGAGAAGGTATTCCGAAATACTCGTTAGCGGAGACAGACAGGCGCTTATAAGAGTTATAAAAACTCTTTACGAGCGCAGAAAAAGGCAGACGGAAAGCAAAAAGAAGCTTCATATCTCCGACGAAAAGCTCCTCTCGGATGCTGAGAAGATACTTTATGAGGAATTCGCTCACGTTTTGAACATAAAAAAGGACCAGGTGCTTCCTTTTATCTGCGAGCAAATTGAAATACAAGAAAAATATACATAAAAAACTGCTTTCAAGGCAGTTTTTTTGTTCAATAAATTTGGCGATTAGGTATTGAAAAATCCTTTTAAAAGTGATAAAATTATGTTTGTTCCTTATGTGAAAATTTTTTAAAAAGAGGCTTAAACAATGACTTTTCAACCAAAGCTGCTCGGAATTGTAAAAAATTACAGCAAAAAGAAGTTTGCGTCCGACCTTATCGCAGGTATTATCGTTGCGATAATAGCGCTCCCACTCTCAATTGCCCTTGCAATCGCAAGCGGAGTCGGACCTGAACGGGGTCTTTATACCGCAATAGTGGCAGGCTTCGTCATAGCTACGTTAGGCGGAAGCAACGTAAATATATCCGGTCCAACCGCAGCCTTCGCCACGATAGTCGCTGGGATAGTTCTAAAGGAAGGGCTTGAAGGGCTGGTTATCGCTACTATTCTTGCCGGAATAATCCTTATCGTTATGGGCGCTTTAAAGCTTGGTGCGCTGATTAAGTATATCCCCTATACCATAACCACAGGCTTTACCGCGGGAATCGCCGTTACCATAGTTATAGGGCAGATAAAGGATTTCTTCGGTCTGACCTTCAAGCACGGCTCACCCGTTGAGACGCTTGAAAAGCTTGAAGCGATATTTGCAAGCCTTACGACATTTAATTTACAGGCGTTTCTTGTAGGAGCTGTCGCTCTCGGAATACTTATCGTATGGCCAAAAATCAGCAAAAAGATACCCGGCTCGCTCATAGTCGTTCTTCTCGGCTGCGCGGCGGTAAAGCTGCTCGGTCTTAACGTAAATACTATCGGAGACCTGTATCAAATCTCATCTTCGCTTCCGGTGCCGTCAATTCCGTCCATAACAGTTAAAAAGGTGCTGTCTCTTATCCCAGACGCCTTCACCATAGCGCTTCTCGCGGGAATTGAATCGCTTCTTTCTTGCGTTGTTTCAGACGGCATGATAAACGATAATCACAATTCCAACACCGAGCTTATCGCGCAGGGTCTGGGCAATATCTGCTCTGGAATTTTCGGCGGAATCCCTGCTACGGGCGCTATCGCGCGTACCGCCGCCAACGTAAAAAACGGCGGACGCACCCCAATTTCCGGTATGATACACGCATTAACTCTGCTAATTGTTTTGGTAGTCGCCATGCCTTTTGCCGCATGGATACCTATGCCTGTAATCGCCGCAATACTCTTTATGGTTGCGTACAATATGTCGGAATGGAGACGCTTCGTTCATATCTGTAAGACAGCGCAGCTAAGCGACATTCTGGTGCTTATACTTACGTTTGCGCTTACAGTTATTTTCGACCTTGTGGTCGCTATTGCGGTTGGACTTATCCTCACCTCGTTCCTCTTTATGAAAAAGATGGCGGACAGCGCCTCTGTTCGCGCGTGGGATAACGCCGACGGCGACGCCCATAAGAAAACACTTCCGCCTCACACGGTTGTTTTTGAGATACACGGCCCGATGTTCTTTGCCGCAACCGACAAGTTCCTTGATTTTCCAAGAGACGACGGCACAAAGGCAATGATAGTACGCGCCTCAGATATGACTGCGCTCGACAGTACGGCTATACGTAATCTTGAAAATCTCGTTAAGGAATGTGAAGCAGACAGTATCACGCTTATAATGTCTCACGTTCACGACGATATTATTAAGGTAATGAGAAAATCGGGACTTTACGACAAAATCGGGCAGGATAATTTCTGCGGCACTATTGACGAGGCTATTGCAAGAGCGAGCGCAATCGTTACCGAAAAAGAAAATAACGGATAAAACACAAAACGGCGACCCACGGGTCGCCGTTTAAATATATATCACTCAGCTCGTGAGAACTCTACGCAAGAAAATCAGATATGCTTTAAAACGCTGATTTTATCAATACCGTAATATTTGAAAGCATTAACCGCGCTTTTGTCTATCCTCTCGCCCGAAACCGCTATCGGTACGGCGGGCGGACAGGAAACCGTCGCGCTCGCAAGAACTCTGCCTACGCTTTCATCTACGGATACCGCCTCGCTTGCGCTCAGAGTAGCTTTGCGAATACTTATCACCCTTTCAGGCGCGGAAATTTTGGGAGAGGCTGACGGAAGCTCAGCTCTTTTCGGTATGGCAAGGAGCGCCTCAAAAAGAGTAATTAAACCGTAATCTCTGTTTTCGGGAGCTATCATCATAACCGCAACGTCGGGATCGGCAAATTCGATTTCGATGTTTTTATCTCGCAAAAGCTCAGCAAATTCTCTGCCGTCGTATCCGTATTTTCTTGTCAAAAGAGTAAGCTTTAACGGCTCGTTTCCGATAAGGGTGTATCCAAACGATATGAGCGCCTGCTTGCACTCCTCTATCTTAGACACAAAAGCCGCAAGAGCTTCGGTATACCTCTCCGAAAGATATTTATTTATGGCGTCAAGCGATTGCAGTATAAGGTACGAGGGGCTTGTCGAGCCAAATAAGGCAAGGGCCTCCTTTGCGCGTTCTGAAAACACATTTGGCGCGTTACGGGTTACGTGAAGATATGCTCCGCCCGTAATACACGGCAAGGTTTTATGCGCGCTGTCGCAGCACACGTCCGCGCCAAGATCAACAGGATGAAGCGACTGCGGTAAAAATTTAAGATAGGCGCCGTGGGCGTTATCCACCAAAAGAAGCACTCCGTGTTTATGACACACCTTGGAAATTCCGGAAACGTCCGCTATATTTCCCAAGTAATCGGGAGAGGTCAGATACACCGCTATCGGCTTTTCAGGTGAGGTCAAAATGCGTTTTTCAAGGCTTTCGGGTTCGATTGAACAGGACAAATAGCTATCCTCAATATCAGGATAAAGCCACTCTACGTCAATATCAAGCAGAGCAGCCGCGCTCAAAAAGGTCTTATGGGCGTTTCTGCCCGCAAGAACGGTTGCTTTTTTACCTTTCTCCTCCGCGTGTAGTGTAAGAAGATACATCATCGCGCGTATACACAGCGACGAGCCCTCGGCGCTGTAAAATGTATCGCACCCAAAAAGCTCGCTTGCGTTTTTCTCGCTCTCGGCAATAATCCCTCTCGCCTCGTATAAGCTGTCAGCGCCGTTTATCTCGGTAAGGTCATATTCCTCAAAGCCGAGAAGCGAATGCCCCTTATGACCGGGCATGTGAAGCCTTAGAACCTTTTTCTCGGCGTAGCTGCGGACGAAATCAATTATCGGGGTATTCATCAGCTTTTCCCGTTAAACGCGCGGTCAATTGCGACCATTATAGCGCATTCCATTCTCTTGCGGAAAAGCTTGCAGCCGTATTCATACACTCCCGTAACACTTCCCGTAGAGTGATAGGCGTTAGCGGCGCAGCCACCAGAGCAGTAAAGCTTTGCCCAACAGTTACGGCATTCGGGTCTGGCGTACACGTTGCAGGCGGCAAACTCGCACTGCGTTTCCTTGTTATCAACGCCGTCCCATACGTTACCGAGCTTGAATTTCTCCTCGCCTACGAATTGATGGCAGGGATAGAGGTCTCCCCAAGGAGTTACCGCCATATACTCCGTTCCTGAGCCGCAGCCCGAAATACGCTTATATATACAGGGGCCGCCCGTCAAATCTATCATATAGTGGTAAAAGGTAAAGGGTCTTCCCTCTCGGTCTCGCTTTATCATAAGCTCAGCAAGCTTTTCGTACTGCTCAAGCACTATCGGAAGGTCAGCCTCGGTAAGCTCAGACGGGTCGCCTGCGGCGCAAACCACAGGCTCCATGCTAAGCTCGGTAAAGCCAAGGTCAAGCATTTGCTTGATATCCTTCAAAAAGTCGGGATTTGCGTGCGTAAACGTACCGCGCATGTAGTAATTTTTACCGCCGCGCGCCTCAACAAGCTTTTTAAATTTCGGAACTATACGCTCCCAGCTTCCTTTACCCGAATAGTCAACTCTGAAGCGGTCGTGTATCTCCTTGCGGCCGTCAAGACTGAGAACGACGTTTGAGCACTCTCGGTTGGCGAAATCTATAACGTCATCGTCTATAAGCAGACCGTTTGTGGTAAGGGTGAATCGGAAATTCTTTCCCTTTTCCTTTTCAATACTGCGCGCATAGGCAACAAGCTGCTTTACAACGTCGAAATTCATAAGCGGCTCGCCGCCGAAAAAGTCGACCTCAAGATTACGTCTGCTGCCCGAATTTTCAACGAGAAAATCCAGCGCTCGCTTTCCAACCTCATAGCTCATAACTGCGCGGTCTCCGTGATACTTACCCTGACTTGCAAAGCAATACGAACAGTTAAGGTTACAGGTGTGAGCGATATGTAAGCAAAGCGCCTTGATAACTCCAGATGTCTTTTCCTTTAACTTACCCGCCATAGGCTCAAAGGTGTCGGGTGTGAAAAGCTTACCATTATCCTTTAACGCCTGTACCTGCTCATAACATTCCTCTATATCCTTTTCGGTAATACCGTCGCGACCGGAGTATCTCTTGCTTATTTCGGCAAGAAGCTCAGCCTTGTCCATTTTTTCGAATATCTCTATAATATCGTACGCCACCTCGTCCACGGCGTGAACCGAGCCGGAGCAGATATCAAGCACGACATTGTAGCCGCCGAGCTTATACTGATGTACCATAATGAATAAAATCTCCTTAAAATGATGAAAAGAAGCCGGCTCGTAGCGAACCGGCCCTTCGGCTTTTTAATTACTTGCTTTCCTTCTTCTCGGTGCTCTCGCACTGCTGGTTAGCAATACCGCAGCTGGTCTTGCAAGCAGACTGGCAGGAAGTCTGGCATTCACCGCATCCGCCGTTCTTAGCGCTGTCGCAAAGGTTGCGGGTCTCAAGAGTTTTGATATGTTCCATGAGTGATCCTCCGACAAAATATATATTTACTGTATTATTATAGCACTTATTTTTAGAAAAGTCAATAGCGAAGTTTTAAATGGAATAAAAATATTTGCATATAATCAATTTTTTTGCTAATAAATATATTGACAAATAGAAAAAACGGTGATATAATACATTGCGTAAGTATTCCTCCTTAGCTCAGTCGGTACGAGCACCTGACTGTTAATCAGGGTGTCGCTGGTTCGAGCCCAGCAGGGGGAGCCAGAAAAAAGCACTTGCTTCGGCAAGTGCTTTTTTCAATGAAGCGCACCTTCGGCGCATGAAAAATGATGCAGGGCTTCGCCCTATGAAGCGTGCCTTCGGCACATGGAGAAGTTAGCGTGCGCTTCGCTTCATGGCGCACGCGCCGCTTCATACGAGCGTAGCGAGTGCTTCGTGTCGGCGCAAGCCGATGCTTCATTAAGATCTCAACCCCCTGGCTTTTTTGGGGTGTGTTTTTTAGGGGTAAAAACACCCTCTTTCACCATTGCACCTTTTTCCCTACCTTTTGGGCTTGAAGATACGACTTTATCGCATGATTGAAAATTAACAGCTTTTCTGATATAATAAAAGCAGAAAGAAGGGAAACGAGGATTTTTCAAAACCGATTAGACATCAGGAACTACCGATAAGGCAAAAATCAACAATTCTCCGATTTTATTTGCTATAATGATATTCACAAGAGATAAACGAAACGGAGGAAAAAATGCAAGCAATAAAAACAACCGAGCTTGTCAAGCGGTATAAAAATATAACTGCCGTGGATAAGCTTAATTTAGAGATACGTGAAGGCGAATTGTTTTCTCTGCTTGGAGTAAACGGTGCGGGAAAAACTACGACGATCAAAATGCTTTCTTGCCTAACAATGCCAACAGACGGAGATGCCTTTGTGGGCGGTTACAGTGTTACCAAGGAATCGGAACAGGTAAAACGGCTGATCGGTGTTTCTCCGCAAGAAACCGCAGTTGCGCTGGGGCTTTCTGTAAAAGAAAATTTAGAGTTGATTTGTGGCATTCACAGATTTGCAAAAGAAAAGATCTCTGCGAAAATCGCAGAGCTGTCGGAACAATTTTCTTTGGAACATGTTCTGAACAGAAAGGTGGGAAATTTATCAGGAGGATGGCAGCGCCGTGTCAGTATAGCAATGGCACTGATAAGTGAACCTAAGATTCTATTTTTAGACGAGCCTACTCTTGGACTTGATGTTATAGCAAGGCACGAGCTTTGGGAAACCATTCGCTCTTTGAAAGGCAAAATTACGATCATCTTAACTACACACTATATGGAAGAAGCTGAAGCGCTCTCTGACCGCATAGGCATTATGAAAAGCGGAAAACTTCTTGCGGTAGGCACGGTGGATGAACTTAACGAGAAAGCTGGAACAAAAGATTTTGAGGCGACGTTCGTTTCTATCGTAAAGGAGGGGGTGGTATGAGAATGATTACTTTTGCTAAAAGATATACGAAGGAGATCTTGCGCGATCCAATCAACCTTGGTTTCGGCTTGGGATTTCCGTTGGTATTACTGC
>JAFVUF010000010.1 GCA_017502875.1 Clostridia bacterium | reverse complement strand
TCCCGTAACCGCAAAGGAACCTGTGCGAATAACTCCGTTTTCGTAGTAACGGAGAAACGCCCCATCCTCACAGAAGCCGTTTTTAAGCTGAGCGCCCGCGGTAAGACATACCGGCTCGCTGCCTCCGTAGAAGTAGAGGTTGTCTATAACAAGCTGACCGGGATTTGGAGAAAGCTCATTTGATGCGCCTATTTCAAACATTCTGCACTCATCTATGGTAAATTCTTCGGGATTTTGCAGAGAGTTGGTATAAAGCGGAAGATTCTTAATCATAAGAACACCGTTACAGTAAATATCAAACGTGTTCTCAGCTTTATGTATTGAAAGGCTTATTCTTGTTAGCTCGCTTGAACCAAGCTTGCATATTAAGCTGTTAGCTTTTTGAGGAGAATAAACATAGCCTTCTTTATTAATACAAAGAAGATTAACCGTATCCATGTTATCAAATTTATCGTCTCCGGCATCATAACTGATATCATTACTCCTATCTATAACCGAGACAATATTAACGTTATCGTACGGCAGATTGGGAACAGCAATTTCAAATTCTAAAACTACTTCGCCATTCACCTCACTGTTACCGGAAAACTGAGCAATTCCCCAAAAGTCCATATAGCAATGATTGCTGTTCATAGCCCTATGGATTTCATTGAATTTCGCGACATCCTGATAATGACGGAAAGTGTAAGCAAAGTTCCCGTTACCCCTGTCGTAAAGCTCTGAGTAGCCCGCCCTAATGTAGCTGCCTACTTGAAGACTCATATCATCAAATGTTTCGGAGATGAAAATCCTACGTGTATCAACCGCCGTCTTATATGGCTCCGTATCCATTACTCCGGTAACTCCGGGATTAGCGTACGCATCATACGCTCCGAGACATTCTCCGTCCGCAGCAAACGTAAACAGATGATTTCCTACCTTGTAGTTACCCGTTACGTACGAGCCGTTAACGTAATACCTCTCCTTTCCGTCCGCATCAGTGCGCCATTCTCCCTGCGCCGCGCCGTCCGAGGCGAAAACACTCAGACCGCAAAATAAAGTCGCAATACAGAGAACGGTTACTAAGATTCTTACCGCTATCTTCATAAACTGTTTTATCCTTTCAAAAGAATAATAATAATATTGAATTTATTTTATCACATAACTCTTTATAAATTAAACGATATATTTTGAACATTTATCCCTCAGTAGTAAAATTTTATATATAATATTTATAGCATTTGCACAAATCATAATCCTTTCTCCGCACTCTGTTTACCGAAAGGTCTTGACTATTTTGTTGCTTAGAGATATAATGGATGTAACGTTAATGAGAAAAGTAACGCGTTTTTTCTCGGAATCCGCTTGCTAACACATAGCTTAAACACCCGAATATCTAACCCGTAAACCGTCAAAAATCAAAAAACAGGAATAATTCAAATGAAAGAAAAAGCTTTTTTACCGATAACGAGAGAGGAAACAGAGGCTCTGGGCTGGGATACCCCGGATTTCGTTTATGTCAGCGGAGACGCTTACGTCGACCACCCCTCCTTTGGCGCGGCAATAATAACCAGAGTCCTTGAAAGCAAGGGCTTTCGCGTAGCGGTGCTTGCGCAGCCCGATTACAAATCCTGCGACGATTTCAAGCGCTTCGGCAGACCCAGACTCGGATTTCTCGTAAGCGCGGGCAACATCGACTCAATGGTCGCCCACTACACCGCCGCAAAAAAGAAGCGCACTTGCGACTATTACTCTCCCGGCGGTAAAATGGGATTTCGTCCCGACCGCGCGGTAATAGTCTACTGCAACAGAATAAGGGAGGCTTACGGCGACGTTCCGATAATTTTAGGAGGTCTTGAAGCGTCTCTGCGCCGCTTCGCTCACTACGATTATTGGGACGACAGGGTTCGGCGCTCGGTGCTCGTGGATAGCAGAGCGGATATTTTGACATACGGAATGGGCGAGAATATCCTCACCCGTATAGCTGAGCTTCTTGATAAGGGTGTTCCTATCAAAAAAATACGTGATGTGCGAGGCACAGTCTATCTCTGCAAGCCCGATGATAAGGTGAATTACGAGGTTGCGGCAACCTTTGATTTCAACGAGCTGAAAGCAGACAGAAAAAAATACGCCGAGGCCTTCGGAATGCAGTACAAAAACCAGGACAGCATAAGCGGCAGAGCTATATGCGAGCTTTACGACGGTAAAATGCTCGTGCAAAACCCGCCTATGCCGCCTCTCGAAAGAGAGGAGCTCGACAGAGTGTACTCCCTGCCGTATATGAGAACCTACCACCCGATATACGAAAAGGACGGCGGAGTTCCCGCAATCGAGGAGGTTCAATTCTCAATAACTCACAACCGCGGGTGCTTTGGAGCGTGTAATTTCTGCGCTCTCGCCTTTCATCAGGGGCGTACAGTACGCTCTCGCAGTATTGAAAGCGTAGTAACCGAAGCGAAGACGATAACAGAAATGCCTTCTTTTAAGGGATATATCCATGACGTTGGCGGTCCGACTGCAAATTTCCGCTATCCGTCCTGCGAAAAGCAGCTAAAGGACGGCGTGTGCCCCGGCAGGAAATGTCTTGCTCCCACGCCTTGCAAAAATCTTAAGGTTGACCATAGGGAATATATCAGGGTGCTTGAAGAAATTGAAAAATTACCACGGGTAAAAAAGGTTTTTGTGCGCTCAGGTATACGCTTTGATTACCTGATGTACGACAAGGACGATTCTTTTTTCAGAAAGCTGGTAAAGGACAACGTTTCGGGGCAGCTCAAGGTAGCTCCTGAGCATTGCTCATCACGCATTCTTTCCTGTATGGGCAAACCAAATTTCGAGGTGTATCAAGGCTTTAAGAATAAATATTTCCGTTTGACAAAGGAAATAGGCAAGGAGCAATATCTCGTTCCCTATCTAATGTCGAGCCACCCCGGCTCTACGTTAAAGGACGCGGTGGAGCTTGCCGAATGTCTGAAGCGCGACGGATACGCGCCCGAGCAGGTTCAGGATTACTACCCCACGCCCGGCACGGCTTCAACGGTAATGTACTACACCGGAATAAATCCGCTTAACATGAAGCCTGTATACGTAGCCACCGACTATCACGAAAAGCAGCTCCAGAGGGCGCTGTTACAGTTCAACAGACCGCAAAACGCTCCGCTTGTGCGCGAGGCGCTTATAAAGGCTGGAAGAGAGGACCTTATCGGCTACGGAAAGGATTGCTTAGTTCGCCCCGAAAATCTCCGAAATAATCGCACCCATAACCCGTCATTTGACAAAAAAGGCGTTAAGGAAGGACAGTACAAGGACGCGAAACAGAAAAGAAAAAAGCGCGACGAAAAATCAGTTTTAAAGCAAACGAATATCCGTTCAACGAAACCCGTAACCGCTAAAACAAATAAAAGTTGCAAAAAAAGAACGACTCGATGAGCCGTTCTTTTTTATTTACACTTTTTTCCAGATAAGCCCGTTTTCGTCCGCGCTGACCTCTACCTTGTCGCCCTTCGCGAAGGTTCCGTCAAGCATTGCGGTGGCGAAGCTATCCTCCACCTTATGAGTTATCGTCCTGCGAAGCGGTCTTGCGCCGTAAATACGGTCAGTTCCCTCTTTTGCAAGATAATCAAGCGCCTCGTCCTTGAAGGTAACGTCAACGCCAAGAGCTTTTATTCTCCCAACAACCGTCTTTATCATATTGTCCGCTATTCTGCGAATCTCCTCATCGGTAAGCTTATCAAAAACGATTATCTCGTCGATACGGTTGATAAATTCAGGTCTGAACGCCTCTTTCAGATGCCCAACCACCTTACTCTTTATCTCCTCGCGGCTCGCATCAGAGCTTACAGAAGCAAATCCGAGCCCCCCGCTCTTTTGTGTAAGCTCACGCGCGCCGAGATTGGACGTCATAATGATGACGGCGTTTTTGAAATCCACGCGTCTGCCCTGAGAATCTGTAAGAATACCGTCGTCAAGTATCTGGAGCATAAGGTTGAAAACGTCGGGGTGTGCCTTTTCTATCTCATCAAAAAGCACCACGGAATAGGGCTTGCGGCGTATCTTTTCGGTGAGCTGACCGCCCTCGTCGTAGCCGATATATCCTGGGGGAGAGCCGATAAGCTTTGAAACGCTCGCCTTCTCCATATACTCCGACATATCAACTCTTATCATTGCGTTTTCATCGCCGAAAAGTATCTCCGCAAGCGCTTTTGAGAGCTCTGTCTTTCCCACTCCAGTAGGGCCGAGGAAAACGAAGGAGCCTACCGGACGGTTCGGGTCCTTTAGTCCTATTCTTGAACGGCGTATTGCCTTAGCTACCGCGTCTACCGCATCATTTTGACCTATTACCCTTTCGTGAAGAAGCTCGGCGAGGTGTAAAAGCCTTTCACCTTCCTCCTCCGCAAGCTTTCTTACGGGTATTCCCGTCCACTGCGTTACTATTTCGGCTATATCGCTCTCGGTAACCTTATCGCTGTCGGGAGCCTTACTTTTTTCCCACTCCGCCCTTTTTTCATCAAGCTCCTTTGTGAGCGCGTTTTCCTTGTCTCGTAACTCTGCCGCTTTCTCGAAATCCTGAGCAACTATCGCGTCTCGCTTTTCATCGGCGGTCTTTTTTATATCAGCTTCAAGAGTCTTGATATCATCAGGTACCCCTGAGCTTCCTATGCGCTTTCTCGAAGCCGCCTCATCAATTAGGTCTATCGCCTTATCGGGAAGGTATCTGTCGCCTATATAGCGCCTTGAAAGCTGAACCGCCGCTTCAAGAGCGTTATCGGTTATTTTAAGCTTATGGTGCTCCTCGTACTTCGGACGAAGCCCCATAAGTATCCTTACGGTATCTTCGGGACTTGGCTCTCCGACTGTAACAGACTGGAATCTTCTCTCAAGCGCCGCATCCTTTTCGATATATTTACGGTATTCCTCAAGGGTGGTAGCGCCGATTACCTGAAGCTCGCCTCTGGAAAGCGCGGGCTTGATGATATTTGCGGCGTCCATGCTTCCCTCGCTCGTCGCTCCCGCGCCCACTATCGTGTGTATCTCGTCAATAAAGAGGATTATGCTTGGGTTTTCGCTGATTTCGTTCATTATCCCCTTCATTCTCTCCTCGAACTCGCCTCTGTATTTCGTACCCGCGAGCATACCTGAGACGTCCAGTGAAACTATTGTTTTACCTTTGAGCGTATCCGGAACGTTGTCCGCTACTATTCTCTGCGCCAGCCCCTCGACAACCGCGGTTTTTCCAACTCCCGGCTCACCGATAAGACACGGATTGTTTTTTGTTCTTCTTGAGAGTATCTGAACAAGTCTTTCGGTCTCGGAATCTCTGCCTATAACGGGGTCAAGCTTACCTTCCTTAGCCATAGCGGTCAGGTCTCTGCCGTACTTGCCAAGCGTCTCCATTTTTGAAATTGACGAGCTGCGGGCGCGTTCATTTACTCCGTCGCCCTCCTGTCCGTCCCGTTCAGCGCCGCCCCCCATAAGACCGAGAAGCTCGTTACCAGCGGCTCCTATATCAGCGCCGGAGGCAACAAGAAGCTTCACTGCTATACTGTCTCTCATAAGGAGAACCGCAAACAGAAGATGCTCTGTTCCGACGGCGCTTCCGCCTCTTTTAGTGCATTCGTACGCCGCCGACTGAATTATCGCCTTTGTTCTCGGAGTCATATCCGAAGCTGACAGCGCAGTCTTTACCCCGCTTCCGAGATGCTCCCTTACCTTATCAAGCATTACCTCATAAGTTATATCCTGCTTTGCCAGCACCTTAGCTCCCGCGGACTCCTTTTGCGCGAGCAAACCGAGCAGTATATGCTCCGAGCCTATGCAGGTATGACCAAGCTCGCCCGCGTCGAGAAGCGCTCTGTTAAGCGACGCCTCGGCGTATCTTGTAAATTTTCTTTCCATATTTATTTTTCCTACCTTTCACACGTTTTTACGAGTTACGGGTTATGTCCTTTGCGTTTTTTAGCCGTGTCTCACCGTAACTCCCGATAGCATATCCCGAACAAGTCCGGCTCTTGCAAGGTCCCTTTCGTTATCTCTTTCAAGACCCTCTTTGAGCATAGACAGCGTAGCCGGCTGAACGGCTATCAGCATTTCGTTAAGCTTTTCATCGGTTATATTTTCAAGCGCTCCGAGCGATACTCCAAGCTTCAAGTCGGAAAAGCTCTCGCTCGCCTCGGCAGAGGTCAGCATATGAGCGTTTTTTAGAATTCCCAAGCATCTGGCTATCTTATCCATAAGCTTATCCCTGTTGGCTTCAAAAAGCATTTCTCTTGATTTACGCTCCGCCTCCGCGAGCTTTGTTACTACCTCGCTCATCAGCTTTATTATCTCGCCCTCTCCCATTCCGAGAGACGCCTTATTGGATATTTGATAGAGGCAGCCTGACGCTCGGCTTCCCTCTCCGTACAGACCTCTTACGGTAACGCCCATCTTTCCCGCGGCGCTTATATAGCGCTCGATAGTACGGTTCATTGTAAGGGCAGGCAGACAGAGCATTGCCGACACCCTCATTGCCGCACCAAGATTAGTCGGACAATGCGTTAGGTATCCGTATTTTTCACTAAAAGCTATTTTGAGCTCCTTCCCTAACATATCGTCAGCGCGGCTCGCGTACTCAAACGCCTGCTGCGGAGCAAAGCCCGCCACTATGCTCTGTATCCTGATATGGTCCTCCTCGCAGACCATTATATAAACGTGCTCCTTCTCACCCGTAAGCAAGGCTCTGTGCCTTGACGAATTCGCAAATTCAGGGCTTACGTAGTGCATTTCCATATACGCGCGACACTTTGCTCCCATGCCGTCAAAAAATCTCTCGCAGCTATATTCGGGGAGCGAGGCGCTGACCTTTTCTATTATTTCGTCCGCGTCTTTATCGCTTATCCTCGACGTAAACGGATATCCGTCAAGATTTCTGGCGAATCTCACTCTGGTGGACAGGACTACGTCCTGCATTTCACCCTTTTCATTATACCAGGACATTAGACTTCCCCTCCGTTCTCAAGCGCTCTGATTCTATCTCTTAGCTCAGCCGCTTTTTCGTAGTTCTGCTCCGAGACAGCCTGCTGCTGTTCTTTTTTTAGCGTCTCTATCTCCTTTTTGAGAGCTTCAAGCTTATTTTGCTTTTCCATTTGCTCGGCGTGCCCACCCGGAAGCGCTCCGTTATGCCTTGCGTTCCCGTGTATACCGTAGATTATTTTATCAAGCTCCGCCGCAAAAACCTCATAGCACTTTGCACAGCCCGCGCGTCCGCTTGACGCAAGCTCGCGTCTGGTCATTCCGCAGCCGTCGCACTTTCTCTGTTCCTCTGAGCGACGGACACCGAGTATACTGTCGGAAAAGAATCCCGAAAACAGATCCTCTCCGAAAAAAGCGTACTTATTTTCTTTATCAGCGCACTCCGAGCAAAGCATAAGCTCGGTTTTTACTCCATTGACCGTCTGTCTTATATGGACTGTCGCTTCATTCTTTTTACATTTTTGACATAGCATTTTGTTTATACCTCCGTTTCTAATTTGCAAACGCGAGTATCGCCTTTTTCAGCGCGTTTGCCCGTGTTTCATCGTCCTCAATTACAGAAAGCACAGCGCTCAGTATTCTTCCCTCTCTATCAGTTACCAGCCCTCTTTCAAGAAGCTCAAGCACGTAGAGCGTTGCGCTGCGGCGGTCTATTACGTCCCCCACCGCGCAGAAAAGATGCATAAGATATTCATCGTTATGTATCATCTTCTTCGTTATTCTTATATATCCTCCTCCGCCGCGTCTGCTCTCTATCACATATCCCCTTTCGGGTGTGAAACGAGAGGTGATAACGTAATTTATCTGACTCGGCACACAGCCAAGCCTTTCCGCAAGCTCGTTTCTGCGAAGCTCAAGCTGTCCGCCCTCGTCGGTGAGCATCTTTATAAGCATTTTTTCAATAACATCACTTATCATTATATTATCCTCATTTCCGTTTTATGCCTTAGTCGGTCTTTTTTTCTTACGGCATTATTATAGCACAAAGGTCAAACAAAGTCAAAGTCAAACAAGGTCAAAAACCAATATATGATTGGTGGTTTTAGAATTAAAACACTTGATTATCTCGTTTTTTCTCATTTTTTCTTATTTTATTGATTAATTTTGACTTTGATTAGTTTAAAGGAAAGTTTTCAAAAATATCTCCTGTATGCTTGACACAGAACTTCATTTTATTTATAATAAAAATTAGACTGTATATAAGGAGAAACCGAATTATGCTTATCCCCGACAGATACGTAATTTTTGACCTTGAAACGACAGGCTTTTCGCCACAGTATGCGGAGATAATTGAAATCGGCGCGGTGAGAGTCGCAAACGGTATAATAACCGAGCGATTCCAGACCTACGTAAAGCCGCTTGGGCGTATACCGAGGGAGATAACCGCGCTAACGGGAATCTCCGAAATACAAACAGCGGGAGCGCCTAATATCGAGAAGGCTTACCATATGTTCGCTGAGTTTATAAAGGACGACGTCCTTATCGCGCACAACTGCTCATTTGATTGCAGGTTTATCGGCGCTGTATGCGGACTGCTGGGAGAAAGCCTATCTAACTCCGTACTCGACAGCGTTAAAATGGCTAAGGCTTACATAAAAAACGTAGAAAACTACAAGCTTGAGACTTTGAAAAAGCATTTTTGTATAAATCTGCCCTCTCATAACGCGGCGGACGACTGCGTCGTTACGTATAACGTGGTTGAGTATTGTAGAAAGAAGCAAAACGGAGGCATATAGTTTTTTCGGAGAAAAATTATGAAGGAAACAAGAACAGTCGGACAGTATATAAAGCCCAAAATGCCGATGATAGCGGTTGGCTTTATAATAAAGTTTTTAGGCTCGCTTGCCGAGCTGTTTTTGCCGTCCCTTCTTTCTTATATGGTTGACGATATCGCGCCTGAAAAAAACGTTTCGAAGATGTTCATTTTCGGCGGCATCATGCTTTTTTGCTCACTTATCGCTCTGTTCGGCAACATCATAGCCAACAGGCGCGCCTCCAAGGTCGCAAGCGAAATAACCGAGGCGGTTCGGCACGACCTTTATGAAAAAACGCTTTCCCTCTCCTGCCAAAAGACGGACGAGTTTACCGTTCCAACCCTTATTTCAAGACTGACCAGCGACACCTATAATTTCCACAATATGCTGCTTATGGTTCAGCGCCTCGGTGTACGCGCTCCTATAATGGTTATTGGCGGAGTTCTGATAGCCGCGTTTCTTGACCCCGCGCTTACGCTTATCCTCGTTTCACTTATGCCTATCGTTTTCGTTTCCGTTTTCATCATTTCAAGAATCGGAGTAAAACTTTACAGCAGGGTACAGAAAAACGCCGACGATATGGTCGGTATGCTGCGCGAGCATATGGACGGCATAAGGGTTATAAAGGCTCTTTCAAAGACCGAATACGAAAGACAGCGCTTCCATGAGATAAACGAAAGAATTTACGCCTGTGATAAAAAAGCCGCTACGGTTACGGGTCTGTCAAGCCCCGTCATGTCGCTTCTTCTTAATCTCGGTCTCGTTGGCGCAATAATCATCGGCGCGTATAGAGTTCAGGCGCTTCAGTCCGAGCCGGGAGTCATAATTGCTTTTCTAAGCTATTTCACCATAATACTAAACGCTCTTATGATGATAAACCGCCTGTTTATGAATCTAAGCAAGGGGCTTGCGTCAGCCAAGCGTCTGAACGAGGTGTTTTTAAGCGAAAGTGAAAAGTATGAGGGCGGAAAGGAAAAGATAGAGACCGATTCGCATATTTCCTTTGAAAACGTAAGCTTTTCCTATCTCGGCAATCGCAACAACATTGAAAACCTTAGCTTTGCAATCAAAAACGGCGATTCTCTCGGAATTATTGGCTCAACGGGTAGCGGAAAAACCACGATAATAAGTCTGCTGCTGCGCTTCTATGCCGCAAGCGAGGGAACCGTAAGAATAAACGGCGAGGATATTTTATCTATTCCGAGAGAACGTCTTTATTCTATGTTCGGCTTTGCGCTTCAAACGGATTTTCTTATGAGCGACACCATAAGAGAAAATATCACATTCGGACGCGAGGTGTCCGATGAGGACGTTTTAAAGGCTACGGGCGCGGCTATGGCTCACGATTTCATTATGGAAAAGCAGGGCGGCTACGATTACGCGCTTAACGTAAAGGCGGCTAACCTGAGTGGCGGTCAAAAGCAGCGTATGCTTATCGCAAGGGCGCTTGCGGGTAACCCCGAAATACTTATTCTTGACGATTCAAGCGGTGGTCTTGACTACAAAACCGACGCTCTGCTACGTGGAAACGTGGCTAAAAATTACTCCGAATGCACTAAGGTGTTCGTCGCTCAGCGAGTAGCGACCATCAAGGACTGCGACCTTATTATCGTTACCGACGACGGCAAGGTGGTTGGAATGGGAACTCACGAGCAGCTGCTTAATACCTGCGAGCTTTACCGCCACACCTTTGAAGCCCAAATGGGGTGCCAAGCGGCACTCGCAAATTAATAGTGTTTGTGCGAACAGTGAGTAGGACAAAGGTTTTTGAAAATATCGAAATATTTCACAGCGCCGCCTGGCAAATAAGGGTTATTGGTGCAAACAAACAGGTCACCAAGAACCTTGATGATATATAAACTCATTGCGGCACTCGCAAATTAATAGTGTTTGTGCGAACAGTGAGTAGGACAAAGGTTTTTGAAAATATCGAAATATTTCACAGCACCGCCTGGCAAATAAGGGTTATTGGTGCAAACAAACAGGTCACCAAGAACCTTGATGATATATAAACTCATTGCGGCACTCGCAAATTAATAGTGTTTGTGCGAACAGTGAGTAAAGCCTGCGCAAATGGAAGAATAGGCTCATTAATTATCAAGCGTCTGGTGGCAAATAAAGTATAAAAAACAAAGCGGAAAGGAGATGAAAAAATGAACAGAGCCCCTGGGAATTTTTACAGAAAAGGGCAAAGCGGAGCCGAAAGGCTTAGCGGAGAGCGCAGAAAGGCAGTTATTGTTCGCCTTTGGCACTACCTAAAACAGATGAAAAAGCCGTTTATCATTATCGGACTTTTAGTTGTTACAGGTAACGTGCTTTCGCTTATCGGCCCGAAGCTTACCGAGCCGTCTATCAACGCCATAACTCCCGGAAACGTGGATTTCGGCACTGTTTTTTACTATGCTTCACTTATGGTGATATGCTACGTCTCGTCCGCGCTTATCTCACTTTTGAACACCTTCCTTATGTCAACGGTAAGCAAGAAGATAACCTTCAATATTCGCCGCGACCTATTCAACAAGCTTTCAAGGCTTCCCGTAAAATTCTTCGACACCCATCAGTCAGGCGAGGTTATAAGCACCCTTTCCTACGACGTTGACACGGTAAGCGCTTCCCTTTCCGCCGACCTTATACAGATATGCACCGCCGCTATCACGATAGTCGGTTCATTTATAATGATGTTCTCAATTTCGAGAGTTCTCCTCATTATTTTCGTTTTCACCATTCCCGCCTCTATTCTTTTCTCACGTTGGAGAGCAAAAAAGGGCAGACCTCTTTTCAGAGAGCGCTCGGGTAAGCTTGGCGAGCTTAACGGATACGCCGAGGAATCGATAGGCGGCTTCAAGACCATAAAGGCATACAACCGCGAAAAGCAGTTCATTGAGCGCTTCGATGTAAAAAATGAGGCGGCTATCCGCGCCTACTACCGTTCAGACCGCCACGCCTGTCTTGCGGGTCCGTCGGTAAACTTCATTAACAACGTTTCCCTTGCCCTTATCTCCCTTTTCGGCGCTCTGCTCTATCTGTACGACCCGACTGTAATGAGTCTTGGAGCTATATCCTCATTCGTGCTTTATTCGAGGAAATTCTCAGCTCCTATAAACGAGATAACCAACATATACAGCGAGATACAGTCCGCGCTTGCCGCGGGCGAGCGTGTTTTCAGGCTTATGGACGAGCCTGAGGAAGCTCCCGACGTTACGGACGCTATAACAGAGCCGATAACTAAGGGCGAGGTTGAATTTAAGAACGTTTCCTTCGGATACACCGAGGATAAGACTGTAATTCACAACCTGAGTTTAAAGGTCGAGCCCGGCAGTCTGGTGGCGATAGTCGGACCAACGGGCGCGGGAAAGACCACTATGGTCAACCTGCTTATGCGCTTTTATGATGTTGGAAGCGGTCAGATACTTATAGACGGAGTTGATATCCGTAAGCGAAGCCGCGATTCCCTGAGAAAAGCGTTTACTATGGTTTTGCAGGACACTTGGCTCTTTAACGGAACAGTTTACGAAAATATCGCCTACGGAAGCGAGAACGTTACCGAAAAGGACGTTATGCGCGCGGCAAGGGCGGCTAAGATAAACGGCTTTATCGAGGCTCTGCCAAACGAATATCAGACCGTACTTACGGACAACGGAACTAACATCTCCAAAGGTCAGAAGCAGCTGCTGACAATCGCACGTTCCATGCTGCCAAAAAGCGTTATCCTTATTCTTGACGAGGCTACCTCAAACGTTGACACGAGAACGGAAGCCACGATAAGCGAGGCAATGACCGATTTAATGAAGGGCAAAACCTGCTTTGTCATAGCCCACAGGCTTTCCACCGTCAAAAATGCGGATATAATTCTCGTTATGAAGAACGGCGACATAGTAGAAAGCGGCACCCACGACAGCCTTCTCGCCGCAAACGGAGCGTACGCCGAGCTTTATAACTCACAGTACAGTTAAGCGCGTTTACTTTATTATAATCTTATTTTGACAAAACTTCTTGAAATATTCACATATTCGTGATATAATACATCTATGCTACTAAAACGTTTATGCTTAAAAGAAAGGATCATTTCTAAAATGAGCAAAGTCAGAATCATTGCGGACAGCACCTGCGACCTCTCTAAGGAGCTTGTTGAAAAATACGGCGTAACGGTAATACCGCTTTGTGTCGTTATGGGAGACAAGAGCTACTACGACGGAGTTGAGGTTTCTCCTGACGAGATATACGCATGGGCAGACGCAAATAAAACAACGCCCAAGACCGCGGCGCTTTCTTTTGATAAAACTCTTGAAATAATACAGCCGTTTATGGACGCAAAGGAGGATATCATCTTCTTCGGTATCTCCGGACAGATGAGCACCACCTGCAATATAGCCAGACTTATCTCCGAGCAGGAGGAGTACGACAGACTTTTCGTTATAGACTCCCAAAACCTCTCAACAGGTATAGGTCTTCAGATAATAAAGGCTTGTAAAATGGCGGAAGCGGGCGTTGACGCCGAGACTATTGTTAAGGAGATAGAGAGCGCAAGAGGCAGAGTCCGCGCCAGCTTTATCGTAGATACCCTTACATACCTCTCAAGAGGCGGAAGATGTACCGCTGTTACCGCGCTTCTCGCAAGCGCGCTCAAGCTTCACCCCATGATAGTCGTGAAGGACGGCGCTATGGGTGTTGGCAAAAAGTTCCGCGGAAAAATGCCCGTGGCGCTTACCAGCTACGTAAACGAGCTTAAGCCCACGCTTCTCAACGCAGAGCCTGAGAGAGTGTTTATTACTCATTCGGGCTGCGATGATGCGACTGTTGATATGGTCAAAGCTATGCTTACGGAGCTGAATTACTTTGACGAGATACTCATTACCCGCGCGGGCGGAGTTATTTCCAGCCACTGCGGTCCCGGTACCTTAGGAGTTCTTTTCTACGAAAAATAATATATAAGGATAAAAACGCAGTTGCCGCAAGGGCAAGTGCGTTTTTTTATTTTATTTTTAATAAATTACTAAGTTAGAAAAAACGAGAAAAAATGAGATAAAACGAGATAAAAAGAGTAAGTAAAAACAATTATTGAATTTTCGAAAAAATCTTTTAAAAAGGTATTGACATTCGTAAAGAATTTTGGTATAATCTCATTCGTGATGAAAAAATCGAATTTTTATGGAGGAAATCAAAATGTCTACTTACATGGCTAACGCACAGACCATTGAGCGCAAATGGTATGTAATTGACGCAGCAGACAAGCCGCTCGGAAGAACCGCGGCTGAGGCGGCAAAGCTCCTCAACGGTAAGCACCGTGTGGACTTCACTCCTCACGTTGACTGCGGCGATTACGTTATTATCATCAATGTCGAGAAGGCTATCCTTACCGGAGCTAAGCTCGAGAAGAAGTACTACCGCCATCACTCCGGTTACATCGGAGGACTCAAGGAGGTTCAGTACAAGACCCTTATGGCAAAGCGTCCTGAGCTTGCAATGCAGCTTGCGGTTAAGGGAATGCTTCCCAAGAACTCTATCGGCGCTAAGTCCCTCACCCGTCTTAAAATCTACAAGGGCGCAGAGCACAACCATGCTGCTCAGAAGCCCGAGACTCTGTAATGTAGGAAAGGAGAAATAACGAAATGTATAAAAGTGCAAAGCCCTATTTCTACGGAACAGGCAGAAGAAAGAAGTCCATCGCAAGAGTAAGAGTATATCCCGGTACCGGTATGATTACCATCAACAAGCGTGATATCGACGATTACTTTGGTCTTGAAACTCTTAAGCTCATCGTAAATCAGCCCTACGAGGTTACCGATACCGTCGGTAAGTTCGATATCGTTTGTACCGTAACCGGCGGAGGAATCTCCGGTCAGGCAGGCGCTATCCGTCACGGTCTTGCAAAGGCTCTCCTTCAGGCAGACGAAAGCTACCGTCCCGCTCTTAAGAAGGCAGGCTTCCTTACCCGTGACCCCAGAATGAAGGAGAGAAAGAAGTACGGTCTCAAGGCCGCTCGTCGCGCTCCTCAGTTCTCGAAGAGATAATTTCGACCTTTGGTCGAAACTTGCAAAAAAGGTTCTGCAACTACAGAGCCTTTTTTGTTATCTCTTGGAGAACAATGAATTGCCCTTACGGGCATGAATTGGCTGACGCCATGAATTGCACAACAGTGCATGAATTGCCTGCGGCATTAGAGAAACAGGGCAATTCAATTCATGAAATCGCAGATTTCAAATCATGAAGCCGCAAGGCTTCAATTCATGACGGCTTGCCGTCAATTCATTTTCTTCCGCCGTCCTATTTACTTTTGGTAAAAATTATGGTATAATACAATTGGTGCATAAACTTGAACTAAAAAGGTGAAACAATTTATGAAAAAGGTATTATCATTTATATGTGTCTTGTGTTGTCTTTTGCTTCTCGTCGGTTGTGACCCGGGAACAAATCATATTGATAGAGATGAGCTGTTCGCTAATACGGTGAAAATTGAACTCTATGATTACAAAAATGAAAATCCCGAACTTCTTCGCATCAATGGAAAGGAAAAACCAAGATTCGATTTTAACAAGGCAACTTTAATTGCGACTCTAGATGAATCTGATTTTGAAAATATTTTGAATGATATAGCAGAGGATGAATACCTGGTCTTTGGAACTGCCTTGAACGAACCGATGGGAAAAACATTAGTCTTACATCAAAGCAATGGCAATATGATTGTTTTATTTGGATGTACCTATACAGACGACAATAACAAAACCTTTTATTATGGAGATTGCAACGTGTTTGACTCCGAGGGGGTGTTTGTTGAGAATGTAGGTGATGTCGGACATCTGTTTGGTGATATGATAGAATCCAAATATTTTCAAGCTACACCATAGACGAATATGATTTTTTGCCAAGCTACAGCGTTAACTGTTGGTGTGATTTTTGGTGCAAAATTGGTGCAACACTTTACAGGGCGATACTCACGATATTCACGATATCGCACGAAAACACACGATAAAGCTACGATATCACACGATATTACACGATATTCACGATATCAAACGGTATTGCTAAAACTCCAAGAGATAATTACCCGTTTGGGATTATTTCGATATACAAAAAGCTCTGCAATGCAGGGCTTTTTGTATTTTATGGGCGGTCCAATTTGTAAAAACTCTGCCGTCCTATTTACTTTTTGCCGTTTTTATGGTATAATCTAACTAATCGATAAACTTGAATATTACAAGGAGGGATTTAAATGAAAAAAGTATTATCCTTAGTGTTATGTAGCATTATTTTATTTACTTGTTCATTGGGGCTATCCGGATGTGTGTTCAATAGAGAAAATCCTTTTCCGTATCGTGGAGAATATAAAGAACTATATACCACCGCAATTTATAGCATTCCTGATGCCGAAGGATATATGCATCATGGTGAGGGAGCATACAACTCGGATATTTATATTTGGGAACAGGATGATTACGGCAGAACACTATTTTCTTATTGCGAAGATTATGGCAATCAAGTTTTTTGCTTAATCATTTCTCAAGCTTGTGATGACAGCAACGTATATTTTTATCCCGAAATGAATTATGAATTGACCTTTATAGAGTCTGAACACTTATATGAGGGAGTTAAAGAGGATCATCTAAAGAATAAAACAGAAGAATTCTACTTGCAAAACAAGGATAAGTTAAAAGAAGAAAATGATTGGAATAAACCGATAGATAAAAGTAAATGTATTTCTTATCCAATCACAGATTATAAAGCTTTGGGAAAGAACACATATTCCCTCAGTTCGGTCGAATGTAACAAAATATTAAATGACTATTCTAAAACATTAAATTTGGCAAATCCGTCTACTGTTCCGCACAGATATAACAGTATTCTTCAAGTGGATGCGGATGGGAAAATATTACATGAAATATACGGAGTTCATCAACACCACGATAATCCTGATTGGAAAAAGACAGATGAATACACTTCTTACAGCATAACTCTTTGGGTTATTACCGATAAAGACGGCAACTATGATAAAGAAAAAGGTGTAATGGTTATGTATTCCAATGAATCAAACAACGGTTTTATATGTAATGCGGAAGATGTTTTAGAGTTTAAAAAGCAAAACAATTGGACATATCCATACTGCAGTGAATAACTTATCTCTAATGTTCAGTAAATTCCAATTTGTCGAGCAGAACAGCGTTGAATGTTGGTGTAATTTTGGTGCAAATTTGGTGCAACACTTTATGCGACGATACTCACGATATTCACGATATCGCACGAAATCACACGATAAAGCTACGATATCACACGATATTTAACGATATTCACGATATCAAACGGTATTGCTAAAACTCCAAGAGATATTTACAGCCTTACGGCAATTATTTCAAGAATTACAGCACTCACAAAGGTGGGTGCTGTTTTTTATTGACTTTTAGGTGATATTATGGTATAATGACGCTAAGGTAAGCTTAAATTTGATAAAAATAAAGGGAAATGCAGTTATGAAAAAGGTTTGCTTGGTATTGGCGCTTGCGCTTACACTCGTTATTCTCTGCGCTTGCGGGGGATACGTTAAAAGCTATTCCGCAACATTGATGATTACTTCCTGCATTGGCGATGAGGCAAGCATGGAATTCGCTACCTTTAACGGTACATATAATTTCAAATTACGAAGAGACGGCGCAGCGGAGCATACGCTTGATTTTGAAGCAAGTCTTGCCGAGGGCGAGATGAACGTTTATATCGGTGTTGACGGTGAAAAAGAATTGCTCCGCACAGTCAAGGCGAGACAAGCCCTCGATGAAACGATTGCGCTTGATAGCAAATATGATAACGAAAAAACAATCTACGTAATTCTTGAAACGGTAGACAAATGCGTAGACGGAGATTTTGAGTTTGAGTACAATTAATACTTTTTAAAAAATCACAGCGCTCACAAAAGGTGGGCGCTGTTTTTGGTTTTAACATAATAAGAAAAAAATCCCAAAACGGTTTTAGGGTTAATTTTTCTATATCGCGGAAAAAATATATAAAAACAATTTCTTCGGTATAGTATTATGTTTATTTCTTATATCTTTTATTTCGCTCTGTACTCCGTACTCGGTTGGGTATATGAGACGGTTCTCTGCTCTGTCGAGGCGGGGCATACCGTCAACCGAGGCTTTTTAAACGGCCCATACTGCCCTATATACGGCTTTGGCAGTGTAGTTTTTTTACTTCTGCTCGGTAGGGAAAGCAGTCCCTTCCTTATCTTTCTTTTCGGCGCGCTTATCGCTTGTGCCATTGAGTACGCCACCTCGCTTGTTATCGAAAAGCTGTTTGCGGCGCGTCTTTGGGACTACTCTAAATTTAAATTCAATCTTCACGGGCGAATTTGCCTCGGAGCCGCCGCTGTTTTCGGGGCGTTTGCGGTGCTTCTGATAAAATTTATACACCCATTTACCGTAAAGCTTGCTGAGGGTATTCCAAGGGTAATTTTTATCGCGCTAACCGCCGCTATTCTGGTTACGTTTATACTTGACTTCTTTATAACCGTAAAGGGCTTTTCCGGCTTTAACGTTAAGCTAAAGGGTCATTCCGACAAATCAGGACTTACGCCTGATTTAAGCGGTCAACAAAAACGTCTTTTGCGCGCATTCCCGACAATGCGCTCCCTAAGATACGGCGAGGAGCTGAATGAAATGCGCGGGGCGCTGAAAAAACGTGAGAAATAAATTAAAATCTCAAGCTTTAAAAGCGCTTCTCTTTTAAGCGAAAACACAAAAAAGCTCCTCAAAATGAGGAGCTTTCGTTTTGTTTGATTTATGAGAAAATGCGGCTTTTTTAAAAGCGACCGTATCTCCCTTATATATTGGAAACCACAAGGTCGCCCATTTCTGAGCAGCTGACCTTAGTACAGCCCTCCTGCATAATGTCGCCTGTGCGGTAGCCTGCGTCAAGAACCGCGTTAACGGCGTTCTCTATGGCGTCGGCCTCGGCTGCCATATTGAAGGAATAGCGGAGCATCATGGCGGCGGACAGGATAGTTCCTATCGGGTTAGCGATGTTCATTCCCGCAATGTCGGGAGCTGAGCCGTGGATAGGCTCGTACATTCCGAGGCTGCCCGACGAAAGCGAAGCCGAGGGCATCATACCGATAGAGCCGGTAAGCATAGATGCCTCGTCCGAAAGAATATCTCCGAACATATTCTCGGTTACGAGAACGTCGAACTGCGTGGGGTTCTTGATAAGCTGCATAGCGGTGTTGTCAACGAGAATATCACTGTACTCAACCTCGGGATACTCCTCGGCAAGACGGTGCATAGTCTTTCTCCAAAGACGGGAGGTATCAAGAACGTTTGCCTTATCAACGGAAGCGAGCTTTTTACCTCTTTTCATCGCAGTCTCAAAAGCGATGCGTCCGATGCGCTCAATCTCATGCTCGGAATAAGGCATAATATCAGTCGCAACAAGCTCGCCGTTTACCTCCTCGGTAGTTCTCTTACCGAAATAAACGCCGCCCGTAAGCTCTCTGACTATAAGAAGGTCTATACCGTTTCCAACGATAGACTGCTTCAAGGGAGAGGCGTCAGCAAGCTGCTTAAAAAGCTTTGTAGGACGGAGATTGGCAAAAAGTCCAAGCTCCTTTCTGACCGCGAGCAGAGCCTTTTCGGGACGGATAGCGGGAGGACAGTTATCCCATTTCGGACCGCCTACCGCGCCAAGCAGAACGCTATCGGCGCTCTTACAAAGAGCCATACCCTCGTCGGTTATCGGTACGCCGTGCTTATCTATTGAGCAGCCACCGATATCTACGTAGGTGTACTCAAAGCTATGACCGTATTTTTCGCCTATTTTATCAAGCACCTTAAGCGCCTCGTTTACTATTTCAGGACCAATTCCGTCGCCCTTTAAAACTGTTATCTTCTTTACCATATCACTTTACTCGTTTCATTTATTATTTTTATACAATACTTCAAAAAAACCAATTATAAATGCCAATATGAGTAAAAACGGCATTTTTTCACACCTTTCTATCCTATAATTTTTTTGCGATAGAATTCAAAAGTCCACCCTTAGCGATTATCTCCTGAATAAACGGGGGGAAGGGTTGACCCTTATAGGTCTCGTTCTTTGTATGGTTTACGATAACCCCCGTGTCGAAATCGACCTCTACGTCATCACCCGTATCGATTTTTTTACTTGCCTCGGGACACTCAAGTATAGCCAGACCAATATTTATTGCGTTGCGGTAGAAAATTCTTGCAAATGTTTCGGCAATAACCACCGAAATACCCGCTTCCTTTATAGCTATGGGGGCGTGCTCACGAGACGAGCCGCAGCCGAAGTTTGCGCCGCCGACCATTATATCGCCCTTTTTGACCTTGGAAACGAACTCCTTGTCTATATCCTCCATGCAGTGGGAGGCAAGCTCCGCGTGATTTGCGGTATTGAGGTAACGCGCGGGGATTATTACGTCGGTATCGATATTATCACCGTACTTATGAACTGTTCCGTGTGCGATCATTTCAGTTACCAGCCTTTCTTATATATTGCGGGGATCGCATATGTAGCCCTTGATAGCGGAGGTTGCCGCGGTTTCCGGGCTTGCGAGATATATCTTACTCGTTACGTGTCCCATTCTTCCGATAAAGTTTCTGTTTGTGGTAGCTACCGCGACCTCGTTTTCGGCGAGAATACCCATATATCCGCCAAGACAAGGACCGCAGGTGGGGGTAGAAACTACGCAGCCCGCGTTTATAAATGTCTCGATATATCCAAGCTTTACGCACTCCATATATATCTTCTGGGTTGCGGGGATAATTATACAGCGAACTCCGGGAGCTACATGCTTACCCTTAAGAATTTTAGCGGCGGCAGCCATATCGGATATTCTTCCGTTAGTGCAGGAGCCGATAACACACTGGTCTATCTTAACGGAAGAAAGCTCGCTTGCGTTTTTAGTATTCTCAGGAAGGTGAGGACATGCTACGGTAGGCTCAATATCGGAGAGGTTTATTTCAATTACCTCGTCGTACTCGGCGTCAGGGTCTGCCGTATAAACGGTATAGGGGTGCGTCATACGCTCCTTATAGTAGTTTAGGGTTACGTCATCGACCTCAAAGATACCGTTCTTCGCGCCTGCCTCAATAGCCATGTTAGCCATACAGAGTCGGTCGTCCATACTAAGCGTATGCATTCCCTCGCCCGTGAACTCCATAGACTTATAAAGAGCGCCGTCAACGCCTATTTTTCCGATGATATGAAGTATAACGTCCTTACCAGAGCAGCAGTCCTTCAGCTCACCCGTAAGCACGAATTTGATAGCTGAGGGTACCTTGAACCACGCCTCACCCGTAGCCATGCCCGCCGCCATATCCGTCGAGCCTACGCCCGTCGAAAACGCGCCGAGAGCGCCGTACGTGCAGGTGTGGGAGTCCGCGCCGATTATTACGTCGCCGGGGCCTACAAGTCCTTTTTCGGGAAGCAGGGCGTGCTCTATACCCATATCGCCTACGTCGTAGTAGTTTTTGATTCCGCACTCGCCCGCAAAGCAACGGCACTGCTTGGTTTGCTGAGCCGCCTTGATGTCCTTGTTAGGAACGAAATGGTCCATAACAAGCGAGACCTTTTCTTTATCAAAAACCTCGGTAAAGCCGTGTTTTTTAAACTCGTTTATAGCTACGGGCGTGGTAATATCGTTACCGAGCACCATATCAAGCTTTGCTTTAATAAGCTGACCAGCGACAACACTGTCAAGACCTGCGTGCGCCGCGAGTATCTTCTGAGTCATAGTCATTGCCATAACCGTATATCTCCTTTAATCTGAAATTACTTATTTTGCTATTCCGCGGTTGACAGCGGAAAACAGAGCGTTAATTGAGGAAGCTATAATATCGTCGTGAACGCCGGCGCCCCAGACCTTCTTGCCGCCGTCAAGAACTATACTCATATAAGTTACCGCCTTTGCGGTAGAGCCCTGAGAAAGCGCGTGCTCCTCGTAGGTAAGGTCGGTAAAATTAATTCCGAGATACTGCTTTACAGCGTTAGCTACCGCGTCAAGACGTCCGTTACCTCTTGCTACTATATCCTTGGTTTCACCCTCAACCTCAACAGTAAGGTAAGCCTTTACGTCATCGCCGCGAACAAAGTGGTAATCAACAAGCTTATAAGGAGTATCTATGTTGATATACTTGCTCTCGAATACGTTAAGCACCTCAGCGGGCGAAAGCTCCGCGTGAGCGTGGTCGGAGACGCTCTTGACGGCATATCCAACGTCCTCTCGCATTTTTGCGGGAAGAATGTAGCCGTAATTGTGTTCAAGCAGATAACCTATTCCACCCTTACCCGACTGAGAGTTGATACGGATAACGTCCGTTTCGTAAACTCTGCCAACGTCCGTTGGGTCAATGGGAAGATACGGAACAGTCCACGTCTTGCTCTGCTTTTCTTCTCTGAACCTCATACCCTTGGCTATTGCGTCCTGATGAGAGCCTGAGAACGCCGCAAAGACGAGCTTTCCGGCATAGGGCTGACGCTCATAGACGTGCATTCTTGTAACTCTTTCGTAAAGCTCGGTTATCTCGGGCATATTAGTAAGGTCAAGATTAGGCTCAACTCCCTGCGAGAACATATTAAGCGCAAGGGTAACTATGTCGGCGTTGCCCGTTCTTTCTCCGTTGCCGAACAGAGTTCCCTCTATTCTGTCAGCGCCCGCAAGCAGTCCAAGCTCACAGTCCGCAACGGCGCAACCGCGGTCATTATGCGGGTGGAGCGAGACCTCAACAGCCTCTCTGTACTTTAAGTTATCGCACATATATTCGACCTGATTTGCGTAAACGTGCGGCATAGAAAGCTCAACGGTTACGGGCAGGTTGATTATAGCCTTTCTGTCAGGGGTGGGCTTCCAGATGTCAAGCACCGCGTTACAAATTTCAAGCGCAAACTCAGGCTCGGTTCCCGTAAAGGACTCGGGAGAGTACTCATAACGGAATCTCTCGCCCGTCTCAGCCTCTATCTTATTGAAAAGCTCGGCGCCGTCAGTAGCGATTTTGATTATCTCCTCCTTGCTCTTGCGGAAGACCTGCTCACGCTGAGCTACCGAGGTAGAGTTATAGAGGTGAACTATTGCGTTTTTGCAGCCCTTTAAAGCCTCGAAGGTCTTTCTGATAATGTGCTCACGGCTCTGGGTAAGCACCTGAACCGTAACGTCGTCGGGAATCATATCCTGCTCGATAAGGGTACGCAGGAAGGTGTACTCCGTTTCACTTGCCGCTGGGAAGCCGACTTCTATCTCCTTGAAGCCTATCTTGACGAGAAGCTTGAAGAAATCAAGCTTTTCCTCTAAATTCATAGGAATTATAAGCGACTGATTTCCGTCGCGCAGGTCTACCGAGCACCACGACGGAGCCTTTTCGATATAAGTCTTGCTTGCCCACTTCATTGCCGTTTTCGGCGCCGGGAAAAACTGTCTTTGGTATTTTGCTGTGTTTTTCATAGCCATTTCCTTTATGTGATATAATTTATTACTTGTTTGATATGTGGTAACGCGGAATTTTACAACAACACAAATCGAGATAAAATTTCGTGATACGAGGCGCGAGCACAGGGGCAAGGCGAAGGCTTACCTGACGTAAGTCGAGCCGCACCAAGCGATAAAACGAAGTAGCGCGGAATTTTAGCCGATTTGAAATAAAAAAAACTTCCGTCTCAAACACACAGAGACGAAAGCAACTTCGCGGTACCACTCTGATTGACTTAAAATAAGTCCACCTCATCGCATACAAATTATATGCTGTTCTCTGTAACGGGAGACGCCCGTTCTTCCTAATTGGCATAAAAGCCGTTCAGTCGAAGGCTCAAGGGAGAGTTCGAAAACCGAATACGCCACTGCCTTTCACCGCGCGGCAGCTCTCTGAAGGTCGCTTTTCGGTATCTTTTGCCCTGTCAAAGCCAAAATATTAACCTTATATATTATACTACATGCTTTTATATTTGTCAAGGGGGAAAAATACATTTAATAAAATTTAATTTTCCCGGTGTTTAGCGCTTTTTACAATTCTTACAAGCGCGGTTATCAGAACGTCAAATACACAAAGAGATATTAACACAACAGCTAAAATATATCCGTAAATAATATAAGCAAGTCCGGTTCCGATTCCAAAGCTCTCGCATTTAAGTCCGACTAAAATAAAAGTCGGCAGACCTATGATTACGCACGCTCCCAGAATAAAAAGAGGAAAAAACCAAAACGCTGAGTTTACGTACCTGAAAATCGGATACAGTATCAAAACAACCGCCGCCATGTAAATAGGAAGCGCGGCGCTTACAAAGATATCAAAAAACTCCTTGTTTTTTACAAGACACAGAAAAAGCTCCCAAAAGAGTAATACGGAAAAAGCAAAGGCGTACATAAGCGCCTTTTTTAAACTAATGTTTTTCTGCATATATATCCCTCTTTTCCCATTTTTATACTTGATTATAGCATAAAAATGTAATACTGTCAACAAAAAATATTCAGCAGTACACAGATATACCTTACGGTATTTAAAAGTAAAACGACAGACACAAATATATATATTAACCGACGTTTTCTTATAACACCGACATGCAGTAACAGGATAACAGAAGCAACCAACGGCAGAGCTAACGGCTGATATCGCATATACCCATTAAAATCCAACTTTAAAAGCGATAAAATAGCTCTCGTAACTCCACAGGTAGGACAGGGTACGCCTAAAAAAGCCCGAATCGGACAGTAAATATTACTTATTTGCATAACAGCAATAAAGCAGCATACTACCGAAAAATAGATAATATGCTGCTCTATCACTCTTTTTTGTATGTTTTTTCTCATTAAATAAGGGTCATAATATTTTTGAAATTAAGCTCTTTTGCCTTTTTTTGCACTGAAAACCAGTCTATTAAGGTAAGTATTCCGCAGCAACCGCCGGTCAACAACTTTAATACGCCTGCTCCTGTTTCGCCAAGCATAAAACGGTCTACGCCCAATGAGCCTAAAAACAGTGATATAATCAGCATCGTTGTTGGCTCCTTAAAGTCAACGGTGCTTACCATCGAAAATCTTGACTCGTCCATTCTGTAAAGCTTTTCCTTTAAGAATATTATCTTGTCAGACGGAAAATACTTCTGATTGCTCATTATGAACATATCAACCTTTTGTTTATCAACATAGTTTGCTTCGGGAATCACGTTATTAGATGTCATAATCCTTCACCTCTTAATTTATTTATACCAAAATGGGATATTTAAATTATACCATAATGGTATAATATTGTCAAGTGATTTATTAAATTTTTTGGAGAAAAAAATGAGATTAAAGGAAGTAAGAAAGAAAAAAGGCATATCCCAGCTCAAATTAGCTCTTGATTTGAGTATGAACCAAAACAGTATAAGCCGTTATGAAAATGGAGAGCGTGAAGCGGACTACACAACGCTTATAAGATTTGCCGACTATTTTGACGTATCCATAGACTACCTACTTGAGAGAACGGACAACCCTAAAACAAATAAATAAGCATCGCAAGAATTTGGATTTTCAACCATTTCACCCTGCGGTGTTTTTTTATCAAAAAAGGGGGAAAATATTATACTCAAAGCATAAAAAAAGTCAATAGCTTTTGCTAAAATATTGTAAAAAATATTTTTGTAAAAATCATTGACAAATGCTTCTTTTTTGATATAATGAAGCCATACTATTCCAGCTAGGGAAACGAGGTGAGTAACGTGAATTCAGTAGAAAAAAAGACCAAAGATCCTTATGCGTTCAGCCGCACTATGTATTACCCAAAATGCGCTTTTGCATATCTTATATCAATAATCACAACGGGCGCATACCTCGCTAAGCTCACTACTGCCATCGGTATCTCCGACGGTATGACAGGCATGCTCAGCTCCCTTGCAAGCCTCGCTTGTTTTTTTCAATTCGCCTCCGTTCCTTTATCCTACCGTAAATCAAGTAAGGGGACAGTAATTTTTTTAACTACGTTAAATAATTTGCTCTACTCTGTTCTTTATATGATCCCATTTATGGGTCTTACCGCCATGGCAAACTCGGCGATATTTTTCATCTGTATACTCTCATCAATGATAATGAACCAGATAAGCGCTCCTCTCGTCGCCAATTGGTTCTTAGGAATCACTCGACCCGAATACAGAGGTACGTTTCTCGGAATAAATTCGGTTATTTCTAACGTATGCGGGCTTATCTTCACATTTATAGCAAGTATGGTTGCGGATAATTTTACAAAGTCCGGAAATCTTGAGGGCATGTTAATAACATTCTCTATAACTATTCTGGTCCTTAATATCCTCCACTTTATTACATTGCTTCTTGCAAAGGAGAAGCCTAGGCGAACCTGTAAAAAATGTGACTCTGTTATCAGGAGCTTCAAAATTCTGATAAAAAATAAAGTTTATCGCAAATATCTACTGTTTTTTATTGTATATTCAATCAGTCAGGCGATAGCAGTTCCGTTTTTTGGAACGTATCAGATACGAGAGCTTGGTCTTTCAATGACAAAAGTAACCGTTATAATGACCATTTCTTCCATTTCGGCAATATTATTCTTATCTATATTCGGTAATTACGCCAGACGACACTCTCTTGCTCAAACGATGAAAATAGGTCTTCCGATGATTGCCTTGTCCAATATTTTTATTATTTTATGCACACCGAAAAACGGAATGATAATGTTTATCTTGTATTATATAGTTTATAATCTTGGTTTTTCCGCTTTTTCCTTGGGCACAGACCCCATAGTGCTTGAAATGGTAGAGGAAGAACACCACACGTCAGCCATTGCAATTAAAAACGTAATCGCCGGTCCGTTAGGCTTCCTTACCACGACTTTGCTTACACCGCTTTTAAATTATATCCAAGGAAACGGTAACGTTATTTTCGGTATACATATTTACGGTCAACAGTTATTTGCAATTATCGCAATGGCGGTAATGACTGTATCCAGCATTATGTTCTATAAATTCGCAAGGCTTCATACGCCGATTACAGAATACGGTTCAGAGGTAAAGGACAGAATATAATCACAAACAATCGGGCGTACAAAACACCCAAACGGAGCTTTTTACCCATATTTTCGGTTGATTTTCCCCCACTCAACCAGCGGTATGTAGACTTTTACACGCTCACTTGGTATAATACAAGTGAAAGGAGGTAAAAAAATGGACCAGATTAAGATAGGCAAATTTATTGCCGAAAACAGAAAAAAGAACGGCTTGACTCAAATGCAGCTCGCGGAAAAGCTGAACATAACCGACAGAGCCGTTTCTAAATGGGAAAACGGCAGAGCTATGCCGGATTCCTCGATTATGCTTGCGTTATGCAAAGAGCTACAAATAACAGTAAACGATCTGCTTAGTGGGGAGGTAGTAACAATGGAGAAATATAATGAAGAATTAGAAAAAAACTTAATTGAAATGATAAAGCAGAAGGAAAACAGCGACAGAAGATTGCTCCGTATGGAGATACTGACAGGTATACTATGCCTTTTGCCGCTTTTGGCTGCGACGGTAATCACCTTAGCGGTTCCGATGGCGGAATGGCTCGCCACCTTGATATTACTTGCGTGTTTAATCCCGATAATTATCGCAACTCCGTTTATGCTGAGAATAGAACAGACTGCGGGTTATTACGAATGCGCCAAATGCGGATATAAATACGTGCCAAAGTATAAAAGCGTTTTTTTCGCTATGCACGCGGGCAGAACGAGATATATGAAATGCCATAAATGTAATACGTACTCTTGGCAAAAAAAGAAGCTGTCAAAAGAATAATAACCAAAAGCTGTCTTTCACTAACGTGAAGGACAGCTTTCTAGTTTTATATGAAATTTTACTCTATCATAATCAATTTCTCAGATGTAATCAGCGCTTTCGGTTTATTATACGTTCTTTGCTACTTTGTTCTTACTTAACAGGTAAATATTTCCACAGAAATCATCTGAAGACTATATTTAATTTTCCCTGCTATTTATGACCGGGTTATACTAATTATGTATTTAATAGCACCCGTTTTCGACAAGCTTGAAACGTGTTATTTTATTTAGATAATAGGTAATAAAAAACTCCAAGCCTTACGGTTTGGAGGTTTTTGATGTAGGCACGGACCTATCTTTCCGGGAGGTTTCCCTCCGAGTATTGTTGGCGAGAGACAGCTTAACTACCGTGTTCGGGATGGGAACGGGTGTACCCTGACTTCAATACGCACCTACTAAGTTCAGCGCCTTGG
>JAFVUF010000009.1 GCA_017502875.1 Clostridia bacterium | reverse complement strand
GTTACCGAAATAGGTGTTTCTATATTCGAGGACTGCAAGAAGCTTGAGCAAATAAACGTTGCGGCCGGAAACCCGAATTTCGCATCTGCCGACGGCGACCTTTATTCTAAGGATATGAAAACTCTTATTCGCTACGCCCCCGGCAAAAACGCAACCACATATACCGTTAAAGCGGGAGTAACCACTATTGCTACGGGTTGTTTTCAGGCTACCCGTCTTACCGAGGTAAACCTTTCTGCGGAAATATGCAGAATAGAGGCAGTAGCGTTTGAGAATTGCGCGAGTTTAACCAAGGTAACTGTTCCGAGTGGGGTGTCAAATAATTGGTGGTTCTCCAACTTCAAGGATGCTGCGAACGGCTCGCCAATACCCGCAGGTGAAATGAATAATCCAAGCACCCTATCAACATACCTAAAATCTACATATCTTCGCTATTATTTTAACAGAACAGTCTGAATTATCTAATCTAAAAACCGGGCTGAGTCAAAAGCTGACTCAGCCCGATTATTTTTTATCTGTTTTGGTAGACGGATTTCTATTTCCACGCGTCAGGACAAGTACGGCTTGATTTAAACCAATCGGTATCCTTTAGCTTTATATCGCTCTCTGAGCATTTAACGGTAAATCCGTTTCTGTTTATACTTACCGTTATATTTCCGTTCATTGACGCAAACGCTCTTGTCTCGTTATCAGTGCTAATAGATGTTACGTAGACCTCATCGGTGTATGGGGCAACATTATCAATAAACTCTTGTGTTGGGAATGTGTTTTCCGCTGTAGCTCTATATTCGTCGCTTCCCGCGCAGCAACAAACGCATATGATTTCCGGCTTAACAATAGACATAAGCTCGGTGCTTGACGATGTTTTTGAGCCGTGATGTCCTGCTTTATAAAGCGTAACCTCTGAAAGCTCATTTTTCTCAATAAGAGATTTCTCGCCCTCTTTTTCAAGGTCGCCGGTGAGAAGCACTCTTTCCTCACCACAGGTAAACAATGTACATACCGAATGGTTATTCTCACCAGATTTATCCTTTTCGTGATAGTACTTTTGATCAAGTACCGTCATAGTAACGCCGCTTGATACCGCAAAAACTCTCTTATCTTGATCTATACATTCCTTTGCCGTATAGTGTGTGGCGCCTGCGGCTATTTCGGCATCTCTTTCACGGACGTAGTTAGAATACATGTTAGCGTCCGCCTCCTGATTTGTTTGAGCAAAATCAATAATTATCTCGCACTCGTAAAGGTCAAAAAGACTATCTGTGTTTTCATTTGTAGCAAATCCTGCATAATGATCCTTGTGCGCGTGTGTAACTATTACGTATTCGAGCTTACCGTCTGTTACATACTGATCTATGTAGCTTTTTATTGTTTTAATGCTATCGGTATTAGAACCGGCGTCAATAAGAATGTCCGTCTCGCCCGCCTTTATGTATGTACAGTCGCCGGTATACCAGTTACCAAGCTCAAGAAAATGCACCTGCATTTCACCGTTTGGATCGGCATATACCTCGCCTTTAAGCTCGTTAAGCTCGTGGTAGCCCACGTAGCCGCCAAACGCTCCGAGAGCTATCAACACAACCGCAAGAAATACCGCTACAATTCCGTTAAATTTCTTCACTGCGCGTTACCTCCCTGAGATGCAGGGGTGTCCACCTTGAACACTCTGTAAAGCGTCTGCCCCGCAGCCCTTCCTTCGAGTACGGTGTATACTATGTAAAGCTCCTGATCGGCAGTCGGAACGCCAACGTACGCGCCGTCCGAATTTTTCACCATATTGGTATCGGTTTCGTATTTACCCGAAAGGTCCTTTCCGTTTGATACGTATTTTATGCCCTCGTCAATATAGGTTACAGTCTCGCCCTCGTTTACAACTGTTATCTTATCGCCATTCAAGCTTAGTACGTCTCCGCCGGAAATGAACGAAGCTCCGAAATAACCTATCGCAAGACCACCAATAAGAGCTATAACGGCAATAATTATATAACCCGAATGAGTTTTTTTAATCGTCTTTTTTGCCTTACTTTTTATCTTTCTCTCGAGCTTACTCGCCATAAATTACCTCCTATACGTTAAATCTGAATAAAGTAACGTCCCCGTCCTTCATTACGTACTCCTTACCCTCGCTGCGAAGTATACCCTTCTCTTTTGCGGCGTTAATGCTGCCGCACGCCATCAAATCGTCAAACGCGATAATCTCAGCGCGGATAAAGCCCCTCTCAAAATCGGAATGTATCTTACCTGCCGCCTGCGGCGCTTTGGTGCCGTTTACGATAGTCCAGGCTCTTACCTCCTTCGGTCCCGCCGTTAAGAAGCTGATAAGGCCGAGCAGGGTGTAGCCCGCCGTAACTATTCTGTCAAGACCCGACTGGGTAAGACCGTACTCCTCCATAAATACCGCCTTATCCTCGGCGTCCATAACCGCAATCTGAGCCTCTATCTCGGCGCAAACGGGGATAACCTGACTGCCCTCGGTGTTAGCTATCGTAAGCACCGCCCGGTAGAATTCATTTTCCTCCGCGCCGCCCGAAATAAGAGTATCCTCATCAACGTTAGCTGCATAGATAACGGGCTTTCTTGAAAGAAGCGGAAGCGTATCCATCAGCTCTGCCTCGTCGGGAGTAAGCTCCATAGTCCTTGCGTTCTGACCGTTATGGAGATGTTCAAGCACTCTCTCAAAAAGGTCTATCTCCGTCTGGTAGGACTTGTCGCCTTTAAGCGCCTTTCTTGAACGGTCAAGACGGCGCTCGGTAAGCTCGATGTCGGAAAGAATAAGCTCCATATTGATTATATCTATGTCTCTTGCCGGGTCTATACCGCCCTCAACGTGCGTGATATCAACGTTTTCAAAGCAGCGAACAACGTGCAGAATTGCGTCAACCTCTCTTATATGCGAAAGGAACTTATTACCAAGACCCTCTCCCTCGCTTGCGCCCTTTACAAGACCCGCAATGTCTACTATTTCAAGTATTGCCGGGGTATATTTTTCGGGGTTATACATCTCGGCGAGCTTGTCAAGACGCTCGTCGGGAACGGGAGCTATGCCTACGTTTGGCTCAATGGTGCAGAAGGGATAGTTAGCCGCCTCCGCGCCTGCGTTGGTTATAGCGTTAAAAAGTGTGCTTTTTCCTACGTTGGGAAGTCCTACGATACCAAGTTTCATTATTTGCCGTCCTTCGTAATAAAAGTATATTTGTCAGTATAATTATAAATGATAACTCAGTTTTTTTCAATAGCTTTTCAGTATTTCCGCCGATTTTTTTAAAATTAACACTTTGTTCACCCCAAAAGCACTTGACAAATGATAACAAAATGTGTATAATGAACTTAGTCATAAATTTGACGAAGTTAATATTTCGACAAAACAAAAGCTTAAAAATAGAAAGGAAAAAGAAAAATGGCAGCAAAAATTCTTGTAATCGACGACGACGCTAACATCTGCGACCTTCTTCGTCTTTATCTTGAAAAGGAGGGTTATGAGGTAAAGTGCGCAGGCGACGGCTCTGAGGGACTTAAGCAGTTTAAGTTCTCCGAGCCCGATCTGGTTCTTCTTGACATCATGCTTCCCGCCAAGGACGGCTGGCAGGTCTGCCGCGAGATTCGCGAGATATCCAACAAGCCCATCATCATGATCACCGCGAAGTACGAGACCTTCGACAAGGTTCTCGGTCTTGAGCTCGGCGCTGACGACTTCGTTGTAAAGCCCTTCGATATGAAGGAGCTTACAGCAAGAGTCAAGGCGGTTCTTCGCCGCTACACCGCGCACGACAATCTGAGCGACGAGGAGGTTATCAAGTTCGATAACATAGAGATAAGCCTCCAGAAGTATGAGCTTAAGCTCGGCGGAAAGAGCGTTGACATTCCTCCTAAGGAGCTTGAGCTTCTCTACTTCCTCGCCTCCAACTCCAACAGAGTTTTCACCCGCGACCAGCTTCTTGACAAGGTCTGGGGCTTTGACTATCTCGGCGACTCCAGAACCGTTGACGTTCACGTAAAGCGTCTGCGCGAAAAGCTTGAGGGCGTTTCTGATAAATGGAACCTCAAAACCGTCTGGGGCGTTGGCTATAAGTTCGACGTAAATCCGTAATCACTTATTTCGAGTAATATCACATGAGAAAAACCCTATTCACACGGTACATAACCGTGTTTATGCTGATAATCTTCATCAGCTTCGCTATACTCGCGCTCGTGATAGGCTCGAATATGACCGCAATTACCGTAGAAGGAAAGCGAGAGGACGTTGAAAGCACCGCTGAAAACGTCTCGTCTGTAATAACCGCCCTTCACGGCCCGACAGACTCTGAAAGCTTTAAAGCACTGTTTGCGTCAGGCGAGCAGGAGCTATCAAAGTACGTCGAACACCTTTCGGAAATAACGGGCGACCTCAGAGTATTCATTTTTGACTCGGACGGAAATCTTATAAAGTCAGTAAAGGAATACGAGAGCGCTACCTTCAAGCAAAGCAAGCTTTCCGAAAGCGTTATGACCGAGCTTAAAACCGAAAACGGAGTAAGCGGCTACGACGATATGGACGGCGCTATGACAGCTGATTTCCTGTATTCCGTCAAGCCCGTTATGTCTGCCAATGAGCAAAGCAGCGACGCGCTTGGCTACGTTTTCACCTGCGCCTCGGCAAAGGTAGTAAACAGCATTATCGGAAGCACTGTAAAGACACTTCTGCATACAAGTCTTTGGGTGTTCTTTGCGGCGCTTGTCGCGGTCTATTTTCTGAGCGAGCGTATAATCGGCCCGTTAAAGCACATGAGCCGCGCCGCGAAAAGCTACGCTACGGGTAACTTCGACATTCGTATTCCCGTTGAGGGCAACGACGAGGTTGCCGAGCTTGCCGCCGCGTTTAACCAGATGGCTAACGGACTTCAAAATCTTGAAAATATGCGACGTTCATTCCTTGCAAACGTCTCCCACGACCTCAAAACTCCGATGACGACCATCGCGGGCTTCATCGACGCTATCCTATCCGGCGCTATACCGCCGGAAAATCAAACGGAATATCTTGAGAGAATCAAGGAAGAGGTGCTAAGGCTTTCAAGGCTCGTCCGTCAGCTTCTCGACCTCTCCAGAATACAGGCGGGAGACCGAAAGATCGAACCCGTAACCTTTGATATTTGCGAGGTAGCGAGACAGATTGTGCTTTCGTTTGAGCAGAAAATCGAGGAAAAAAGACTTTGCGTTGAGTTTGACTGCGAGAACGAGAACATTAACGTTTTAGCCGACAAGGACGCTATCCACCAGATACTTTACAATCTCTGCGATAACGCGGTAAAATTCTCCCGTGAGGGTGGAAGGTACAGAATCCGTATCGAAACTAAAGATAAAAAGGCTTACGTTTCGGTATATAACGAGGGACAGGGAATCGCCAAGGAGGACCTGCCGTTCGTATTTGAGCGTTTTTACAAGAGCGACAAGAGCAGAGGTCTTGATAAGACGGGTGTAGGACTTGGACTCTTTATTTCCAAGACCATTATAGACGCCCACAGGGAGACAATTACCGTAGACAGCGAGCAAGGTAATTACTGCGAGTTTACGTTTACGCTCCCGCTTTCCGAAGCAAAGAAGCCTCTTATCGAAAAGACCGTTCCAAAGGACTGAGTTTATTACAAAAAGCACTTACGGTAAAAGACCGTAAGTGCTTTTTATTATATTTTTCTTGTATAGGCTCCTAAATTTCTTCTTATAAGTGTAAAAGCTCGCGGAATATTAAAATCGTAACCTAGACTCAAAGCTCTGACAGCCGATACGCCGTCAAGGTCGTCAGAGGGTAATCCCCGTTCATTCATCTCTCTGCGTATCACCCCTATCGGCTCGTTTATCCACACTCCGTCTTCCTCGGCGTACCGAAGTCCTGTATATTCCTTGTCAAGTACCGCGTCCTCATACATAGCGCCCATTAGATTTTCACCAGAAGCGCGAACATAATACGAGGAGCGCCCCTGCCTCGGATTAAGCTCTAAAAAGACGTAATCATTGGTTTCGGGCGCGATTTTAACATCAAAATTAGCAAAACCGACGTACCCGATTTTCTCAAGTATCCGAGCCGCTATATCGCAAAGCTTTCTGTCCTTTACCGACCTTACCGCCGCGTAATTACCTATCATCGCGTGATTTTTGTACTCAAGCAGCGGTCTGCCCACGCCGACAATCCGAGCTCTGCCCTCTCTGTCGCAGTAAGCGTTAACAACTCGGTAGCTTCGCTCATCTCCGCCGATATACTCCTGAATAACCGCGGGTAAGTTATAACCTTCAAGCGCGAAGTCTTCAAGCGCCTTTTGAAGCTCTCCGTCATTTTCACAGATATACACCTTGCGCTTATTCTCTATTTTACTGTGCAGATACTCAAACGAATTGCTGTTGGAGGGCTTTAACACAAGCGGAAAGCTCCGTTCCTTTTTCTGACCAAGCTCGGCGGACGGAATAATTATCTCGGTTTTCGGGTGCGATATTTCAAGCTCCTCACAAAGCCGTTTGAATGCCGCCTTAGTCGAAAATCGCTCATAACAGCGTTCAGTCGGTATTGGATTTGAAACATATTTTTCGCACAGAGCGCGGTTTTTTATAAGAAGCTCGGCGTAATAATCCGAGCAAGGAATAACGGTAATCCTCTCAGCTACGTTTTTCAGGCTTTTAAACGTATGCTCAAGAGTTCTTCTGAATACGCTCGGACTGTCAAGCTCAGGGATTACTCTGCGTTCAAGTATACCGCTATGCGAGGTTGCGGGTAACGCCTTGGCGCACAGAACGAGCGAGCGCTCCGCTTCAAGCTCATAAAGCATTCTGGCGCAGCCGTAGGCATTCTCGTCAGAGCCAAGAATTATCGCTATATGCCTTCTCATCTTCCTTATCCTTCATATTCCCCTTGACCTTTGCGGTATCAATACCGCTTTTTGTATCGTTCATACGCTTGTCAATTCCCAGCGCCGCGGTATCAAGCGTAAAGCTTTTTTCTTCTGTATCTCCGAAAAATACCCCGTACCATACCAAAAACGAATACACCGTATAAAGCGCGCGGGCGTTATTGCTTCTTCCAGCAACGTGCTCATCAAGCATAGCGATAAGCTTGTCTCTGTCGAAAAACTCCGCACACATCTCACCCAAAAACGCGCTTCGCAGCTTTTCGGCGTATTTTTTCTCCCTTATCCAAGACCGAAACGGAACGGGAAAGCCCTTTTTGTGTCTGCTCGCCGCCTCATCTCCAATGTGCGTAGCGGCGGTCTGTCTCAGTACGTATTTTGACGTCTTACCACGCATAAGCAGTCCTTCACCGCACCCTTCAGCTATTGAAAGCACAGAAAGGTCAAGATACGGCACACGAAGCTCAAGAGAGCTTGCCATTGTCATTTTGTCCGCCTTGTTCAGTATATCAAACGGAAGCCAAAGCTGCATATCGAGGCTCATTTTCTTTCTTAACTGACTTGCCTTTTCGGCGCCCCTGGAAAGCGGCTCGGTAACTGTAAGCGGGCTTTTGAGCATTTTATACTGTTTATTTAAAATAGAGTAAGCCTCGGTCTCGGTCATTATCTTTGCCTGACCGATGAACTCCTTTTCGGCGTCCCCTGAATTCCGTCTCAGAAAATCTCCGATACGACCGTTAAGCGCTCGTTTAGCCGCGGTTTTTCTCAATGCTCCGGGCAGAAATCGGTAAAGCTTGCCGACATTAGAATCCTCATACCATTCGTACCCGCCAAACAGCTCGTCCGCGCCCTCGCCGCTAAGCACTACGCCAACCTGCTTTTTCGCTTCCCTCGAAAGCAAATAAAGCGGCACGGCGCTAAGATTTGCGTACGGCTCGTCGCTATGGTACTGCACAGTCGGAAGACTTTCAAAAAACTCCTCAGCGCCCACCTCCGCGCATTTCAGCTCCGCCCCAACGCTCTGAGCTCTATGCATGGCGTACACCCGTTCATCAAACCCCTGGTCCTTAAAACCGACAGTGAAAAGCTTTTTTGGCTTAGCGTAAGAGGCTATAAGTCCTGAGTCCACCCCACCCGATAAAAATCCACCGACAGTTACGTCAGACACCGTATGTCGCTCAACCGCCTTTGAAAGCACGGCGTCAAGCCTACGTGATATCTCCTTTGCGTTTCTTTTGTAAGGAAGAAACGTTCTTTTTTCTCCGTCCCGTTCCGCAAAAAATGAATATCCCTTATATTTGTTTTTTTCAAAAACAGGGAGGTCAAAATAACGCTCAACGCTTGTCTTTCCCTCGCTGTAAGCCAACATATGTCCGGGCATTAAGCGATTAACTCCAAGAAAAGCGGTCTGCTCGGTCGGCACGTACTGAAATTGCAGATACAGGGGGAGCGCCTCATTGTTAAGCTCTTTTTTGAATTTCGGGTGCGATAAAAACGCCTTTATTTCCGAAGCGAACATAAAGCAGCCATCAAAAATCCCGTAATACAGAGGCTTAATACCAAGAGGGTCTCTTACAAGAATAAGCCCCCCGCTTTTTCTGTCATAAAAGGCGAAGGCGAACATTCCGCGAAGTCTTTCAAGCGCTCTGTCTCCGTAATGAATAAGCATTTTGAGAAGCACCTCGGTATCACTCTCGGTTTGAAAGTCTTCCGAAAACAGCTCACAAAGCTCCTGCCTGAGGTCTTTATAGTTATATATCTCCCCGTTAAAGCAAAGCACGTACCTGCCGTCCCGGCTCACCATCGGCTGATTGCCTCCCACAAGGTCGATTATTTTAAGCCTGTTAAAGCCTAAGGTTACATTTTCATCGGAATAGTATCCGTATCCGTCGGGACCTCGGTGCCTTATCCTTTCGCTCATTGCCAGAGCTATATTCTTTTTTACCTCGCCGTCCTTTATCTCAGAATCGCAAAACCCAACAAATCCGCACATCTTTAAAGTAACTTCCTTTCTGTTTTAGCGCTAACGGGTATAATTTAAATCCCAATTATCCGCTTCGTATAACTGTTCCGCTCGCCGCGCCGCCGAGTAAAAACGAAGCAAGCGCGTCTGCGCGTCTTCCGTTAAGTACCGCTACGCTTTTTACCCCATGTTCAAACACGGAAATAAGCCTATCTGCCGTAGGCGACGGAAGCGCTGACAGGACTATTTTCGCTCTGCGAAGCGAAAGGCTCCCGACCGCTATTTTATCTTTAAAAATTATTCCCTCACCGCTTTCAAGATATACTATATGCTCGAAATTCATTGCGCCCGCAAGCGCCGAAACGGCTCTTTTTTTGTCTTTTGCGACAAAAATAGGAAGTATTCCCGATTTTGCCGCGCCTATCGCAAGGTTTATACCGTATCCATTTTTATTTTCAAAAAGCTCGGTTGCCGCTATACCTCGCGCAAAGCAGTTTTCCTTAAGCATATCAGCGCAGAGCCTGTCGCATAGCGCATACACCTCAGCTCTGCCGATAACGTATTCAAGCGACGAGGCAAGCTCAAGAGATACTCCGGTATCCCTTGCAACACAAATCAAAACGCGGCTTTTTTCAGCCAATCCAAGCGATAAAAACGTTTCTTTGAGCTTTGCCTTTCGGTCGTATTCTTCAATTGCATTCTTAGCCAACACAACATCGCTTACACACGCTTCATCGCACCCGTAACCCCGATTGAAGCATTCGCTGCCCTTTCCAAGCAACAATATTACGTGTCGCATATCGTTATCACTCGCGTTTTCAAGCGCGCTTTCAAGCGCAACCTTTCTGTCCTCTATATACGACACCGAAGCAGGTGAAAGTCTGCGAGCGCCTTCGCTTAGCAGCTCCTCAAAATGCCCTCGCATTTCGTTTTTTATCGCTTCATACCCCTCGCTGCCGCTATCATCCTCGCATACAGTTACCTTGTCAGCTCTATCAGACACCGCCGCGACGAGTTGTCTTCTCCGACAGCTCGCTTTATCTCCAGGACACCCGAAAATGACCGTTACAACTGCTCCAGGATATTCCTTTTTTACGGCGTCAAGCATAGCCTTGAAGCTCATCTCGTTGTGCGCGTAATCAACAATTACGATAATCTTGCCGTCAGCGCTGACTGTTATTTCTCCTCTTCCCTCCGTCTTTTGACTTATTATCCCTTCAAACACCGCCCTTTTATCCGCGCCACACTCCATTGCTACCGCCGTAGCGCAAAGCGCGTTCATCGCGCAAAATTCTCCTATCCCGTATGCAACTATCGGAAACGCTTTTTTTGACCGCCGAGCCACCGAAAGATCGCACCCGTGGTCCTCAAAACACATATTTTCACCGTAATAATCCGCGTTTCTGTCGATAAGCGAGACGCTTACGGCGTTGCCTTTCATTTCACAAAGCAGCTCTCCGCCTTTTTCGTCGTCAACGTTTATCACTGCCCTTTTACACTGCTTTAAAACAGAGCGCTTGCAGCTAAAGTATTCGCTTTCGTCCACGTGCTCCGATTTGCTTATATGATCTCTCCCGAAATTCGTAAAGCAGCCGATATCAAAGCTTATACCGTACGTCCTTTCAAGCTTCTGCGCCTGACTTGATATCTCACATACGATATGCGTGCAGCCGAGCTTGACTGCCTTCGCCGCGGCACAGTGAAGATCTATCGCCTCGGGTGTAGTCAGCCTCGGAGCGCTTTCTGATACAGTTTTCGACAGTATAACAGAGCGAAAGCCATTTACTCGGTTGAGCGCCTCGTTTATGTAACCTGTAACCGTGGTTTTCCCCTTTGTGCCTGTTACCGCCACGCTTATCAGCTTATCCATTGGATAGCCGTAAAAATGCGCGGCGCAGAGCGCCATCGCCCGCCTTACGTTCTCCACCCTGACTTTTACGCACTCGGTTTTTATCTCCACTACCGACTCCGTCTCCTCAGAGTAAACTATACATACGCACCCCTTTTCGCTTGCGCGCTTGGCGTATACAGGCAAAAAGCTTCCTCCCTTGCAAAAAAACACGTGCCCTGCCAAAGCTCTTCTGCTATCGTATGACAGTCCCGTTACAACAGTATCGTCTCCGTTTTTTACACTCGGCGCTCCCATGATTTTAAGAAATTCGTTTAATGAAGGCATTTTCGTTTTTTACCCTCCGATTTCACAGCTTTACAGGACTGATTTTATGCCCAAAAGCAGCTTTTGCCACTAAGAAATAATATTTATATGGAAATTACACAAAAAACACCCTAAAATTCCTACTATTTTTTAATAATCAAAATTTGAAAAATATGTTGAAAAATATGAATTTATTTGTTATAATAATGTCAAGATAAATCTTTAAAATTCATCGGAGGACTTTTCAATGGAAATGGATGAGATAAAGGGCAAGCTCAGTGTCATAGGCACCGCGGGCTGCGACGAGTTTCTTAAAGAGGTCGATTCTTGGCTTAGAACATGGCAGCTTACGGCTGACTCATGTATCGTTAATCCCCAGTATATTCGCTTCGGCTCTGGTGAGGCTAAGGTCGTTATAAATGATTCTGTGCGTAACCACGACATTTTCATTTTCGCCGATATGTTCAACCACGGCGCAACCTTCAAGATGTACGGCAAGGAATGCCCTATGAGTCCTGATGACCATTTTCAGGACTTAAAGAGAGTTATCTGCGCAATAGCAGGTAAGGGACGCCGTGTAAACGTCATTATGCCTATGATTTACGAGGGACGTCAGGACAAGCGTACTCTCCGTGAGTCTCTTGACGCGGCAATTTCCTTAAAGGAGCTTGTCGATATGGGCGTGGTCAACCTCATCTCCTTCGATATCCATAATATCGGTATCCAGAACGCTATCCCGATGTGCTCGTTTGATAACGTTCACCCGACCTACCAGATGATAAAGGCGCTTCTTAAAAAGGTGCCTGATATAGCGCTCAACCGCGACAGTCTTATGATGATATCCCCAGACGAGGGCGGAATGAACCGTTGTATGTACTATTCCTCTGTTCTCAAGCTTGAGCTCGGTACGTTCTATAAGCGCCGTGATTACAGCGTTGTCAAGGACGGTAAGAACCCCATCAAGGCTCATCAGTACCTCGGAAAAAGCGTTAAGGGCAAGGACGTTATTATCGTTGACGACATCATCGCTTCCGGCGAGTCTGTTCTGGACGTCGCAAGACAGCTTAAATCAAAGGGAGCTAAGAGAGTATTTGTATTCGCCTCCTTCGGTCTGTTCTGCAACGGTCTCAAGAAGATTGACAAGGCTTACAAGGACGGAGCCATCGACCAGATATTCACCACCAACCTTATCTACCGCACCGAAGAGCTCAGACAGAGAGAGTGGTACACCGAGGTCAATATGGCTAAGTACGTCGCGCTTATAATTTCCGCTTTGCACACCGAACACAGCATAAGCTCTCTGCTTAACCCTGTTGACAGAATCCAGAAGCTCCTCGCTACAAAGATAGACGAAAACGGTATGCTTAAAGAGGAGTACAGAGATACGCTTTAATTTCCTAATATACATAAAAAAGCTGAGTCATTAGGGGCGTACCATAAAGGATAGTTTTCAAAAATACGGTATATCTCGAAAGAGGTATACCGTATTTTTGCATTTGTGTCCACAAATGCAGTGCTTATTAGGAAAATTGACAAGGCATAAATGAACGTAAAAAAGGCTCCCTTGTGCAAAGGGAGCTGACGCCGAAGGCGGCTGAGGGATTGTTTTGAATGAAACTCTAACCTTTTACACCCCCTCCGTCAGCCTTCGGCTGCCACCTCCCCTTACACAGGGGAGGCTTCTTTCCACCTCCCGGAAGGTAAGCAACAGCTCTTTTGATATGCTAATGTCAAAAGTGCCTTTGCGTTACTTTTGACAAGGGCGGGGGTTATCTCCCTCCCTCTTTTCATCATAACCGTTTGTAACGGCGGCAGCAAGCCACCGCCCAACGAATTTGATTTGTTGTCTTTAATTCAGTCAGTGTTGTCAACAAAAAATGACAGCGTAGTGAATAATAAAAACCACGGCTCGCTGTGAACCGTGGTTAATCAATAATTATTCTTCTGATTGCATTGTTATTACAATTCCGGGAACTATTTCTGTTATTACATAATATACTTTCTGTCCGTTTATCTCAAAGGTGGATAAGTGTACATAATTCGCAGGAACATCTGCTTCTACTGTATAGAAATAACTTTCTATCTGATTGTGAGATGTTTTTGACGGAAAAGAACAATACCAAAGTGGAGAACGATTTTCAGACAGTGACGCGATGGTTATATCGGTCATCTTTTCATAATATTGTTGCGAATCACCATCGTACGTATATAGGCATCCAACGATAATCTTTTCATCTGTGTGGCAGATAAACATCGCATCGATGTTTTCCTCACCGTTTTTCAGATTGAAGGCTTCGAGCATAACTACGTTATCATAATCTTCTTCTACAAGCACGCGAACGCTTTCAAGATAGACATAATAAGGGTCTGATGTTCTATCATTGTTCTTGTCCGAAGTTATAACTCTTAAGATTCCTATAGCAGCATAAATTACGATGAACGCAATCAAGCAAATGCCGAGTATCTTTTTAAACTTACGTCTGTTTGCAGGATATAGAGTAACTTCTGTTGATTCATCCGAGATATTTAATGTTTGTAAGGAATCATCAATTTCTTGGTTCTTTTGCTCAGCTAACTGCCTTATGGCTAATTTACCATAATTCAAATGAGTGGCTTCTTTTGCTAATGCCTCATAATGTTCGTTAGCTTCTTCTTCGTTTCCTTGCATAAGAGCGAGTCTTGCTTTGCAAAGTTTACGGTGATATTGGTTGAGTATTATAGGCGTAGGCGTATTGACCCACGTAATACAAGCATCAATATTTTGCTTCAAATAGAGATTATAAAATGTCATTCGGGGGAAGCGTGTACGGCAGTTTGCTTGTTTACTCGCTTTTTCCTTAACTAATGCAATTTCATATTGCTCACATACGCTTCGGAGATTTTCATCATCACCAATATCAAAATACACATTAGCAAGATATGTAAGATAATGATATTTATAACGATTTGCAGTTTTCAGATCATTTAATTTTAATTTACAAATATTGATGACATTTTGATAGTGTCCGCAAAAATACTCGCCATATAATTGCCATAAAGCAGCAGGTGTATCAAATTTTCCTTGATATACGGTCGCAAGATACGTATCGGCATCCAGTTTTTTATTCAATATTGACAGTATGCATTTGTTGAATACAATCGGGCTGCTTATTAGAATCATCAAAAGGAATACAATTAATGCTGCAAGCGTAGCAAATATGTTGCCCTGCAAAGCAACCAAGTAATATCCCAAAACAATGCACATGGCAAATACAGTACACCAAATTTTATATCTTCTTACATATCGTTTTGCTTTTTGAATAACATCGGGATTGCTTTGCATAACGCCACCTCCTAAACCACCTTGCTTTACCGATGATATAATTATTATACCATAAAACTGCCCAAAAGTAAATAGGACGGCTTGAATTTTCACTCAAACCGCCCTATCCGTTACGATATTTCGCTTTAATTTCAAAAACTGTCCTTAACGGTACGAAGCATTCGACTCAGCTTTTTTGCGTTATATTTTTTAGTTCTCGCAAACCACTCTGGCAAGAATAGCGTTACCGTCGCCTATAACGACCTCAGACCACGCCTTTTCCGTTCCCGCAAAATATATCCCCGCAGGCTCGTCAAAGCCCTCCATTGCGCCGTTATCTATCTGCTTTAAGGTAGACGGCAGATAAAGCTTAGCGTTAAGCGCTCCAAAAAATACCGCCTTGCCTATGTACGTAACCCCCTCGGGTACGCGGACAGTGTGAAGCTCCGTCATAAGCGCAAACGCGGATTCTCCGATAGCGCTCACCTTATACCCACCGAGCATTTCGGGAATATTAAGCTCCGTCGCATCGCGCGGAAGCGCGCTGTTGGTTATCATAACGGTGCCGTCGGTAAGGAGCGAGTAGCTGTAAGCTCCGTCCTTAAACACCTCCGCGCTCGCCTTTTTTGGCGGCTTTATTTCGTTTGAATTATCCGATTTATAAAGCAGACCGCTTGCGTCAAGCACTATCAAAACGGTAAGCGCCACTATTATTGCGACAAGAACGCATATAACCGCTATACCTATCCTGTTTTTTCCGTTTGCCGCGGTTTTAGCTATCGGCGCTATATCTCTTTTACTCATCACCAAGCGCTCCGTCGTAAGTGTTATAGGTAAAGAAATATCCGACTGCCGAGCGTATAACAGGAAGCGTATCCTTTGCCGCAAAGGCGCGGCTGAGCTGACCTAACACAAGCCCGTCCGCCGAGGTTAGCGAATCTATGCCGTAGGTTGAACCGGGAGCGTTAAAGCCCGATACATACTGGGTAGCGATACGTCCGTCTTTTGCAAGCTCGTCGGCGTATTCAGGAACGACAAGCAGCTTCAAGCGCTTACCCGAAACGTAGCCAAGGTACTCGTTATCCACCTCCGCGTACTTCAAAAAAGGCGAAATAGCTGACGCCGTTCTTATTTTTACCGTCTCGTTTACACTTCCCTCGCCATCCCGTGAAAATGACGCCTTCATTCTGTCAAGCTCAAGCAATCCGCTCATTATAAGCGACTCCACAGAGCTTCCGCTTCCGTAGATAAGTCCCTTACGCTCACGCAGGGCGTCAAGCTCCGCTTTTACTCTTTTATCGGAAAGCAGCGCGGTCATGAATCCTGAGCCACCCATACAGTCAGGCAACCAAAGTATATCCGTCTTTTTCAGATTTCTGACAAAATCCGAAACAGTATCGGGCGATACAGGCTGAATCCTTACCTCCGCGCCAAGCGAGAGGAACGCGGCCCTTATATCGTTCACCGCCGCCGTATAACCCGTATCTGGAATAAGAACCTTGACCTTTTCGCTCGCCACAGGTTTTACCTTGCCGTATAGCTCGTTTACCTTTTCTGAGCAGCGGTACTCCTTAATCTCCGTATCGGGTATTTTCTTTTCATCAGCTCCGACAACACCCGCAAGCTCGAATATCTCGCCCTCTCTTTCAAAGCGGAACTCATTCGTTACCGTTCCGATAACAGTGGCGTTCTTTGGGATTGGCGCGTCCTGAGCTACCTCGGCTATCACCGAGCAGTAGCTGTTGCCGAATATAACGTCTATCTCGCTTTGCGTGTCAAATAATACGCCCTTCTTGCCGCTTCTGCACATCTCCATCAGAACCGTGGTAGCGTTTCTTGCGTTAACACAGGCAGCAGAGCGAATGTAACCGCCGACCTTGAGAACTCTAAGGGACTCAAAAAGCGCTTTAAGCTCCTCTCCCATAGGAAGACCGCTATCCTTATCAAGCTCTGGAGTTATGAATAATATCTTACTGCCCGTTTCCTTGAAGCAGGAGCCTATTACGGAATTCTTTTTGCATACGCAGAAGGCAAACGCGGTAACTGACGACGCCTTTTCGTAATCCTTTACGCCACTTCCAATGGATATTCTTCCGCCTATCGACGCGATTCCCAGCTGCATCTGCGCCTCGAAAACACCAAGCATAGACGCAACCGAAACACCCAGACGCACGCTGCTGTTCTTGTGCTCGGGGAAATACTCCTGCAAGGAAAGATATATATTTTCATCTGTGCAGCCAGCCGCCTTCAGCTTCACTACCGCCTCGCACACCGAAAGGTACGCCCCCTTGTACGGGTCAAGCTTACTGATTTCGGGGAGCGTAGCGCAGGAGAGCGCTGAGCAGACGGGCAAGCCGTCCTTACCCATTACCTGTCTGCCGCCGTACATAAGCTCGCTTACGGAAACTTCTCTTGACGCCGCCAAAGTGCCAAGCTCACCTATCGCGCCACTTGCCGCCCGGTTAAAGACGTGATTAAGCTCGCATTTAGACGTGTTTATCTTACTCGCTGATAGCAGATATGCTCTTTCAAAATCGTGTTTGGGCTTGTTCTTGAATATTTTTTTAAGCGCTCCTACCGAAAGAAGCGGCGCCTTGACAGCGGTAAGCGCCTCGGACTGAGGAAGCGACTTAGGCGCTTCAACGTAAGCGCTCAGGTGCTTTTCAGCTCCTCCGTTAAGCAAAAACTCTCTGCTCAGCGCTACAAACTTGTGTCCCTCGCCGTCATGTACGGTAAACCTGCCGTCGTCGCTTACAGTCGCTATACAAGCATAGTCAACGCCCTCCGCCTTGCATATGCTTTCAAGCGGAGCGCAGTTTTCGTTACGCACGCAAACGAGCATTCTTTCGTTTGACTCGCTAAGCACTATATCAGCGCAGCTTATACCGCCGTATTTGAGCTTTATAGCGTTAAGATTTATATCGGCTCCGCTGACTATCTCGCCAAGCGCGCACACTATTCCGCCGCTTCCGACGTCGTTTACCGCCACCGTAATATCCGAAAGATCCGCCCGCGCGAACAGTCTGCGCATAGCGCTCAGCTCTCCGCAGTCGGTAACGGGAATATATTCACCGAATGACTCTGTGCTTTTAAGCGAAAGGTGAGCGGAATTTACTCCGTCCGCGCCCGTCTTGCCGCCTATAAGGTATATTTTATCTCCCGGAAGCGGCTCCTTTGAAAGCCGCTTTTCAGCGCCCTTTCCGTCGGTTACCGCAAGAACAGAGCAAACCTCAAGCTGCTTTTCATTATAAAGCTCGCTTAACGTCTCCTTACATTTATTACAAGGAACTCCTACAAGAGACGCGGTATCCGCATATCCGGCTGCTGATATCATTGCCTTTTTGCGGTTATTCTCGCTTTTTCCCCTTCCCATAACTCTGTATGAGTCGTAAGCGTACCCAAAGGCGCAGAATAAGTCCTTCAGAGCCGCGCCCACCGCGCCTGCCGCGCCGTCGTACGGAACGGCGGTAACTGAACGGTTATGGCTCTCGTTTTTGGGAACAATAATAAACTGCTCGTTTTCGTCAGCGCTCTCTATCCTTACACCCACAAGCTTCTTGCTCGCTCTGGCAAGGTGTGGCGGCTCTATCTTTTCAGCCGCAGCGACGGTTATATCCGAAAGAGACGGCATCTTTCCCGAACGAAGCTCACGGTAACGCTGCCAAGCTTTCCTTACGTTCTCGTCTTCGGATTCAACATTGTCAAGAATTGTTTCAAAGGTGGTATGCCTGAAGCTTTCCGAGAAAAAGCTATCTATGATTTTAAGCTCTGTATAAGACGGCTCTCGGCTTTCGGCAATAAAATGGTTCTGCACACACATAAGGTCATCTATCGCCATTTTAATACCGAGGCGTTCCTTTATGGTAATCAGCTCATCGTATTGCGCCGAGCAGAACGACTCTACCGAAAGATTTTCGTCCTTTATGTACGCATCGCTCGGAGCCGGAAGGTACTTATCGGAGAAAACGTAGGAGTTGACGTTTTCGTTCAGAAAATTTTTAACAAGCTCTCCGTGAGCCTCCTCGGCAAAATAGAACTCTCTGCCGCATCTTACGGTGATGTCGCTCTTCGGAGAAACGAGCGCGATAACGTCAAGCAGCTCAGAAAAAAGCCTGTCGTTTCTGCCGTTTCTGACGTAAACAGTGGCTCGCTTGCAATTCCTTGAAGCTGTATCCGGGTTTTCCGAAACAGCGTAAGGAAAAGAGGCCCTGATTTTCTCAAAGCTCTTATCGACTCCCTCGCCCCGAAGCTCAAAAAAGCTGCGGGCGCCACGAAGTATATTATCAGGGTCGCAGAATATATCTTCATCTGCCGGAATATACAATCTGTACTGCATCAGAGCTATCCCCCAAAAACATTTCAAATAAAGAATATTTGCGCGCAGTTATATAATCGCACGCATATTATTTTATAAAATAAAGCTTATCAACATTATACTACATTAGGCGCGATATGTCAAGACGACATTTGTTACAATAATTGCCTAAGACCGTTTAACCCGCAAAGCCGGCATTAGCGGTAAAGTGCATAAAAAAGATGTTTTTTTGAAAAAATTTTCGCTTCGATATTGCAAAGAGCTCAGAACTGTGGTATAATTTTTAATTGTGAAGATATTAGAACCGAAAGGGTGTATTTAAATGAGTATCAGAATAGGAATTTACGGATACGGAAACCTCGGACGCGGCGTGGAGTCGGCTATCATGCAAAGCAGCGACCTTACGCTTGTCGGAATATTCACTCGACGTAACCCGAAAACCGTCAAAACGGTATTTGAGGGTATTCCGGTATACCACGCGGACGAGGTCGAAAGCATGACTGACAAAATAGACGTTATGGTTATCTGCGGCGGAAGCGCCACCGACCTTCCCGAGCAAACGCCTATGCTTGCCAAAGCCTTTAACGTAATAGATAGCTTCGATACTCACGCGAAAATCCCCGAGCATTTCGAAAGAGTTGATGCTTCGGCTAAAAATGGCGGCAAGGTTGCGGTAATTTCTGTGGGCTGGGACCCCGGAATGTTCTCGGTAAACAGAGTTTATGCCGACTCTATCCTCGCTAACGGAAGCACGTATACCTTCTGGGGAAAGGGCGTAAGCCAGGGACATTCCGATGCTATCCGCCGTATTGACGGAGTTCTTGACGGTAAGCAGTATACAATTCCCGTGGAAAGTGCGCTTGAGGCGGTAAGAAGCGGAAGCGCGCCGGAGCTTACCACGCGTCAAAAGCATCTGAGAGAGTGCTTCGTCGTCGCAAAAGAGGGCGCGGATAAGGCTCGCATTGAAAACGAGATAAAAACTATGCCAAATTATTTTGCCGATTACGACACCACTGTGCATTTCATAACCGCCGAGGAGCTTAAGGAAAAGCACAGCGGAATTCCTCACGGCGGGTTCGTTATTCGCAGCGGAAAAACAGGCAAGGAGCTTGAAAACACACACGTCATCGAATACAGTCTGAAGCTTGATTCCAATCCCGAATTCACCGCCTCAGTGCTTGTAGCTTACGCAAGAGCCGCATACCGCCTTGCCTGCGAGGGACAAACGGGCTGTAAGACAGTTTTCGATATCCCACCCGCGTATTTAAGCCCGAAAAGCGCCGAGCAGCTTCGCCACGATTATCTGTAACGGTGTTTTCAATTCAAATACAATAATCCCTAATACTAAACGGGCTGTCGCTTTTGCGACAGCCCGTAAGTTTTTATTTGGTTTTAATCAAGCACATCAAGGTCGATAGTCAGCACTCCGTCCTCGTCCTGCGCCCCGTCGTGAGATGGGAACGCCATTGTCAGCTGCTCGCCCTCAGGTGTCTTTTTCGCGATTAAATAATCATCATTTTCGCTCGATATCGGATCTGCAGGTTCGTTCAAAGCCTCTTTTTCTGACGTTTCCGTTACCTCATTGCCGTCCTCGTGTTCAGTATACGAAAGAGCATTCGCAAGGGTGCTTGCAAGCTTGCTCGCGAGATTTATGTTTTCGCTTTGCTCTGGCTCGTAATTTGGTTCATCGGCGCTTTCACTTTCATTTTCAAAGGTTACGGGTTCGATGGTTTCAGCTTCAGCCCTCTCCTCGACAGGCTCTGCTTCATCCGCACTTCCCTCGGCGGAAGCGATTTTCTCCGTTTCAGCTTCGAAAATCTCCTCGGCATGAGCAGTCTCCTCCGTTACGGTCTCGGAAGCCTCCTTTGCATACGGCTCGTACTCTGCGATAGGCTCGGAAGCCTCATCTAAGGTAACGGTTTCTATCTGAGCTTCTTGCTCCTCCTCTACGGATTCGGTAACAGGCAACTCATTTTCTACGGATTCTGACGCCTTTTCCGGCTCGCCCGAAAGATATCTGAGCATTACCGCCTTTGCGTCGGTGTCGAAAGCGTTATGCTCAACCATCTCGGCTACTGACATATACTGTGTCGCTCCCTCAGGGTGCGCCGTGGCAAGCTCGGGAACGTTAAACACGATAAAATGCGAAACGAATAGCGTAGTCGCGCTGATTCCTGGATAATCAAACGAGCCTGCGTAAATACCGTCCATAAGCTCCTTGAATATAGGATTATAAGCGGAAAGGAGCGATACGGGATAACGGAGCTGAGTGCGGTTTATGAAGCTTGCGTAATTGTATATTTTAAGCTCGGAAAGTCCAAGCTCCTGCAAAAGCATGGGAGAATAGGTATTGAGCAGTCTCGCGGCGGCGAATACCTTCTCAAATTCCGCGGGAGACGGAGTTAAGAAGCGGTAAGTAAGGAACATATATCTGGCGCTCTGCTCGTCCGCCATATCCGAAAGCTCAAAGGCAAGGTAATCTCCCGCGCTTTCATTAAGTATCATCGAAACGGTGTCGGCTACCGTCTGAGCCGCGCTTGCGGAGCAGCCGGGGTTAGTTACCGCGCGGACGATTATGAAGTCCATCATCGCGTTGTCGTCCGCCCCCACCCCGTTCTTTATCTCACCGAGCTTGGCGGCAACATCATATGCGTTTTTAATATCAAAGAGCTTTACGGGCGCCGCCTCGACAGTCTCACTCGGCTTTTCCGACTCTGGCGCAGGCTCGGCTTTTACGTTGAGCCTGAGTTTAAGCCCCTTCTTTATCTTAGGTCTTATCATAAGCTGAGGCTGCTGCTCGAAAGCATGCTCCGGCGCAGGCTCTGTCCTGGGCTTTATTTCTATAAGCTTGAAGAAATACGCGCCGTTTTCTTTGTTAAGCGTGTAATTTTTTCCGTTCGCCTTAAACGCCGTCCTGCCAAGCGCCTCCTCGATAGAAAGCACGTGCGCTATATAGGCGTTTCTGTTTTCGGTAGGCTTACTGTCAACGTAGGGAGCTATCTTCCATGCGTACTCGCTATCGGTATTATACTCCGACTTATGTATCTCTCTGCCACAGAAATCAATCGCGTTCTCATATTCCTCGCCGAAAAGCGCTTCCCACTTTTCCAGCGCCGCGGCGTTCTTTGCCTCCTGCTCGGCAAGGCTCTCACTGTCAAGAGCCTCCTCTATAAACCACTTCCCGAGCGCTTCCTCGCTCTCGTTTGTGAGTCTGTATTTTTTATCGTTGACGGTGAAAAACGGGAAATCGTCTCCCTTTTCCGCCGCGGTCTCCGAATGCATGCATACAAGATTTTCGGGATTATCACGTCCCCCCTCCGCTTTCGGAAGCAGGTACGCCACCACCCAACCAAACTTGGAATTGCGCTGCTCATAAGCGCTCTTATTTATTTTTCTGCCCGAAAAATCGGTTGCCTCAACCACTTTTCCGTATGTATCTTCCCAAATACGAAGAGCATTTTTACGGTCTAAATGCATTTTATCCTTCCTTTCTTACCATTTGTCAAGTTCACAAAAGCGCTCGTATGTCGCTTTCTGAATCCTTTGTAAATAAAGAAATCCGTTTTGGATATTTACTTTTTTGGTAGAATAAGTATATCATAATAAAAAGCTTGTGTCAAGAGAATTTTGTCGCATTTCCGCTTCACTGTTAAAATATTACGTTTTAAAAACAACGGGTTATCCTTAAAGGATAACCCGTTAACTCAGTTATTAAGCGACCTGTAAAGTCGGTTTACCGTTTCCGTGTTACATTCAGGAGTATCTTCAAGCGGAAACGGTATACCGAGCCTTCGGTACTTTTCAAGGCAAAGCTTCTTAAACGGCAAAAGCTCTATCTTTTTCAGCCGTTTAATCGAACCCGCAAGTCGTTTTATCTCCATTACGCTTTCCTCGCTGTCGGTAAGACCGGGAACGACGACGTGGCGCACAATAACGTCCTTTTCATACTCGTTACAGACGGAAAGAAACTCTATTACGTTATCAAGACTTTGTCCGATGTACTCTCTGTACTGGCTGTCGGTTGGAAATTTGATGTCGCAAAGCACGGTGTCCACGCGCTTTATGACCTCTCTGACCTTTTCGTCGGGCTTTACCCCCGCCGTATCGAGAGCGCAGTTTATACCCTCGCTATGAAGCCTGTCAAAAAGCTCTATGAGAAAATCGCACTGCATAAGCGGCTCGCCGCCCGAAACGGTAACTCCGCCGTCCTTACCGAAATAGCTTTTGTATCGCTTCATTTTCTGAACTATCTCGTCAGCGGTATAGAGCGCGCCGCCCGAAAACGCCTTTGTATCGGGGTTATGGCAATAAGGACATCTGTACGGACAGCCCTGCATAAATATAACGTATCTGATTCCAGGCCCGTCAACCGCGCCGAGACTCTGAAAGGAATGAATTCTGCCCTTTATATCACTCATTTTTTACACCGCCTTTCTTTTGAAACGGATGTTATATCTAACCCGTAACCGTGATTTAAGGATAATTAAGGGGCCGCAAAGCAGCCCCTTTTTTGTGATATTTACTGCTTACGCGCAAACACTTTTAAGGATTAAGCAACGTATAGCGGAAAAAGGCGCGGTCTCCTTATCCGTCCACCAAACACCCTTGACCGATGAATTTTTTCGTCAGACGAGGCGCGACGACGCAAGCAAAGCGAAGGCTTACTTCCCGTAAGTCGAGCTGCTTTCAAGGAAGCAACGACGTATGGCGAAAAAAGGCGCGGTCAAACACAACCGTGGAAGGTACGGGCAATTACCTCCTTCTGCTGCTCCTTTGAAAGCTTGTGGAAGTTTACGGCGTAACCCGAAACTCTTATAGTAAGGTTAGGATATTTTTCAGGGTGCTCGGAGGCGTCTATAAGCATCTCTCGGTTGAACACGTTTACGTTTATGTGCTGCGCGCCCTGAGCGAAATATCCGTCGATTATAGAGCCGAGATTCGCGTAACGTGTCTCCTCGTCAGCGCCCAGCGCCTGCGGAATTATGCAGAAGGTATTGGAGATACCGTCCTTACATACGTCATAGGTCAGCTTGGCGACGGAGTTGAGCGACGCAAGCGCTCCGCTGCTATCACGTCCGTGCATAGGGTTAGCGCCCGGTGCAAACGGCTCGCCGGCGCGTCTGCCATCGGGGGTATTACCCGTCTTTTTACCGTAAACAACGTTAGAGGTAATGGTGAGGATAGAGAGCGTATGCTCCGCGTTTCTGTACGTCGGAATCTTTTTAAGCTCGTTAAAGAAGCACTCTACCTGCTCCTTCGCTATGAGGTCTACGCGGTCGTCATCGTTTCCGTACTTGGGGAAATCTCCCTCGGTAACGAAATCGGTGATAAGTCCCGTGTCGTCGCGAATGACCTTGACCTTGGCGTGCTTGATAGCGGAAAGCGAATCCGCAAGCACGGAAAGTCCCGCTATTCCAAACGCCATAAAGCGATGGACGTCTGTATCGTGAAGCGCCATCTGGATCTTCTCGTACGCATACTTATCGTGCATATAGTGAATCATATTCATCGCTTTGACATAGGTCTGGGCAAGCCACGGACGGTACTCGTTCATAAGCTCGATAACGGTGCCGTAATCAAGGTACTCACCCTCGAATTTCTTACCCGCGGGCGCTATCTGTTCTCCGCTCTTTTCGTCGCGTCCGCCGTTAAGGCTGAGAAGAAGCAGCTTAACAAGGTTAGCTCTTGCTCCGAAGAACTGCATATCCTTACCTACTCTCATAGCGGAAACGCAGCAGGCTATAGCGTAGTCGTCGCCAAACTTGGGGCGCATTACCTCGTCGTTTTCGTACTGAATGGAATCGGTGTCGCACGAGACCTTAGCCGCAAACCTCTTGAAGCCCGCCGGAAGTCTGTCCGACCAGAGAACCGTAAGGTTAGGCTCGGCAGAGGGATTGAGATTGTACAGGGTGTTAAGTATACGGAAGGAGGACTTTGTAACAAGCGTTCTGCCGTCAACGCCCATACCGCCGATAGCCTCGGTTATCCACATCGGGTCGCCCGCGAACAAATCGTTATATTCGGGGGTACGGAGGTGCCGCGCCATACGGAGCTTCATTACGAAATCGTCAACTATTTCCTGTATCTCGCTTTCGGTATATACTCCGTTTTTAAGATCACGCTCAAAGTAAATATCAAGGAAGGTAGAGGTTCTGCCAAGACTCATCGCCGCGCCGTTCTGCTCCTTGATAGCTCCGAGGTATCCGAAATACAGCCACTGAACAGCCTCCTTGGAATCCTTTGCGGGAACGGAGATATCGTAGCCGTACATTGCAGCCATCTCTTTAAGCTTTCCAAGGAAGTTTATCTGCTGGAACACCTCCTCAAGCTGACGGATATCGTCGCCGAGAACGTTCTTGCTCGCAAGGACAGCCTTGTCCTTCTGCTTCTCCTCAATAAGCTTGTCCACTCCGTAAAGAGCGACTCTTCTGTAATCGCCTATAATTCTTCCTCTGCCGTATGCGTCGGGCAGACCTGTGATTATGCCTGTATGACGGGCGGCTCTTATCGCCTCGTTATATACGCGGAAAACTCCGTCGTTATGCGTTGTCCTGTACTTAAAGCTCTTCTCGACGCTCTCGGAAAGCTGATAGCCGTACGCCTTGCACGCCTTTCTCGTCATATTTATACCGCCGAAGGGGTTTACTCCTCTTTTAAGCGGCTCATCGGTCTGAAGTCCGACTATTATCTCGTTTTCCTTATCAAGATATCCGGGCGCGTACGCGGTAAGCGAGGTTACCGTTTCGGTGTCTATATCAAGCACTCCGCCTCTCCTCTGCTCCTCAGCAAGAAGCTCGGAAAACTTTTTATTTAATCTCTCGGTTCTTTCGGTAGCTCCGCAAAGGAAGCTGTCATCTCCCTCGTAGGGCGTATAGTTAAGCTGAATGAAATCCCTGACGTTGATCTCATTCTGCCACGCGCCATTTTTAAATCCGTTCCACTGCTCAAACATTTCCTTTTTCTCCTTTTTCATAGTTTTTATCCAACTCTGACGGTGTTGTCCTGCGCAGATGCGGACTGAGCGAAGGACAAAAAAAGCAGCACCCTCCCGTTTTGGAGGATGTTGCCCAGACGGTCGGCAAGCCTCGAATCTCACCGTGGTTGATTCCACAAACGCCTTTTACAAAAAAGGCCGTTATTCCGTCAGAGATCCGTATTTTATTAGATTTCGTGGTTTATATGGTATTGACCACATGTACAGTATACCACATCTTGTGGTTATTGTCAATAGAATATCCAAAAATTATATACTAAATTTTTCGAATTCAAAATTTGTTTTAATTAACAAAAACCGTTCGTAAAGCCCTTGACAATAGATATTATATATAGTATAATACTATTTGTATATTTGTGTTTACTGTCATAAAACCGATTTATTATTATAGCAAAGGACATAAAAAATGATATTTGCAAAGCTCAAAATAGCATCGCTTGTTTCGGCGGCGCTCAAAGAAATAGGTATGGCGGACGTTCCAACCGATAAGGATATCGTAGCTATGCTCGAATATCCCCCCTCAGCCGATAAGGGCGACCTCGCCTTCCCCTGCTTCCGTTTAAGCAAGGCGCTCCGTAAGGCGCCTCCTATGATAGCGGCGGACATCAAGGAAAGACTCGTCTCCGACAGCCTTATAGATAAGGTGGAGCAGGCGGGCGGATACCTCAATTTTTATTTTAACAAGACCGCGTTTGCCTCCGAGGCGCTTGCGGAAATGCTGACTAAAAAGGATAAATTCGGAGGAAGCGACGAGGGCAAGGGTAAGACCGTAGTTCTTGACTACTCCTCGCCCAACATCTGCAAGCCCTTCCATATCGGTCATCTCGGCACCACCGTTATCGGACATTCCATAAAGAAGCTTCATGAGTTTTCAGGATATAAATGCGTAGGTATAAACTACCTCGGCGACTGGGGAACTCAGTTCGGTAAGCTCATGGTCGCTTATCGCAAATGGGGCAAAAAGGAGGAGGTTGAAAAGGGTGGAATTGACGTTCTGGTTGACCTTTACGTCCGCATAAACCACGAAATAGACGGCGACCCGGACAACAATATTCCCGGAAATAAGGAGCTGGCTGACGAAGCGAGAGCAGAGTTCCGCAAGCTTGAGCTTGGCGACCCCGACAATATCGAGCTTTGGAAGTGGTTCAAGGATATCTCCATGAAGGAATACGAAAAGACCTACGCGCAGCTCGACATGACCTTTGATTCTTATCTTGGCGAGTCGTTCTACACCGACAAGATGCCCGAACAGGTTGAGAAGCTCCGCAAGTTAGGTCTGCTTAAAATAGACGACGGCGCTTCTATCGTTGATTTGTCCGAGTACAAGATGCCGCCCTGCCTTATTCTTAAACGCGACGGCACGACGCTCTACCCCACCCGTGATATCGCGGCGGCGGTTTACAGACATAAGACCTATAATTTTGACAAGTGCGTTTACGTTACCGCTGACCAGCAGAGCCTCCACTTTAAGCAGTGGTTCAAGGTCGTTGAGATGATGGGCTACGATTGGTACGACAAGCTCGTTCACGTTCCTTACGGAACTATCAGCGTTGCGGGAGTTAAGCTCTCAACAAGACACGGAAACGTCCTGCTTCTGCGCGACGTATTCGGTCAGGCAGTCGATAAGGTTCGCTCCGTCATCGAGGAAAAGAACCCTGAGCTTGAAAACAAGGAAGCCGTGGCTGAGGCTGTCGGTATCGGCGCTATCATCTACTACTATCTGCTCGGCGGAATTAACAAGTCCTCGTCCTTCGTTATGGACGACGCGCTGAGCTTTGACGGAAACACCGGTCCGTACGCTCAGTACACATACGCGCGTACTTGCAGTATTCTTACAAAGGCGGCTGAGCTTGGCAAGACCGCCGACATTGACGCAAAGGACGCGGTTATTACAAGCGACGACGAGTTTGCGCTTGTTAAGCAGCTTGCGCTCTTTCCCGAAAAGGTTAAGAACGCGCTCGACTCCTACGAGCCGTCGGTTATCACTCACTATATCTTCGATACCGCAACGCTCTTTAACCGCTTTTATCATAACTGCCCCGTTCTTTCAGCGGACGATGACAAGGTGCTTAAAACACGTCTTGCGCTTACCAAGTCCACGGGCTACGTTCTCAAATCCGCTTTCTCGCTTATCTGCATGAAAGCCCCTGAGAAGATATAAGGTCAATTCTGCAAGAGGAATACGCGCTTTCTTGAAAGAAAGCTGCGCAAAGAACTCTCTTACACCGATAGCAGAAACTATCGGTGTAAGAGATAACCTCATCTATTTTCTTTAAAGAATAGTGTACCACACTCACAGAATCCACACTTAAAGCTAACAATAAAACAGATAAAAAACCGAGAGGATAAAAAACTATGTCAGGACACAGCAAATGGCACAATATTCAAGCCAAGAAATCAAAGACCGACGCGGCGCGCGCTAAGGTTTTCACAAGAATAGGTAAGGAAATAGCTATCGCTATCCGTGAGGGCGGCGCTAACCCCGCCTCCAACAGTAAGCTCCGTGAGCTTATCGTAAAGGCGAAGGCTAACAACGTTCCTAACGACAACATCGACCGTATCATCAAAAAGGCGACAGAGGAAAAGAAGGACTATAAGGAGATTACCTACGAGGGTTACGGCCCCGGCGGAGTCGCTGTTATCGTTGAGACCGCTACCGACAACTCGGTCAGAACGGTTGCGAACGTACGCGCGGCTTTCTCCAAATATCACGGAAATATGGGTAACAACGGCTGCGTAAGCTTTATGTTCGATCAAAAGGGTCTCATCACAATCGAAAAGGAGGACTGCGATTTAGAGGAGGACGAGCTTATGGAGCTTGCTCTCGACGCGGGCGCCGAGGACTTCGATTCCGAGGACGACGATATCTACGAGATAACCACCGATCCCGCCGATCTTGCCGCTGTCTCCGAGGCGCTCACCGCAAAGGGCGTCAAGCTCAGCTCCGCTGATCTTTCAAAGATTCCCCAGAACTACGTTGACCTTGAAAGCGAGGAGGACGTTAAGTTTATGACTATTCTTCTCGACAAGCTTGAGGAGGACGACGACGTTCAGCAGGTTTACCACAACTGGAACGGCCCCGCTTTCTGACAGGGAACGCCCTGTGGCGGAATGACGACGCCTTTATTCGTGCGTACACGGTGGACGTCGATAGGCATTGTTTGAGGGAATTTTATAAAAATCTGTAAAACATTAAAAAGGTTGAGTCATATGACTCAACCTTTTTACTTCAGCAGTTCATCTGTTAGTCTGATTATCTCAGGAGCAACTCTTTCGCGTTCTTTTTTCTCAACGTAGATATACGCCGGGTACGCAAGAGCAATTATAGCGAGCCCGAAAACTCCAATGACTATGCCAAGACCAAATACAAGCTTTATCGCGCCCCATACGAGTATACACGAAAGCCCTATACCGAGTAAAACAGCTCCGACGACGCCTATAATTATCGAATACATCGTGCTTTTCTGTAAAACGGATTTATCGAGCTTTTTTATCTTATCCAGCTTACTTTCCTCTCTCGGCAAATAACGCTTACGGATTCTTTCGACCTCCGCGCGCTCCGCTGCTGAATAGGAAAACTGAAATTTCCCACCGTTATTATCAATCATTGTTCTTTACTTCTCCTTTTTCAGCCTGACCGTGAAGCAGCTGCCCTCATTAATTTTACTTTCAACGGATATTTCCGCGCCCGTGATATCTATAACTCTTTTTACAAGCGCAAGACCAAGACCGTTACCGTTTTGGCTATGCGAGTTATCCCCCTGATAAAATTTATCAAAGATATGCTTTCCCGTTTCGCCGGATATTCCGCAGCCCGTATCGCTAACGGACACGACGGCATAATCACCGTCGCTTTTAAGACTGACCGATATTTTGCCGCCGTTATCCGTAAACTTTACGGCGTTGGAAAACAGATTGTTCCAAACAAGCGCCAGAAGCTCGGGGTCGCTTTTCACAATTATGCCGTCCGCTATATCGGTCTCGATATCAAGACTCTTTTCCTCGAATATCTCCTCAAATCCGAGAAAGCACTCGCATATCTGTTCGCCAAGCTCATATTCGTCAGCCTTTAAAAACAGCTGCTGATTTTCAAGCTTATTAAGCTTAAGTATATTACTTACAAGCGAGCCAAGTCTATCGCAGCTCTGCGAAATTTTGCTTATATATTCCTTTTTTTCCGCTTCGCTGAGTATATCCTTTTCCAGCATCGCGGCGTAATTTTTTATTATCGCAAGCGGAGTTTTAAGCTCGTGCGAAACGCTCGAAATAAAATCGCTGCGAAGCGTCTCTATACCGCCAAGCTCCTTCGCTATCATATTGATACAGTCGATTATCTCATTGAAGCCGTCGTATCTGCCAAATCCGCCTATATGCTTTATGCGGACACTGAAATCGCCGTCTATCATTGCCTGAGCCGCCTCGCTTATCCGTTTTATCGGCAAGGTAACGGTAAAGCGTCTTTTTACCGTGTCGATTACTGTGCAAGTAAGCGTTATAAGCAGAACATTCAAAAATGTCAGCTTTGCCGCAAGCTCGATATGCGCGTTAGTGAATTCTATGCCCGTCTCCGCCATAACCGTTTGCATAAACAACATCATACAGCAGGTAGTTACGAACGCTATCAGCAAAAAGAACACAAGCGCGCGGTTAACAAAGCGCCAGATTGCCAAAAGAACATCCTTTTTCATCTTTTTAGCACCGCCTTATAGCCCATTCCGTGAACTGTTACTATTTCGAAATCCTCACAGCAAGCGAACTTATCACGCAGCTTAGTCATATAAACGTCAACCGCCCGAGGTCCTGTATCGCTGTCCATATTCCAAAACTCATCCAGCAGCTGACTGCGTGTGAACGTCTTTTTAGGATACGACAGCAGCTTATATATAATGTTGAATTCTCTTGATGTGAGTCTTATTTCCTCTCCGTCAAGGTATGCCGCCCTCTCCTCCGCGTCAAGCGTAAGCGAGCCTACCGTTATTCGTTTGCTCGACGCTATCTTCGCTCTGCGAAGTATAGCACCTATACGCATCAGAAGCTCGTCAAGCTCTATGGGCTTTACCATATAATCATCAATACCTATACGGAATCCCCTCTGCTTTGAGGTCATATCGTCTCTGGCGGTAACAAAAATTATCGGCAGCTCGCTATTAAGCTCGCGTATACTTTCCGCAAGCTCAAAGCCGTCCGCCCCTGGCATCATTATATCGGAAATGACGAGATCAAAGACCTCGCCTCCGAATATAAGGTCATACGCCTCTGAAACCGAGGCACAGCCCTTTGCCTCATAGCCGTTTCTGTTCAAAAACGTACATACGGTACGGTTAAGCTCCGGTTCATCCTCTACGACAAGTATCCTAAACATAATAATCTCCTTTAATTTATAATTAATTATAACAAGGAAATGTTAAAATATTGTTATAGAAAGGAGTTATCTCAAAAATTATTTGCTTAATTTTTCGATACGGGCGTCAGCCTCTGCCTTTCTCTTATTAGCCTCGGCAATCTGCTCATCGCGCCTTTCCTGCATAATAGCCTTGCGGGTTTCGCTCTTACCCATAGCCTTCGCCTCTTTAAACTGAGCCTTCGACTCCGCCTTAGCTGCCGCGAAGTTAGCCTTGTCTACCTCGTGCTGCGCCTTTGCATCCTCCTTCATGTCGCTGAATGCCTTCTTAAAAAAATTCTTGATTCCCATTGTTATTTTCTCCTTTATAAATATTATTTTATTACTCGTTTATTATTTCTTCGCTGAGCTTGATTATAGCATCGCTATACTTCTTACGTCTGCTCGCAAGTATCTTCTTGTAGATAGGATAGGTTACGGACACCATAAGGATTCCCGCAAGACCTACTAAAACGCCTACAATCGGCATACTGCCTATTACCCCCATAGCAAGCGACATTCCGCTTCCCATAACGAGCGCGCCTGCCGTACCGAAAACGTAACCGAATACAGTAGCGGGCTTCTTTACCTTTGAGTCAAGCGCTTTAAGCTCCTCTATCTTACCTGTCTGCTTTTCCTCGTACTCACTGCGTATCTTGCGCGCTACAAAGCTATCATTTTTCTCTGCCATTTTTGTTTACCTCGTTTCTTTGTTATTGTAGCCTTATTTTACACCCCTTTTGTTTTTGAATTTTACCTATAATGTTTGAGAAATATTAAAATCAATTTTTTTCTGATTTTTTTGCTGAAAATAAAAAACAGGAGCTTTATGATAAAAGCCCCTATTTTTTCTTTACTTTTTCGTCATTGCCGGTTGTGCCTAAATAAGACAGTCGGTTATATTATTAATATACTCATTTATACACTTCCAGCGCGGTTTTGATAAACGCCTCAACCGCGCGGCTCATATAGCGGTTCTTTTTGAAGCCGAGACAGAGCTGGCGCAGCGAGCTTGCGTCAAGCAGCTTATAGTACACGCATTTACCCGATTCGGGCGAAGCGTATATAAGCAGGTCGGGAATAAGCGAAATTCCCATTCCCGCGCGGCTCATGTTATACGAGGTTATCATCTGGTCAGGGTATATCTTAACCTTCGGCGTAAAGCCTGCCTCCGCACAAAGCTCCATTGAATGACGGTGCGAATAGTTACCCTTTTTAAGTATAACAAACATCTCGTCGGCAAACTCACGCAGATGAACTCCGTCGCAGCTTGACTTTAAATGCTTACCGTTCTTAATATCCCTTGCCGTAAGCTGATAGTCCTTTAAGCGCTCGTTTATCGCGAGCTTCTTCGGAACGCAAAGGATAATATGCTCCACCGTAATCGGATAGGAATCATAAAGCGCCGGGTCAAACTTATAATCAATAAGCAGGTCTACGTTTTCGCTAAGAAGCTGATTTTGAAGGTCGTGAGAATTAGACTCCACCATCTCGATATTTATGCCTCCGTAGCGCTCCATAAATTCGATTATTATTTTCGGGTATATAAATGACGAAATATAATTCTCGCCGCTGACGGTTATATGTCCTGTTTTTAGCTTTGACATATCAGACAGGCGTGTTTCAAGCCCGTTCTTTATAGCTCTTATGCGCTCAACCGCCTCTATGTAGACCTTGCCCTCCTCGGTAAGCGCTATCGGCTGACTGCTTCTGTCGAATATGGTGATTCCGAGGCGAGCCTCTATTTTTTTAATAGACGAGGAAAGGGCAGGCTGTGAAACGTAAAGATTCTTTGCGGCAGCTGAGAAGCTTTTCTCCTTATAAACCTCATATACGTAATCTATTTCGTCGTACATTTCTTTTTTCTCCGTATAAATATTTGTTATATTTTTCCTGTTTTTATCATTTTAAATTATATCACACCGACGCTATAAATACAAGTTATACCTATGTAAATTTTCATTTTTTTAATAAAATAGCTTATTTTAAGCAAGAAAATAGCCTATACGGAAACCGTATAGGCTTATTTTTCTTATGTTTTCAATTAGACTGCTCTCTCAACCTTACCGGAGCGCATGCAGCGAGCGCAAACATAAACGGTCTTATGAGAACCGTCTACAACAGCCTTAACCCTTCTGATGTTAGGCTTCCACGTTCTGCTGGTCTTTCTGTTAGAGTGAGATACGTTGTTTCCGAAAACAAGCGCCTTCTCACAGTACTGACACTTTGCCATCTTATCTTCCTCCTCCAAAAATCAAGTTCATATGATACATCAAGCTCCGCTGAGCATTTTCCGCCATACGAACCTTTGCATCAGATATTATCGTTACTATTATAGCACAAACGTTTTGAAATTGCAATAGTATTTTTAATTTTTTTTAATTTTTCTTTTTTGCGGACTTTTTTCTGTTAATTTCCTTGCGTTTAAGCTCCTCCTCGGTGAGCTCCGCGGGCGCGTCCTCAACCTGCTCCTCATCAAGCTCGGTCTTTTTGACGGTTCGCTTAAACGTAAATTTGCTCTCGGTTTTATCCATTATCCGCTTGATATTAAGCCTGTGCTTATATACCACCAAAGCGCCTATGAGGATAGCGATAACGAGTCTTATAAATTCAAGATTACCGTATAAATCGAATTTATTCAGCATAAGCGGCATGACCATAGCGCAAATGACAGAGCCGAGAGAAAGATACCTCGTTGCCCAAACAAGAAGTATGAAAAGCAGTCCTACCACGACGAACGCAAGCACGTCGATATACAGGATAAACATAAAGCTCGCCGCAACTCCCTTACCGCCCTTAAACCTGTAAATAGCGGGAGCGACGTGGCCCACAATGCAGAAAAGTCCCGCAACGTAAGCTCCGTTGAGTCCCCAGAGCACAGTACCAAGCATCATACTCAGCATACATTTGAGCATATCACCTACAAGCGTTATAAGCGCGGGCAGCCAGCCGTAGCTTCGCATAACGTTAGTCATACCGGGATTTCCGCTTCCTTTTTTACGGATATCCTCTCCGTACACTATTCTTGTAAGAATTATAGCCGAGTTTACAGAGCCGAGAAAATACGCGACGGCGGCTATGGCTAAAATACAGCCTATAAGAGTGAACGTAAGTTCCACGCTCCACGATTTATAGCTTTCGGGAGCGATGATTAAGCCGTACACCCACGCCTGCGGTGTAAAGAAAAATCTGAACATAAGCTTTTATCATCAACCGAAATCAGTTGGGTGAATCTCCTCTTTCACGAATTATTAGCTTTATGGGCGTACCCTTGAAGCCAAAAACATCACGCAGACAGTTTTCGATATATCTCTGGTACGAAAAATGGAAAAGTCTTGAATCGTTACAGAAGATAACAAATGTCGGCGGCTGAACGGAATTTTGCGTCATATAGTAGATTTTAAGACGTCTGCCCTTATCCGAGGGTGGCTGAACTCTCGTTACCGCATCGCTCAGAAGGTCGTTTAAAATTCCCGTCGTGATACGCTTTTTCGACTCCTCGTATACAGCTATTATCTCGTCAAAGAGCTTGTCAACGCGCAGTCCTGTTTTTGCCGAAATAAACATAAGAGAGGCGTAGCTCATATACGAAAGCGCTGTTCTTATCTTATCCGTAAACTCCTTTACGGTACTGTTATCCTTTTCGATAAGGTCCCACTTGTTTACGCAAACTATTACCGCCTTACCTGCCTCGTGAGCCAGACCAGCTACGCGCTCGTCCTGCTCGGTAATACCCTGCTCAGCGTCTATCATAACGATACACACGTCGGCTCTCTCAACCGCCAGCTTCGCCCTCATAACGCTGTATTTCTCTATCTTATCATCGACCTTGCTCTGACGGCGTATGCCCGCGGTGTCGATAAAATTGAATACTCCATGCGAGTTTTCCACACGGCTGTCTATTGCGTCTCGGGTAGTTCCCGCAATATCGGAAACTATCATTCTGTTCTCGCCAAGTATTTTGTTTACAAGCGAGGACTTACCGGCGTTTGGCTTACCTATGACCGCAACGCCTATCGGATTAGAGGTATCCTCCTCTTCTGTTTCGGGCGGAAAATAGCTTACCACCCTGTCAAGAATATCGCCCGTACCCGTACCGTGAACAGAGGAAAGCGGGATAGGGTCCTCGGCAAAGCCAAGTCCGTAGAATTCATAAAACTCAAGAGGCGGCATACCAACTGAGTCTATCTTGTTTACACAGGGAATAACCGGCTTACCCGATTTTAACAGCATAGTGGCGATATCTCTGTCGTCGGCAGTGAGTCCCGCGCGGATATCGCACATAAATATTATAACATCGGCGGTAGCGATAGCTATTTCCGCCTGAAGCCGCATATGCTTTAAGATTACGTCGCCCGTTTTAGGCTCTATTCCTCCCGTATCAACGAGAAGCATATCTCTGCCGTTCCAGTTCGCGTCGAAATAGATACGGTCGCGGGTAACGCCGGGGACGTCCTCGACTATCGATATGCGTTTACCCGTTATTTTATTAAAAAGTGTGCTTTTGCCGACGTTAGGTCGGCCCACTATCGCAACGATAGGCTTCATACAACGTCCTCCTTTAATGTAACTTAAACCTGAAAAACCGCGTCCAGAAAAGCCTGTCCGTCAGACTCCGCGAATTCTATATCCACGTTCAGAGCCTTGGATATATCGCTCGGCGTCATTCCGTCAAGCGTAAGGTCTCCCTCGCTTCTGAGCATAACTCTCGGCAGAAGAAGCTTTTCGCCCAGCTCTCCGTTTCGGGCAGCGTCAGTAAGCTGCTCGACCACGTCCTTGCCCGTCAGCAGTCCCGCAACGGTGATATTTTCACCGAAAAAGTTATTTTTTATCTTATAGACATTAACGCTCAGTCCGGGCGCTGACTCCTCCGCCCTTCTTACAAGACCTTCTATAAAATCGAAGGCGGCGTAGCCCGTAGCGACGGATATCCTTCTTTTTTTCGTATCAGCCGCCTCTAAGCCCTCAAGCGCGCAGTCAAACTCACCCTGCATAGAGGCTATCATTCCGACACCGTTTTCTATCTGCGGATACCCCTCGTAAAACTCCTCGCTCGGAATAGGCGTTCCGCTTTTGATATAAAACTCGTCGCCAAGGAAAAAAATCCTAGTTCCGTACCTTCTTAGGCACTCATCGCCAAAGGCGGTAACCTGCTTTATTATCTCAGCGCACTCACAGGGAGTATAAGGAGATAAAGGATAAAGACCGTCTCTGTATTTGGTAAGTCCCGCGGGAACTACCGAGACGCTCGAAGCCATAGGATATAGCTTTGCTATCTCCCTCATGCTTAAATCAAGCTCGCGTCCGTCGTTTATTCCCTTACAGAGAACTATCTGCAAATTAAGCTCAATTCCCGCTTCTTTAAGTCTTTCAAGATAAGAAAGCGCCTTGCCCGCGTTTTTGTTCTTCATCATCTCCACACGCAGAGTTGGATTCATGGTATGAACAGAAATATTTATCGGGCTTATCCTCATTTTAATTATTCTGTCAATGTCGCTGTCAGTCAGATTAGTAAGAGTTATATAATTGCCATGCAAAAAGGAAAGGCGGCTGTCGTCGTCTTTAAAATACAGCGTTTCCCTCATGCCCTTTGGCAATTGGTCGATAAAACAGAAAATACACCGGTTTCGACAAGAGCGCTTTTTATCCATAAGATAAGTTTCAAACTCGAGTCCGATATCGGCGTACATTTCCTTAAGTATTTCGATTTCGTAAAACACTCCGTCACGCTCGAGCGTAAGGCTCACCCTGCTATCCGTCAAATAAAAACGGTAGTCAAGGACGTCGTTTATCTCGCTGCCGTTTACGGTGTGAAGTTTGTCCCCGACCTTAACGCCCTTTATATCAGCATCTGAGCCGGGAACAATTCCATACACGGTTACCACTGCGGATAACTCCTTTCGCGTGCGAATTACTGAGCTACCTTGATGAGCTCCTTACCATTGTATGCTCCGCACTTTCTGCAAACTCTGTGGCAAAGATTGTACTCTCCGCACTTGCACTGAACCATGCCGGGCATATCGAGCTTCCACACATTGGAACGACGCTTATCACGTCTTGCTTTAGACGTTTTTCTCTTCGGTACTGCCATTTCACTACACCTCCTGTTAAACTCATGCCTCTCTCGCCAGCCGAGATCGGCAGCGAAAACCTCATTATATAATGAACACCGCTTTCGGCGAACATTTCAAAAAAATCATTCTCCGTCCTTTGCCTTGAACGCCTTGAGAGCCGCCCATCTCGGATCAAGCTCTTTCGTAACGCACGAGCATTCCGTCTCGTTTTTGTTACAGCCGCATTTAGGACAAAGGCCCTTACAGTCCTCTCTGCATAGGCTTCTGAACGGAAGCGAAAGGAGAAGCTCCTCCGATATCGCCTCGTCGATATTTATTACCGAGCCCTCTCCGACAAGAAGATATTCCTCGTCGTCCTCCGACTCAAGCTTAGTCGCTACCGTCCTGACAAAGCTGACACTACAAACGCCGTCAAGCGCCTTTAAGCATCTTGCGCACTGCGTTTTGTACTGAGCCTTACATTCGGAGGCGAGCTGCATATATCCACCCATATCCTTGACAGAACCGTCAACCTGCGCGTCTCCCGAAACGGTATAGCCGTTTTCGGAATAATCAAGCGGAATGGTATATGAAAACTCTATTTCCCTTTTTTCTCCGCAGAGCAGGGACTTAATGTTTATATTCATAACGCATTTCCTCGCTTGGTTATTTACATAGCGTGCGAAAGTTATCCCGCAGCGCTACGGATTACATTATACACTATCGATTCTCTTTTGTCAATATATTTTTAATTTTTTTACAAATTTGTTTCTTTTATTTTTTCAGCAGTTGCTTCATTAAACTGTAATATTAAAATAAGGGAATGCGTCCGCACTCCCTTATTTATTCAAAATTACAGTGTTATGATATACGATAACCGGCTAAATCAACGTTCTGATCCTTAGCAAGCTGCCAATTGCTCTTAGACATAAGCTTCGTTGCTTCATCCATATCAGATGAAGTATAAAGAATGAACATATTTCCGGTGTATCTCATATCCATAAAATACTTAGACTCTGCCTTAGGGCTTTCAAGCGGAATAACCTCTTCGCTGTACTGAGTGAAGTGAGTTCCCTCTACGCCGTACTGGAATACATTACGGAATTCCTTATTGTTGTTGAGAAGATCCATTATCTGCATGCATCTCTTCGCGCGCGCCCCGTTGTTTGCCATAGTGGGCGTTCCTATACAAAACATAGATTCGCAGTAAGCATCAAGATCCTCAGCCGGTGTTCCGATAGGATAGGCTACGTTGTTCTTTTTAGCGATATAAGTATCAAGATGCTCATGCTGCGCAAATAAAGTCTCTATTGACTTATTGCCCTTGGCTATTCCGATAGCAAAGGTTTCGTTAGATTTAAGATACGCTTCATACGCGCCTTCATCGGGGAAATACTCAACTATTTTATCGTACTCAAAGCCTTCCTGTCCCTTCTTGGCGGCAAGCTCTTTTACAAGCTCCGCGAACATTCCGGTAGGAGCCTCGGGAGCAGTTTCAACAGAAGCGGCATACAACGTGGTCTCGCCAACAAGACCCTGCATTATCGCGTCGTATTCAGCTTTCAGCTCAGTGTATTTTTCGCCGTACTCATCTACCATAGCATAGGGGGCAACAGGCTCCCACGGATGCTTGGTGGCATCTTCTGCCGCGCGGTACTGCTTCAAATAATTCTCGTAGCTGTTAAGATATGAATTGTACGCGCTCACGTACTCAGCGTAAACTCCGTATGCGTCCGCATACGCGCTCTTATCTGCTCCGCCGAACAGATTGTTCACGTATGTAGTATCAAAAATTGCGTACTCGTAATTACCGTAGATATAGTTGTTAGGAATACCGAAGATATTCTTTGCCTGCTTATCCTGCGTTCCGGAGGTTGGATAGCCGGGTCTGGTAACGTACTCAAGAGCATGCGAGTAAATTACCGACTTTACCGCGGAATATTCGCCGTTAAGATAAGTACCCAGCGGAGCAAGCGCCTGCTCATTGTAGAGAATATCGAACATGCTGTATATCTTTCTCGACGCGGGCGCGTTGCTGGTGTACATAGACTCGATGCCTGCCTCGGGAGTATATACAAGGAAGATGTCGAGCTCACCGTCAAGCACGTCTGAATTAAGATTGGTAGCCTGCTTTATGTGATAGTCGATCTTTTCATTGTCCGGTGTTAGGTATTGATAGTCAACGTTGGACTTCTTTATCGCTTCTTTTTCGGCAGCGTCAAGAGACTTACTACCCATACGTTCCGTATTGTATGAGTTAACCGACATTCTGATCTTAGCGAACATCTGTGAGCAATACTCAGCCTCATCTATAAGAACAAGGTCTATTGTGGTGTTGTAGCGTCTCAGCGCTATTCTTGTCAGCGCTTCCTCAACAAGCTCTACCGCCTCGTCGGTAGTTCCCTTTCCTCTGACACTGTAAATTGATATGGTCATAGGAGTCTGATTGGAAACGGTTGTTTTATCAGACTCTCCACCTAGCGTATTAATGTTCTCATCCTCGCCGCACGATGCAAAAACAAAAGCCGAAGCAATCATCAGCACGCACATAAAAAGCGAGAGCAATCTCATTTTCATGCAAAAATTTCCTCCTGAATTTTTCGGGTACTAAAACATACGTGATACTATTTTACAACATTTATCCTTCAGTGTCAAGTGATTTTTTCTAAATATTTGCAAATTCACTTTATATAATATGTTAACTCACCGAAAAAACAAAATTCGATTTTGTAAATATGTACCGATATTAAAGCGCTTATTTTGTGCATTTAAACTATTATTATATATAAGTACACAAAATCAACGCGCAATATTTGTTCCTTTTCCCGATTTTAATCAAGATAATCCTTGAGTCGCTTAGAACGGCTGGGATGACGGAGCTTACGAAGCGCCTTCGCTTCTATCTGACGTATACGTTCTCTGGTGATATTGAATACACGTCCAACCTCCTCAAGAGTTCTCGGTCTGCCGTCCTCAAGACCGAAACGGAGCGTAAGCACCTGCTCCTCTCTGGGAGTGAGCGTACGTAGCACCTCGATAAGCTGCTCGCGGAGCATAGCCTGCGATGCCGCCTCTGCCGGCGCGGGAGAATCCTCGTCGGGAATAAAGTCTCCGAGATGGCTGTCCTCCTCCTCGCCGATAGGAGTTTCAAGCGACACGGGATCCTGAGCGACCTTCATAATCTCTCTTACCTTATCCGCGGACATATTGAGCTCCTTTGCAATCTCCTCGGCGGTAGGCTCTCTACCGTTCTCCTGGAGAAGCTGTCTCGTAACTCTCGACACCTTATGAATGGTCTCTACCATATGAACGGGTATTCTGATGGTCCTCGCCTGATCAGCTATCGCGCGAGTAATAGCCTGACGTATCCACCACGTAGCGTAAGTGGAAAATTTATGTCCTCTCTGATAATCGAACTTATCCACCGCCTTAATGAGTCCAAGGTTTCCTTCCTGAATAAGATCAAGGAAGAACATACCCTTACCCACGTATCTTTTAGCTATGCTGACAACAAGTCTTAGGTTTGCCTCGACGAGCGTCTGCTTAGCAAGCTTGTCTCCTTCCGCCATTCTGTGCGCCAACTCTATCTCCTTCTCGGAATCAAGCAGCGGAACGCGTCCTATCTCTTTAAGATACATTCTTACAGGGTCATCAACGACAACTCCAATGCCGCTGAGCGCATGCTCCATTCCCTCAGCTGACTCGAACTGGTCGAGGTCGTTTTCAATCTCTAAATCATCACCGTCCATGTAACCCGTAACGGTAACTCCGTTATTTTCAAGAGTCTCGTAGATTTTTTCAAGCTGGTCTATATCTATCTCGTCCTCAATAGCCTCAAATATCTCATGCTGAGACAGCTTTCCCTTTGCCTTTCCTTTTTCGATAAGCTCCTGAACGTCAAACTTCTTCTCACTCATTTTTTATTCCCTTTCATCAGCATTTTAAGCCGTTTATTTTTTATTTACCAGCTCAGCTTCCCATAAGCTTTGCTTTTATTATTTTATCTATGTCGGTTTCAAGCGCCGCCTTGGCGTTTTTGAGCGCATACAGATTGTCCTTTAACACCGTTTCAGACTGTGAATCAAGCCCATTGCGCTTCACCTGTATCTCGTATACACGGTTCATCTCCTCCTGAGTGAACTCCGCTCCGAGAGCGCCGACGTCGCGTTTCCCCTCGCTATACAGCTTTATAAGCGCCGAAAACACCCTTTTGTTAAAGCCAGTAACGAAGTCGTCCTCGCTAAGCTCGGTCTTGCCCTCGGCTATCTCCGCCGTCCTTTCGGGATAAAGCATCATTATTCCGAGTATCGCCTCCTCAGCGGCTACAGCCTTTGGATTTGCCGAATGCTCGGGGTTTATTTTATCTCCGATACCAAGCGCCTTGTTTTGAAGCTTCTTTTCAAACGCGCCCGCGCGCTCCCTGTTTTTGAGCCTGAGCGCCTTTTTTACGTCTCCTTCAACGCTTTCCCTGGAGATACCAAGCTCCTTCGAGGTCTTGTGTATATACAGCTCGCGCTCCACCGCCGAGTCCACTGTGGCTATCTCGGAGCAAAGCTCCTTCGACGCCTTTATCTTTCCGTCATCGGTAGCTACGTCGTATTTGGCCAGCACGCCCTTCAGCACAAAATCAAATTTAGTTTCGCTGCCTTTGATAAGTCTCGCGAAGGCGTCCGCGCCGTATGCTTTGATATACTCATCGGGGTCCTTTGCTCCGCTGACCTGAAGTATCCTGACGTCTATTCCGACCTCGGTAAGTATTTTTGACGCCCTGTCGGTAGCTGCCTTTCCCGCGCGGTCTCCGTCGTAGGACAGTATGACCTTACTTGTGTAACGCTTGATAAGCCTCGCCTGCTCCTGCGTAAGAGCCGTTCCGAGTGTCGCCACGGCGTTGGTAAAGCCCGCCGCGTGCATTGCTATAACGTCCATATATCCTTCGCAAAGAATAAGACATTCCTTGCAGTTATCCTTGGCGTAGTTCAAAGCGAAAAGGTTACGTCCTTTGTTAAACGCGGGGGTATCGGGGGTGTTGAGATATTTCGGAAGCGAGTTATCCATTACACGTCCGCCAAAGCCGAGTATCGCGCCCGCGGTGTCGATTATCGGGAACATTACGCGGTTTCTGAAAAACGGATAGTATCCTCTCTCTCCCTTTCCGGCGAGCTTAGCTACCACCATTTCGTCCTCGGTATAACCGAGCTCTTTAAGATGATTTATCAGCTCAAAGCCCCTTGTTCCCGAATATCCGAGGCCGAAGCGGTCCACCGTCCTCTTATCAAGCCCTCGCTTGACTATATACTCCTTGGCCTCGCTTGAGGAGAGAAGCTGACTTCTGAAAAATCTCGCCGCCGCCTTGTTCATTTCGTAGATACGGGTGCGACGGACGCCTCCACTCTGCTCCTCCTCCGGAATATTAACTCCGCTTCGCTTGGCGAGAAATCTGAGCGCCTCGACGTAGTCAAGATTTTCTATCTTTCGTATAAAGGTAACGACGTCTCCCGCGGCGCCGCAGCCGAAGCAGTAAAAGCTTTGTGTACCGTTAAATACGGTAAACGACGGCGTTTTTTCATTATGGAACGGGCAAAGTCCGTTCATATTCGAGCCCGCCCTCTTTAGCGTTACGTACGTTCCGATAACGTCAGCTATATCGTTTCTTACCTTTATTTCTTCAATCACGTTATCCGGTATCATAACGCCACTCCTTTCTAAGAATTACACAAAAGGTAAAATCCTGTTGCCCTCATTCCAGCTACTTTCTTGAAAGAAAGGTAGGCAAAGAACTTCTCTTACAGGTTTGCGTAAGACGAAAATTACACAAAGGGTAAAATCCTATTCCCTTCATTCCACCTACTTTCTTGAAAGAAAGGTAGGCAAAGAACTTCTCTTACAGGTCTCGTAAGACGAAAATTACACAAAAGGTAAAATTCTGTTCCCTTCGTTCCACATTTTTGGTAAAAATATCTGGCGGTAGAGCGTTACTGCGTAGCGGTCGGTCATGCCCGCAATATAATCGCAAACGACTCTTGCCTCCCCCTCGCTATCCAGCCAACGCCTCTGTTCAGACGGCATTTTGTCGGGATTTTTCAAAAAATACTCATACAGTCTGCCGAGCAGCTCCTCCGCCTTGCCCTCCTCGCCCTTGGCGACGGGATTTTTATAAACGGCCTCGAAAAGAAAGCTTCTCAGCTCAAGCGTTGCCTGCTCAATAGCAGGCTCCATTTTAATAACGTCGCTATCCGCGCTTGCGGAAACGACGCTCTTGGTCATAGTATCAATTCTTTCTCCATGACTGTGCCCAAGCTCATTTCGAAGCGCAAGAGGAATATCGCTCTCGGAAAGTATACCCGCGCGGCAGGCGTCGTCGATGTCGTGGTTGATATAGGCTATACGGTCAGCAAAGAGAATTATGCTTCCCTCGGGTGTTGAAGCTGGACCGCTGCCGCCCGTATGGTGCAGTATTCCGTCGCGTACCTCTGCCGTTAAATTTAACCCGTAACCGTTATTTTCAAGCTTTTCGACAACTCTCAGGCTCTGCTCGTTATGCTTAAAGCTTGAGCTGTAAACTCTTTGCAAAAGTCTCTCACCCGCGTGTCCGAACGGAGTATGTCCAAGGTCATGACCAAGCGCCGCGGCTTCGGTGAGGTCCTCGTTAAGTCTGAGCGCTCTCGCAACCGTTCTCGCTATCTGGGTAACCTCTAAGGTATGAGTAAGCCGTGTTCTGTAATGGTCCGCCTCCGGTGAAAGAAAGACCTGTGTCTTATGCATAAGTCGGCGGAACGCCTTACTGTGAATTATTCTGTCGCGGTCTCGCTGGAAGTCGGTTCTTATGTCGCAGGGCGTTATTTTACGTTCTCTGCCCTTGCTCTCCGCGCTTTTGGTCGCAAACGGAGAAAGATTTCTTTTTTCATTTTCATGCAAAAGCTCTCTAACTGTTTTCGGCATAAGCTTCTCCTTTCCGACTTATTTTAGTGCCTATATAATATACGCAAAAAAGTCCGCAATTCCTTTTTTTGCGGACTTTATTATTCTTTTTAATCTCATTATACGACAAAAAACGTACTATTCCGAAAATCTTTTTCCCGTTTCCGTTACCGTTATTCTGCCTGCTCCCATCTCGGCTATCTTATCGCAAAACAGTCTGAATACGTCCGGCTTAGCGGCAAGTGAAAGCGAAACCGTATCGGTAAACTCGCTTGCGTCCTCCTTGACTCCTAACTGGGAGATGACGGGAATAAGCTTCTGATAATCCGAGTACGAGCATAAAACGTTAAACTCTGTGTACTCCGCGTAAGTAACTATTTTTGCCGCCGCCACCGCGTCTCTTGCGCTTGCGCTGTAAGCGCGTACAAGACCGCCTGCCCCAAGCAGTATCCCACCGAAATAACGGGTTACGACTATAACCGCGTCCGTAAAGCCGCCCTTTTGTATGACGCTCAGTATCGGAACGCCCGCCGTTCCCTGCGGCTCGCCGTCATCGCTGTACCTTGCGCTTCCGTTAGCAAGCATATACGCATAGCAGTTATGAGTGGCGTCGCCGTAACGCTTCCTTATCTTATTTATAAACTCCATAGCCGCCTCCTCGGTCTTGACGGGCGCGGCGTGTCCGATAAACTCGGACTTTTTTTCAATAAAGGAAACCTCCGCTTCCTTTGAAAGCGTGATATATTCCAAGGTAAATCTCCTTATCTGTACGTCGTTTCGGGAACAAGCTCATCTATTCTTGAAAGAAGCTTATCTATACCTCTGCCCGTTTTAGCCGAGATAAAGAAAACGTCCCTTACCTCCGCCCCCTCCAACACCGGACGCGTAAAGTCCTCCTGCTTTTCCGCTATATCGCTCTTATTAAAGACGTACAGCACAGGCTTTTCACCTGCCCCAAGCTGAGAAAGCAGCTCTCTCGTTACCTCTGCCTGCGCCATACATTCGCTGTCCGAGGCGTCCATCATAACGATAACGATATCCGCGTATCTCACCTCGTCAAGAGTTGACTGAAACGCCTTGATAAAGTGGTGAGGAAGATTTCTTATGAAGCCTACCGTGTCGGTAAGCAGAACACTCTTACCCGAAGGCAGACGGAAGCGTCTGGTGGTTGGGTCAAGAGTTGCGAAAAGCTTATTTTCCGCTAAAATTCCCGCGTCGGTCAGATAGTTAAGAAGCGTGGATTTTCCCGCGTTGGTGTAACCCGCAATCGTGATTCGCTTAATTCCGCTACGGTCTCTCTGCGCTCTTTGAGTACGGCGGTTACGCGCCATTTCGGCTATCTGCCTTTCAAGTGAATTTATTCTGGATTTGATATATCTGCGGTCAGTTTCAAGCTTTGTTTCACCCGGTCCTCTTGCCGCTATGCTCGCGCTACCGCCCTGACGGGAAAGCTGAGTTCCCTTGCCTATAAGACGGGGAACCGTATATTTAAGCTGCGCCAGCTCAACCTGAAGCTTACCCTCTCCGCTTGTCGCATGTAGCGCGAAGATGTCAAGAATCAGCATGCTTCTGTCTATTACCCTGACCTCTCCGAGAATATCCTCAAGGTTCTTTATCTGCGAGGGTGAAAGCTCACAGTCAAATACGGCAAGCGTTATATCCGCCGTCTCGCAAAGCTCGGCAAGCTCTTTTACCTTTCCCGAGCCGATATAAGTTGCCGGGTCGGGGTGGTCCTTCTGCTGAATTATTCTCGCGGCGACCTCTCCGCCCGCGGTCTCAACGAGCCGCCAAAGCTCCTCAAGCGAGGCAAGCGCCGCGCCCTCGTTTTTGTCCGTCATCAGCTTTATGAGCGCTACTCTTTCCTTTTCCTCGCCCTCAAAGCTATTGTTCTGAAATTTATTTTTCGCCATAAAATACCTTTTTACTTTTTATCAACCTACGTATTTTTCACAGAATGAGCAGATAACCTTTATATAGTTATCCGCCGCCATCTTGCAAAACGACGGGTAATCTATCTCGGCTACCCCGTCCGCCTTGTCGGAAATAGCGCGTAGCACCGCGAAGGGCTTTTTGTTAACGTAGCAAACATGACCTATCGCCGCGCCCTCCATCTCACAGGCTATCGCTCCGAACTCACCCGCTATCCTGTTTTTGACCTCCTTTGAGGCAATAAACTGATCTCCCGAGGCGATAGTTCCCGATACCGTATTTATCCCGTGTTCCCTAACGCTCTCGGAAAGCAGGGCGCATACGTCTCTGTCCGCCTCAAAATATATAACGTTTATTCCCGAAACAAGTCCTTTGGGGTCGCCTAAGGGTGAGGTGTCCATATCGTGCTGAACCACCTTATCGGCTACCGCGATATCGCATACGTTAAGCTGAGCCGAAAGCGAGCCCGCAACACCCGTATTAATAATTACACTTGGGGCAAATTCAAGTATCATCGTCTGAGCGCATATAGCTGCGAACACCTTGCCGATACCGCAGACCGCCGTAACGACCTCGTTTTTACCGAGCCTACCGCTTACGTATCTTACTCCGCTAACCGTCTTTTCCTTTTTATCGGTCATTTTAGAGCGTATTCCCTCTATCTCGACCTCCATCGCTCCTACTATTCCTATCATTTCAGCGTTATCCTTTCTTATTCTATATACATTATTACCGCCTATCACTTTTCAAAAACAACAAGGCTAAACTGTATTTTTATTATTTTCCTAAATGTATCAAAGCTTAAAAAGCAATTCCCCTTTAACATTAAGCTCTATGTCATTGTACCACATCACTTAAATAATTTCAAGTCCTAAAAGTAAAAACGGCAAATCCCTTTCGGAATCTGCCGTTTTCCTGGTGCTCCATCGGAGAGTCGAACTCCGGACAACTTGATTAAAAGTCAAGTGCTCTACCTACTGAGCTAATGGGGCTCGTTTTTGCTTCGCAAAAACACGAGTTTGCTGTGCAAACTCTCCGACTTTTGCTAACAATTTCAACTTTGGGCTCGTTTTTGCTTCGCAAAAACACAAGCTTACTGAGTAAACCCTACCGTTTTTCTGACATTTTCAAAGAACCGCCTTTAAAAATGCTATATTATTATAGCACTAAAGAATTCCTTTGTCAAGTGCTTTTTAAAATATTTTTCACCCGTCAGACTTTTTTATTCACGCTTACGCGTTCTTTTCGGCTTCCTTTGCCTCCATTACAGCCTTCGCGAGCTGGTCGGCGCACGATGTGCTTTTAAAGCCGCAGGTATTACCCGAAAGTATCTCGCTTATCTCGTCAGCGGTCTTGCCCTCGACAAGCTTTGAAACTGCTTTAAGGTTTCCGTTGCAGCCGCCGCTGAATGAAACGCCCGTAACGATACCGTTTTCAATATCAAGCTCTATTTTTCTGGCGCAAACGCCCTTAGGTGTGTATTCAAATCTCATATTTTCACCCTATCCGAAATCTTTATAATCCTAAAATTCATTCTTTAATATCTTTGATATAAGGTACATGCTTTTGAAAGGACTGCTTGAAATTATTCTTTTCCACCGACATCTTGGTGGTGTCGGTGGAAAAGAAGTCTTTGCGCAGCTTTCTTCAGAAAGCGCGTATTCCTTTTATTTAATCATAGTAGCGAGGATTTCAGCGGCTGCTAAAAGCGCCTTATCAACGTTTTCGGGCTGCTTACCGCCGCTTTGCGCGCTGTCGGGACGTCCTCCGCCACCGCCTCCGCAGATAGCGGAAAGCTGTTTAAGAAGGTTGCCCGCGTGCGCTCCGCGCTTGACCGCTTCCTTACCGCAGGAAGCCACGAAATTAACCTTGCCCTCACCCGGAACCGCGATTACGGTTACCGAGAGGTCGTTTTCAGCCTTGAAATCATCGGTAATGCTTCTTACCGTATCGACAGCCGCGCCGGGCATTTTGCCCGTACCGAGATTAAGTCCGCAAACATCGGTGAAATTTATGTTAGCAACCATCGAGGAAGCTATCTTAGCATTGAGCTGCTCTATCTCTCTGTTTGCCTCTTTAAGCTCCTGCATAACGCCCGAAGCCTTCTTAACGACGTCGGAAACGCTGTTGGCGCGAAGCTCTCTGGCGGTATCGCTTATTATATCGTCCTTTTCCTTAATGAGCTTAAGAACGCCCGCGCCCGTAACCGCTTCTATACGGCGTACGCCTGCCGCCACGGAGCTTTCGGAAACTATCTTGAAAAGTCCTGCCTTGGCGGTATTGTCAAGGTGCGTTCCTCCGCAAAGCTCGGTGGAGAAATTACCCATCTTGACTACGCGTACGGTGTCTCCGTACTTCTCGCCGAACAGAGCCATAGCTCCCGTTTTTCTGGCGTCCTCAATGGACATTTCCTTTGTTTCAACACACTCTCCGAGGAAGATGTGAGAGTTTACGAGATTTTCTACCTTGTTAATCTCCTCGGTTGTCATAGCCGCAAAGTGCTTGAAGTCGAAGCGCAGACGCTCATCGTCAACGTAAGAGCCAGCCTGCTCAACGTGGTTGCCGAGCACCTGACGGAGCGCGGCCTGAAGCATATGGCAGGCGGAGTGATTTCTCTTTATAGCCTGACGGCGCGCTGAATTTATTTCAAGCTTAACCGTATCGCCCACCTTTATATCTCCGTGAGCAATGCTGCACAGATGAACGAAAACGCCGTCGGTCTTCTGAGTTCCCGAAACGGTAACAAGCGTATCGCTATCGTACACCGTACCCGTATCGCCTACCTGACCGCCGCCCTCTCCGTAGAATACCGTTCTGTCGGTTATCAGCGAGAACTCGCCCTCGGTAACCTCGTTTACCGACATATCGTCGGCTATTATACCGATAACCTTAGCCTCGCAGACCTCGTCGGTGTAACCCAGAAATTCAGTTTTGGGGAATTCGGAGAGAAGGCTCTTGGATGCGTCTGACCAGCCGGAGATGTTAGCTCTGGCGCTTCTGGCGCGCTCCTTCTGAGCAAGCATAAGCTTTTTGAATTCTTCCTCATCTATACCGAGATTTTGCTCCTCGGCTATTTCACGGGTGAGGTCTATCGGGAAGCCGAAGGTATCGTAAAGCTTAAATACCTCCTCGCCTACGAGCAGATTTTTGCCCTCGGCAAGCGACTTCTTTATCATATTGGAAAGAATGGAAAGACCCGCGTCAATTGTGGCGGCAAATCTATCCTCCTCAATAGAGATGACCTTCTTGATGTAATCAAGCTTTTCGGTAAGCTCGGGATATTCGCTGTAATTCTCCTTCGCTACCGTATCAACAAGGTCTGCAAGGAACGTGCCCTCAATACCGAGCATTCTTCCGTGGCGCGCCGCGCGGCGAAGAAGTCTGCGAAGAACGTAGCCTCTGCCCTCGTTAGACGGAACTACTCCGTCGCACACCATAAACGTCGTGGAACGGATATGGTCTGTGATAACACGCAGTGAAATATCGGTCTTTGCGTCGTCGCCATAGCTTACGTTTGCCTTCTCGCTAACTTTAAGCATTATATTTCTGACGGTATCGACCTCGAAAAGATTGTTTACGCCCTGCATAAGACACGCAAGACGCTCAAGTCCCATACCCGTGTCGATATTGGGCTTTGCAAGACGGGTGTAGTTGTTGTTTCCGTCGTTATCGAACTGAGTGAAAACGAGGTTCCAGAACTCCATAAAGCGATCGCAGTCGCAGCCTGGCTTACAGTCGGGACTTCCGCAGCCGTACTCCACTCCTCTGTCGAAATAAATCTCGGAGCAGGGGCCGCACGGACCTGAGCCGTGTTCCCAGAAATTGTCCTCCTTACCAAGACGTACAATTCTCTCGGCAGGAACGCCTATGGTCTTGTTCCATATCTCAAACGCCTCGTCGTCGTCCTGATATATAGTTACCCAAAGTCTCTCCTTAGGAAGCGCAAGCCACTTCTCATCGGTCATAAACTCCCAAGCCCAAGCGATAGCCTCGCTCTTGAAGTAATCGCCGAAGGAGAAGTTTCCGAGCATCTCAAAGTACGTGCCGTGTCGCGCGGTGATACCTACACGCTCAATATCGGGCGTACGGATACACTTCTGGCAGGTCGTCATACGGTGGCGGGGCGGTTCAAGCTCACCCGTAAAGTACTTTTTGAGGGGAGTCATACCCGCGTTTATAAGAAGTATGGATTTATCGTTTATCGGCACAAGCGGAAAGCTCTTGTGGCGAAGATGTCCCTTTGATTCAAAAAAAGTGAGATATTTTTCTCTTATCTCGTTAAGTCCTGTCCATTTCATAATCTTTTCTCTTTTCTCTTGTCTTTATTTTACTGCTCTTGCTCGATAGCCGTTATCATATCAACTCTCGCCTGATGGCGTCCGCCCTCGAAGTCGGTTGAAAGGAAGGTATCGACTATCATCTTAGCAACTCCCAAGCCCGTAACGAGCGCTCCGAGACAAAGAACGTTTGCGTCGTTATGCAGACGTGTGAACTTTGCGCTGTAAACGTCGGAGCAAAGCGCCGCGCGGATACCCTTATGCTTGTTTGCGGCAATGCTTATACCTATACCGGTTGAGCAGAGCAGTATACCGAAATCCACGCTTTTAGCCTGAACCTCCTTGCATACCGCCTTGGCGTACAGGGGATAATGCACGCTGTCCTTTGAATATGTACCCTTATCGTCTACAGTAACGCCCTGCTCGGTAAGATACGCCTTTATGGCTTCCTTCATTTCGTAGGCGCCGTGGTCGCAACCGATAGCAATTTTCATTTTCACTGTCCGTCCTTTATGATTTATTTTCTTTTTCAAGTCGCTCAAGCCGTTCTCGCTCCGCCTGCGAGGCTCGCAGGTATACAGGAGAAAGCTTTTCGGCGGTGAAATTCTTTTTTTCGTCCTCGCTCGCCGCAAGATATGTCCTGAAGCCGAGCAATGCCACGTTGTAGGCGTTATGATACCTTAGCGCCTCGTGAGGCTCGGATAGCTTCATTTCGCTAAGCGCCCTTTTGGCTATTTCAGCTCCGTCTCCCGTCAAATGAACGGTTTCGGGCGCGCCCGAAAGCTCCGAGGCAAGCTCGGCAGCCGTCAAAACCCTGTCGGGAGTCAAGCGCTTCAGCGATCCGTTTTCATATTTGAAAAGAGCATTGTAAAGCTGATTTCTTCTCGCGTCCATTACGGGACAGATAATGCCGTCCGTCTCGGTAACGTTAAGCGCAAGCGCCTCAAGCGCTGAAACGCCTATACAGGTCTTTCCGTCCGCAAAGGCGAGCCCCTTTATCGCCGCCGCGCCTATCCTCACGCCCGTAAACGAGCCGGGCCCCGCGGAGCAGACCAAAAGGTCAACGTCGGAAAGCGTCAAGCCCGCGCCCCTAAGCAGACCGTCTATCATTGGAAGAAGCGTTACGCTATGGGTGTTCGGGGTGTTAAGAACGGTAAGGGCGAGCAGCTTTTCGTTTTCCGTCAGAGCCGCGGTAGCGGTCTTGGCGGTTGTGTCGATTGCAAGTATCTTCAAAAGCGCATCTCCTCCCTTTACTGATTTTCAAACGGCGGGTTCTCTATAACTATCCTGCGCTGACTCTCACCCGTCTTGGTTATAGTTACCTTAACGGCGTTTTCTGGTACGGCAAACGGTATCTTCTCGCACCATTCAACAGCCATAATCACACCCGGATAATCGCAGCAGTCGTAAAAGCCTGTACTATACAGGTCGTCGTCGTCGTTTATACGGTAGGCGTCAACGTGGCACATAACGGTACGCGCGCCGACCTTGTATTCGTTTATTATAGCGTAGGTGGGCGAGCAGACCTCAGCCTCCGGGCAAAGCTGCTGCCCCATACCTCTGATAAAGGCGGTCTTCCCTGCTCCGAGGTCGCCGTAAAAGGCAACAAAGCCTCCGCTTTGCATATGCGAGGCGAGCATTTTTCCGACTTTTTCCGTCTCAATATAGGACGAGGTGTTGAATTCAACCGACTTCGACATATCAAAAAGCGCCCCTTTCGCATATATTAGTACGAATACAACTCTACAATTTAGTATTATAACATATATTTATAAAAAAGAAAAGGGATTTTTCAAAATTTTTCCCTTTTTTATAAATTTTTTCTTAAATGCCTTTACTTTTCATGTTTAGGGTGGTATAATATCAAGGCGTGAGAGTTTTTTACTGCGCTCGTAGCGCAACGAAAAACAATCCAAGACGAGAAGCAACGAAGAAAGCAAGGCGAAGGCTTACTTTGTGTAAGTCGAGCCGCTTTCGAGGAAGCGACAAAGTATTGGGCAGTTTTTCTAAGCGCGGACCATCTTTCCGTAGCTCAGCTGGATAGAGCACAAGCCTCCGACGCTTGGTGTCAGCGGTTCGAATCCGCTCGGGAAGGCCAAGAAAAAGCGACAAAATTCAACAGAATTTTGTCGCTTTTTCAACTAAATCCGTCCTTTGGGACGGGATAAATCCAACTGCGTTGGGTGAAATCGCTTCGCGATGAAATCCCGCTTTCGCGGGGTGAGAGGACGGATTTAATTTCATCTGAGGGTACGCCGAAGATTTAATCCTGCAACGCAGGATTTCATTAATAGTCGCGTGAGTTCAAATCCAAACAAAAAATATAAACCATCACCAATGCGACGGTACATCATCGTTTTTTTACTTGTCCCCCCTACTCCACCGTTTTACGTTCGTAATACGGGTTTTCTATCACCTCAATCATAAGCCTTGCGCCAAGCGAAAAGCCCTTAGAAAACGCCTCCTCCGAGCAATACGACGTAATATCCACGCACGCATCATCGTATTTTTCAAGAGCTGCCTCGTTTTCCTTGCCTAATTTTGCAAGCAGCCTTTGCCTATGATTTTCACAGGTGTCTAAAAGTCGTTCATATTCCTTTGTAAGACCGTACGGCGTATTGCAGGGATTTAACTCGCCATTCCACAGCTTTTTAATAATTGTACTCATTTTTCATCTCTCCGTATTGACAAAATCTTCTTTTTAATGTATAATGGTTTTAGTTAAATTCACTTTTGTGAATTTTCTATACCATTAATGCCATTACAAAAATAATATACCACACCAAAGTAAATTTGTCAATACAAAATCATTTACTTTGGTAAATTCCGTAACTTTGCACAAAAAAATCTAATTTACCAAAGTAAACTTTTGGAGATAAATATGTTTTGGGAAAATTTTTATGTACTGTGTCAGGGGAAAATGAAAAAGCCTCTGCAAGTAGTAAATGAATTAGGAATATCCGGCGCTTCCATCACAAAATGGAAAAACGGCTCTATTCCAAACGGAGCTAACCTGAAAAAGCTTGCTGATTATTTTGGCGTTACCGTAGATTTTCTGATGGGAATCAAAGCTAAGTCAGAGAGCGAGCAGTATGAGGAAAACGTTATCACGTACTGCAAAAACGGAAAAGTAGTGAAAAAACAGCTATCGTCTGAGCAGATGGATATGCTGATAACTATGATTGAGGCTTTACGATGAAAGTCTGAATATCCTTGAATTTTAAAGGGACTGTCTTGTCAGACAGCCCCTTTGTTTTTTTGTTTACTTGAAGTTATTATACGGATTCAAGCGCCTGCTTAATATCCGCAAGAATGTCCTCAACATCCTCAATGCCTACGGAAAAACGAATAAGGTCGGGACTTACTCCGCAATCAACCAGTTGCTCGTCGGTAAGCTGACGGTGAGTGGTGGAAGCGGGGTGAAGCACGCAGGTTCTGGCGTCAGCTACGTGCGTAACGACTGCCGCAAGCTTTAAGCTATCCATAAACTTAGTTGCAGCGGCGCGTCCGCCCTTAATACCGAAGCAGATAACGCCACAGGTGCCGTTTGGCATATACTTAGTTGCAAGGTCATAGTACTTGCTGGAAGGAAGCGAGGGATAGTTTATCCACGAAATCTTATCATTGCTTTCAAGGAACTGAGCAACCTTCAATGCGTTCTCGCAGTGGCGGGGCATACGCAGATGAATGGTTTCAAGACCGATATTGAGCAGAAACGCGTTCTGAGGAGACTGCATGGAACCGAGGTCTCTCATAAGCTGAACGACACACTTGGTAATGTAGGCGTTTTTACCGAAGCTCTTGGTGTAGGTCAGACCGTGATAGCTGTCGTCGGGCGTGGTAAGTCCTGGGAACTTATCAGCGTGCGCCTCCCAGTCAAAATTACCGCTATCGACAACTACTCCGCCGAGCGCGCATGCGTGGCCGTCCATATACTTGGTTGTAGAATGAACTACTATATCCGCGCCAAACTCAAACGGACGGAGATTTACGGGCGTCGGGAAGGTGTTGTCAACTATAAGCGGAACACCGTTTGCGTGCGCTACCTTTGCGAACTTCTCAATATCGAGAACGATAAGCGAGGGGTTAGAAAGGGTTTCCGCAAAGAACGCCTTGGTGTTGGGCTTTACTACAGCGGCAAGCTCCTCAGCACTTATATCGGGGTGAACGAAGGTGAAATCAATTCCAAGCTTCTTCATTGTAACGGAGAAAAGATTGAACGTTCCGCCGTAAATAGCGCTCGCCGCTACAACGTGGTCGCCCGCCGAGCAGATATTGAATATGGAATAAAAGCTCGCCGCCTGACCTGACGAGGTAAGCATAGCTCCGACTCCGCCCTCAAGCGCGGCTATTTTAGCCGCAACGTTGTCGCAGGTGGGGTTCTGGAGACGGGTATAGAAGTAGCCGCTTGCTTTGAGGTCGAAAAGGTCTCCCATCTCCTCGCTAGATTCATATTTAAAGGTAGTGCTCTGCACTATCGGGAGAACTCTCGGCTCTCCGTTCTTAGGCGTATATCCCGCCTGTACACATTTAGTATTGAATTTCATTGCTTTATCTCCTTTGCAATTTATGATCACCGAACACATTTAACCGCGCGATATTTTAAAGTTGTTTGCGGTAAAAGGCTATGGGTAATACGTGTTTTTTTTGAATAAAGTTTTCAAGGTTATCTTTTACACCGATAGTTCCTGCTATCGGTGTAAAAGAGTTCTTTGCGCAGCTTTCTTTCAAGAAAGCGCGTATCTCTCTTACTGCTTTTTACCTGAACCGTCTTTAAGAGTAACGATACGGTTAAAGGTGTTCGGGTATTTAGTATCCTTGCAGAAGTAACCGGTACGGACGAACTGGAACTTTTCGCCTGCCTCTGCGGTGGCAAGGCATTTTTCTATAAGGCAATTTTCAAGGGTAACGACGGAATCGGTATTCAGATAATCGTCGTAGGTCTTATCCTCGGGAATATCGCCCGTATTTTCGATGGTAAAGAGCTTATTGTAAAGCTTTACGGTGCATTTTTCAGAGTTATCTGCGGAAAGCCAATGGATAGTTCCCTTGACCTTTCTGCCGTCGATAGGATTTCCGTTACCCGTTTCAAGATCGGCGGTGCAGCGAAGCTCCTTAATGCTTCCGTCCTCGTTCTTTACGACCTCGTTGCACTTAACAATGTAAGCGCCCATAAGTCTGACCTCTCCGTCGGGCTTCATTCGGAAAAACTTACCGACAGGTTCCTCCATAAAGTCCTCGGCGTCAATAAATATCTCACGGGTAAAGGCTACCTTACGTGTTCCCGCCTCGGCGTTCTGAGGATTGTTGGAAACCTCAAAATATTCAACCTTATCCTCAGGGTAGTTGGTAACAACCACCTTGACGGGATTAAGCACCGCTATTCTTCTCTCCGCCTTTTCGTTAAGCTCGTCTCTTATACAGGCTTCAAGCTGCTCTATCGCTACAAGGCTGTTTGCCTTAGCGACGCCTGTGCGGCGGACAAACTCGAAAATTGACTCAGGGGTATAGCCTCTCCTGCGCAGACCGCAAAGAGTAGGCATTCGCGGGTCGTCCCAGCCGTCAACAAGCCCCGTTTCAACAAGCTTACGGAGATAGCGCTTACTCATAACCGTGTAGGTTACGTTAAGACGCGCGAACTCTCTCTGCTTGGGCTTGGGGTTGAATATGCCGATATTCTCAATTACCCATTCGTAAAGCGGACGGTGGTTCTCGAATTCAAGCGAGCAGAGCGAATATGTGATACCCTCAAGCGCGTCCTGAATGGGATGAGCGTAGTCGTAAAGCGGATATATACACCACTTATCACCCTGACGGTGATGGTGCGCTCTTACTATTCTGTATATAGCAGGGTCGCGCATATTGATGTTTGGAGACGCCATATCTATCTTAGCGCGAAGTGTCTTTGCGCCGTCGGCAAACTCGCCGTTCTTCATTCTCTCAAAGAGGTCGAGGTTTTCCTCAACGCTTCTGTTACGGTAAGGGCTTTCCTTGCCCGGCTCAGTAAGAGTACCGCGGTACTCTCTCATCTCGTCAGCCGTAAGGTCGCAGACGTACGCCTTGCCGTCCTTTATAAGCTTTACCGCAAACTCGTAGCACTTATCAAAGTAGTCCGAGCCGTAGAAAACTCCGCCGCTGGGAATAGCGCCAAGCCAGCAGAGGTCCTCGTAGATGCTGTCAACGTACTCGGTGTCCTCTTTGGTTGGGTTTGTATCGTCGTAACGGAGATTGAATAGACCCCCGTACTTTTTCGCCGTGGTGTAGTTTATCCATATCGCCTTAGCAGAGCCTATATGGAGATAGCCGTTAGGCTCAGGGGGAAAACGGGTATGAACGGTATCGTTTATTCCCGCCGCAAGCTCGCTGTCTATTATGTCGTGTATAAAATTACTGCTTACTTCTTCCATATTCGTTTACCTTCTCATTCTTTATTTTCGCGTAGCAAAAACATCACTTTTGCAGAAAAGCTTCACGCCAAAAGCCTTCCGACTTAGATGAAGCTCCCGCGCATTTAGCTTCACAGCGCTTTGGCGAAACTGTTTATTCTGTTTACTACTCTTTCGTAACCGAGTATCTGCATAACCTCGTACATATCGGGGCAGGCACGCGCCTGCTGGCAAACAGTGCTCCCGCACGGTGAGACTTACAGCGCTTTGGCGAAATTATTTATTCTGTTTACTACTCTTTCATAACCGAGTATCTGCATAACCTCATACATATCAGGAGAGTTAAGTCTGCCCGTTACCGCAAGACGCATAAACGAAGAAACGTCCGCGACGCTTCCCTTGAAAGCTTCTGGAGACGCCTTATACGCCTTCATATCGGAAGCGTAGCCGTACTTATCGGCGATAGCCTTTATCTTATCAAACCAGACGTTCTGGTCGTCCGCTATATCGAACTGCTCCGCAAAATCGAAAAGCATTTTCTTTGCGTCCTCGGCACTCTTTCCCTCCGGGAAGCTATCGGTTACCGAGAACAGCTCGTCAAAGAAGAAGCCCATATAGCCCTTGGTCTCGCCCCACGTTCCAAAATCCTTTCTCGGCTTCTTGCCACCTCTGCCAATGGCGAACACCCTCTTTGTGTATTCGGGGTCGCGGGTGAGAAGCCTGCAAAAATCGGGGTCATAGTCGCTTGCCCATTCGGTTACGCCCTCGTATATACGGTCGGCGCTATACCTTGAAAGCACGTTCTTTGAAACGTCGTTCAGCTTAGCGAAATCGAAAAGGCAGCCCGACGTACTCATCTTCTTTATGTCGAAGGGGAAATCCGTGTACTTTTTATCGGGGTTCTGCATATGCCACTCCTCGTAGTTGGAGTTGAGCAAAGTCATAACGTACTCCATTACGCAGTCGGGCGCGTAGCCCATTCTTCTGTAATCCTCCATATTTGCGCCCATATCTCGCTTACTGAGCTTTTTCTTCGCTCCGTTCTCGTCAAGACGCATTATCTGAGCTATGTGCATATATTTCGGCGCCTTGAAGCCGAGATAAGCGAAAAGCTGAAGGTGCTTGGGTAGGGACGGCAGCCACTCCTCGCCTCGAATAACGTGAGTGGTTCCCATAAGCCTGTCGTCCACGGCGTGAGCGAAATGGTAGGTAGGAATTCCGTCGCTCTTTAAAAGAACGAAATCCTCGTCGTTTTCGGGAACGTCAATAGTGCCTTTAATCAGGTCGGTAAACTTGCGCTTATTCTCCGCGCTTCCGTTGCTCTTTATACGGAGAACGAATTTCTCGCCCTTTTCAAGACTGCTCTTTACGTCGTCAAGCGTAAAGCGTCTTTGGTCGAGCATCTGCTCTCTTGCCGCCTCGGCGTCGAAATGCCAATCCTTTTCCTTTATCTCCGCCTTTTTGTCAACGGCGTTCATTTTCATAAGCTCCTCGTCGCTTGTAAAGCAGGGATAAGCCTTTCCCTCTCTTACGAGCTGCTTGGCGAAAACGTGGTAGATAGGTCCTCTCTTGCTTTGGTAGTAAGGTCCGTAAATACCCTTCTCACCGTCAGCCGTCGCGCCCTCGTCGAACTTTATTCCGTAGTGGTCGAGCGTAACGATAAGCTTTTCCGCCGCGCCCTCAACCTCGCGCTTTGCGTCGGTATCCTCTATACGAAGAATGAAAACTCCGCCGCTTTGGTGAGCAAGGCGCTCTCCGACGGTGGTCGGGAAAAGTCCGCCGAAATGCAGAAAGCCCGTGGGGCTTGGCGCAAATCTCGTTACCTTAGCTCCCTCTTTAAGCTCTCTTTTCGGGAAACGTTCAAGACACTGCTCCGGTGTTTCCGTTACCTCCGGGAAAAGAAGCTCGGCAAGCGCCTGGCATTTCTCCGCGTCGTCAAAATCAAAAAAATCCTTAACGTCAGTCATATATGTTATCCTTCCAATAGTATTCCTCTTAAAGCGCCGACGGTATCGCAAATGAAGTCCGGCTGCGCTTCTTTTAGCGCTGACAGCTCTCCGTAGCCGTAGGTAACGGCTATGCTCGCCATATTATTTTCCTTTGCGCCCCTTATGTCAAACTCGGTGTCTCCGACCATAACGCTCCGCGACGTCTCAAAGCCCGCTTTCTTACAAAGCAAGGCGATAATATCGCCCTTTTCGATAAGCTTTGCGTCAAAGGTGCTTCCGAGAACGTAATCAAAGCAGTCCGCAATCCCAAAATGCTCAATTATCTGACGCGCAAACAGCTCGGGCTTTGACGTAGCGAGCGCTATCTTAAAGCCGCGCCGTTTAAGGTCGAAAAGCAAATCCTTTATTCCTTCGTAAAGCTCGTTTTCAAATTTACCCGTAACCGAGTAATACTCTCTGTAATGCTCCACCGCCCCGTGCGCCGTAGGCTCGTCCATACCGAAGTATTTCATATACGAGGCGTATAGCGGCGGACCGATAAACGGCTTCAAGGCTTCCCTTTCGGGCGCTTTTATATCGGGATAATATTTAAGCGAATGAAGTATGGAGCTCGTTATTCCGATATACGGGTCCGTAACAGTTCCGTCAAGGTCAAAAAGTATGTTTTTGTAGGTCATATGCTGCTCCTGTTGTTTTTTGCTAACGGAGTCGCCGGTGCGACCCGTCAAGGTCAAACAGTGTGTTTTTGTATGTCATATGCTGCTCATGTTGATTTTTGTATACCGATTTCTTAAACCAAGCTCGGTATCATCGGAATCGCTTCCAAAAGCAGAGCCAATACGGGCATAGTTACAAGTGATAACACAGTGCTTATAGAAACAAACTTCGACGCGGTGGTAGAGTCAGAGTTAAATTTCTCCGCAAACATACACGTAGCGCTCGCGACGGGCGTAGCGGCGCACACAAGAATAACCGTAAACGCCGTTCTGTCGTAAAAGCCTATAAGCTTACAAAGCGCAAGCAGAGCGAATGCTCCGATAGGGAAAACAAGCAAACGCAGCGCAAGTCCGAGATACAGATATTTATCCTTGAAGGCGCCCTTCAGATTAAGGTCGGCAAGCCTCATTCCTATTATCATCATAGACATAGGCGCTACCGTGTTCTTCAGCATGGAAAGAACCTCGTAGGTAAATTCCGCCGCGGGAGTCGGGATATACGAATAGAGATTGGTTACGAATATTACTATACCGATAAACGTAGGAACAGTAGCCGCATTTATAAACATCTTTTTCGGAGAGATAAAGGACTTGTCCTCCGAGTATATAAGAGCTCCGAATGACCAACAGAAGAAGTTAAAGCCAACGATATAAACAGAAGCGTAAATCGCCGCCTCGTCTCCAAGCACCATTGAGATAAGCGGTATGCCCATATATCCCGCATTTGCGAACACCGTACCGAAGCGGTAGACCTTTTGCGTCTCCTTCTCGGCGCCCCTAAAAAAGAGCTTGACTGCCAAAAGGAACATTATATGAGTAACAAACGACAGCAGCATAACGAATGCCGCGGTTGTGAGTATTTCCATATCTCTCGCCCTGAAAAAGCCTACGATAAGCATGGCGGGCTGGGTGATATAGAGAATTGTGTTGGTAAATCCAAGCGGAAGTAAGTCAGGGGCAAGTCTTGTCTTACGCATTATAAAGCCCGGTATCATCATTATGAACAGGAGCAGAACAGCGCGGAAAAGATTTATAAACATTTGTCAGTCTTCCTCATAGAAAAATATTCTCGCGCCAAAATATACGCCGAGCGACAGCAGAGTAACGCCCACCGAGGTTGCCTCAAAGCTGACCTGACCTACCGATACGAGCATAACAAGCTGAGCAAAGCCGAAGCCTATTCCAAGCACACAGGCGGCGCAGGAAGTGGCAAGTCTTACACGGAGCTTAGTGCCATCAAGATGGTACCTCATCTCATAGACAAGCGCGAGCATCGTAACGATACAGGTAAGCTGAGTGAGAGTAATGTACTCGCTGGCAAGCGAAACGCTTTTATCAAAATAAGCTTCAAGCACGTTAAGTATGAACCAGATAAGTCCGACAGAGCCGAATATCATATGCGCCCTGCCATTTGCCGCCTTTATCCTCTCGGTTACCTCCGGAACGAAATACATAGCAAGCGGTATAACGAGCAGCAGCATAACGTACGTAACGGGTGTCGGAAGATACACCTTCTCCACGTTAAGCAGGACGGAAACGGCTCTTACCACGCCCTGAAGAATTATCACGGAAAATACGCATAGACGGAGTATTTTTATGAAGGAGTTATCGAGCGTGTAATAAAAAGCGTATCTGTCCCCGTCGGGAAGCATGCTTTCCTCAGGCTTCTGCCTCGGTATAAGGATAAATGGGAGAATAAGCGATACGGCGGTAAGACCGAGCGATGAATAAAAGGCGATAGCGCCAAGAACGCTCCCGTTGTCAAAAAGCTGCTTTTTAGGGTCAAAATCAATCGCGAGCGCAAGTGATGTAACCACCGCAAACGCGACGGTAGCGCACAGCGTATAAAGCCTCACGGCTCTCTTACGGAAATAACTTGCTTCAGCTCCCTTTCCGGATATATCCCTCACAGTCTTAGCCTCCCTTCAAAACACGTTTTCATATTATTATATACCAATTCTCAATTTTTTTCAAGAGTTTTTATATTATTTTATAATTTTTTTATAATTTTACTAAACGGAATATAAAATAAAGCGGCATATGAGGCTATATGCGTAAAAAACGCAAAGCGCGATAAAATTACCGCAAAATCGTTTCTAAGTCCTTGACTTTTGAGTGTCTTTATAGTATAATTGTTTCGAATATTTTTATAGCGAAAGGATTTCAAAATGGCAGAGCTTATCAAAAACGGCGTATTTCTGAAAAACGGCCGTGAAATACTCACCGACTGCGCTGTATCAAAGGACGAGGCAAGAAAAAATACTCTTGCTTACGGAATTCTGTCCGCGCATAACGTTTCCGGAGACGAAAGCAATCTTCAAATTAAATTCGACGCGCTTGCGTCCCACGATATTACTTACGTAGGTATAATCCAGACCGCAAGGGCAAGCGGACTTAAGGAATTCCCTATTCCTTACGTTCTCACCAACTGTCATAACAGTCTTTGCGCCGTTGGCGGAACGATAAACGAGGACGACCATGTGTTCGGTCTCTCCGCCGCAAAGAAGTACGGCGGTATATACGTTCCCGCGCACCAGGCGGTCATTCACTCCTTTATGAGAGAGATGATGAGCGGCTGCGGCAAGATGATACTCGGTTCTGATAGCCACACCCGTTACGGCGCTCTCGGCACCATGGCTATCGGAGAGGGCGGCCCCGAGCTTGTAAAGCAGCTTCTTAACAAAACCTATGACGTCGCCCGTCCCGAAGTTATTGCCGTATACCTCACGGGCGCTCCGAGAGCAGGAGTAGGTCCGCAGGACGTCGCTCTTGAGCTTATCGGCGCCGTGTTCGAATCGGGCTTTGTAAAGAACAAGGTGCTTGAATTCGTAGGCGACGGTATAGCAAATCTTCCCATAGAATACCGTAACGGCATAGACGTTATGACCACCGAGACCACCTGTCTTTCTTCCATCTGGGAAACCGATGAGGAGACCGAGCGCTACTATATTAACCACGGCCGTCCCGAGGACTTCAAAAAGCTTTCCGTGAACGGAGTAGCCTATTACGACGGAATGGTTAAAATTGATCTTTCCAAGGTCGAGTGCAACATCGCGCTTCCCTCTCACCCCTCTAACGTTTATTCCATAAACGAGCTTTGCCAGAACGCCGACGTCATCTTAAAGGAGTACGGACTGCTCGACAAGCTCGGCGCAGACGGAAAAATACACTGCGACCAGGGTGTTATCGCGGGCTGCGCGGGCGGTACGTACGACAACCTCTGCGCCGCGGCGGACATCTTAAAGAACGGCTCGATAGGAAACGGAGCGTTTGCGCTTTCCGCCTACCCCGCTTCTCAGCCCGTTTACATGGAGCTTATCCGCAACGGCTTCGCTTCCGAGCTTATGGCTTCGGGCGTTACGCTCCGCACCGCCTTCTGCGGTCCATGCTTTGGCGCGGGCGACGTTCCCTCTAACGGCGGACTGAGCATACGCCACAGCACCAGAAACTTCCCGAACAGAGAAGGCTCCAAGCCCGGTCAGGGTCAGAGAGCCTCGGTAGCTCTTATGGACGCTCGCTCTATCGCCGCTACCGCGGCAAACGGCGGTATCCTTACCCCAGCTTCCTCTCTTAACGTTAACTACACTCCGTCGGCATACAGGTTCGACGACACCGTATACAAGAACCGTCTCTACAAGGGCTTCGGCAAGGCTGACCCCGACGCCGAGCTTCAGTTCGGTCCAAACATTAAGGACTGGCCGAGCATGCCCGCGCTTAGCGACGACCTTATTCTCCGCGTAGCGTCAGTTATAACCGACGCCGTTACCACAACCGACGAGCTTATCCCCTCGGGCGAGACCTCCTCCTATCGCTCTAACCCAGAGGCGCTTTCGGAGTTTACTCTTTCAAGAAAGGACCCCGAATACGTAGGCAGAGCAAAGGCTGTGCGCGCTCTCAATTCCGACAGAAGCGACGCTGCTCTTAACGGGTTCTACGCCGCCGTTAAGGCAAAGGGCTTCGCCTCACCCGAAAACGCTCTTATCGGCTCAACCGTTTACGCGGTAAAGCCCGGAGACGGCTCCGCGCGTGAGCAGGCGGCGTCCTGCCAGAAGGTTCTTGGCGGTATGGCTAATATCGCCAAAGAGTACGCCACTAAGCGTTATCGCTCCAACCTTATCAACTGGGGTATGCTCCCCTTCACCCTCGACTGCGACGAAAACGCCCTGCCCTTCGATAACGGTGATTTCATATTCGTTCCCGGCATTAAAGAAGCAGTCAGAAGCGGCGCGACGTCCGTTAAGGCTTACGTCGGAAGCGCTATGAAGGAGATAACTCTTAATCTTCCCCCGCTTACCGATGACGAGCGCACTATAATCCTCTGCGGCTGTCTGATTAACTACTATCGCGACACTATGTAAGAAGGAGTAAGTCCCCTCTTAAAAAACTCCTCACTGTCATATTGTAAGGTGCGAAAGGTTAACTAAAAGCCAAAACAACGCCGTAGGTTATAAAGTGAAGCTTTGAAATATTAAAACGGGCTGTCGCAAGTGCGACAGCCCGTTGTTACGTTTAAATTAAAGCTTTTCTATCGCGTCGGAGACCTCAGCGTACATATAAAGCGAGCCAAGACATATAAGCGGAAAGCCGCCCTCCTTGCTCTTTTTCACCGCGGCTCTGACGCCCTCATTTACGGTTTCATATGCGTTTGCTTTAACCCCAAAACCCGAATAAACCTTAGCAAGCTCCTCTGCTTCAAGCGCTCTGGGATTATCGGGAGTTACGCAAAATACCTCGTTTGCAAGCGGAGCGAGCATTTTCGCCATTAGCGTATAATCCTTATCCTTCATCACGCCCGTTAAGAAGTTGAGATTTCTATCGTCAAAATAATGTATAAGCGCTTTCACTACCTCGACTACCCCATCAGGATTGTGCGAGCCGTCGTAAACGGTTAACGGCTCGTTAAGAAGCTTTTCAAATCTCGCTCTCCACGTTACCCCCAAAAGCCCTTCCCTTACCGCGCTTTCGGGAATACTGTACCCCTTTTTCCTCAGCGCCTCGATTACCTCAAGCGCCTTTACACAGTTTTCGGGCTGATAAAGTCCGAGAAGCGGTATCTTAACGTCTTTTCTGTCTTTATAATCAAGCGTAGTGCCGTCAAGCGTAGCGCTCTTTGTTTTCAAAGCGGAGTAATCGCAGAAGCTAAGCTCACAGTCAAGCGCTGAGGCGCGCTCGCTTATGACAGCAAAAGCCGTTTTCTCATTTTCGGGTGAGCTCGTCTCTCCATAATCCCTGCCGCCGTACACCACAGGACAGCCCTTTTTGATTATACCCGCCTTTTCAAAGGCTATCTTAGGAACCGTATCTCCGAGGTACTCGGTATGCTCAAGCGCGACACCCGTAATCACGGAAACCTCCGCCTCGCTTATTACGTTAGTGCTGTCGAGCCTTCCTCCCATACCCGCTTCAAGCACGACTATATCACATTTCTCCAGCTTGAAAAGCATAAAGGCGATTGCCGTTATCAGCTCAAACTCCGTCGGACTGTCCGCCATTAAGTCGGCGTGAGGCTTTACCATAGCCGTAACGGCTGCAAGCCTTTCGTTTGAAACGCAAATACCGTTTATCGCCATACGCTCGTTGAAGGTCTTTACGTAGGGCGAGGTAAACAGTCCCGTTTTGTAGCCTGCCGCGCGGAGAATACTCTCAGTCATAGCGCAGGTCGAGCCCTTGCCGTTAGTGCCCGTTACGTGAACGAATTTAAGGTCATTCTGCGGGTCTCCCAAGCGGTGGCAAAGCTCGGTTATTCTTTCAAGCCCCGGACGCGAGCCCTTCCAGCATACAGAATGTATATATTCAAGCGCCTTTTCGTAGGTCATTTTTTCACCTTCCTTGGTTTTAGCTGACCGAGGCTTTTTTGTTATATCCTCGACAAGTCTTTTAAAGCTTCCGTTACTGAAAAGCAGACAAATAATTAAAATCTCAATAGGGGCTATAACGAGATACATCGGTATTCTCCAAAGCACCGCTATACCGTAAAACTGATAAAGTCCGATGGGCTTGATTATCATTGAGCCTACTATGTGAGCCGCCCCGCCCGAAAGAATTATCTGAAGCTTTCCGCTATTTTTCACCGCATAGCGCGACACCGCGCCCGATACCGCTCCGACTGCCATAGCGCCGAGCGTTACGATAAGGTTAGGGGGATAAGCCTGAGAGGACAGCAGATAGCTTATAAGGTCGGTTGCCGCGCCTACAATACCGCCCGCAAGCGGCCCAAAGAATATTCCCGACATTATTATCGGCAGATTTTCAAAGGTTACCCTGAAAAGCCCCGCGCCGAAATTGAGAAACGTCTTACAAAAGATACCTATAACGACGCTCATAGCCGTAAGCATTGCGGCAAGCGTAAGCGCCTTGACGCTACCAAACGCGCTTCTTTTTCCTGACATAAAAAAACACCTTCCTTTCCCTGCATCTCTGATAATGACGGGAAACAGAAGGTGTTATCTGCCTTTTGCTCTGCGTTATTACTTTGAAGCGGGATGCAGGATACCGACCGCAAGCTTATGCTTTTCGTCCTGTTGGCAACTCCCCGTCCCACAGGCACTTCACGCCGTTATCCTTACTCTTCTCAAAATTTACGTTTACTATTATATCACTTTTTAAAATTTTGTCAATAGTGAAAATGAAATTCACTTAAATTAAAGACCTGTGCTCTCGGCGAGAGCCATTTTTGCCTGCAGGTGCTAACCTGCTTCACTCCTTCGCAGAAAGCGAAAGTATATACTGGTGCGCCGCCCTTCCCGAATATCCTCCGTGTCTTACCGCCCAGGCGTTCGCGCCCGCGATAAGCTCGTCCTGAGGAATGTGCGGATGCTCGGTCTCCGCAAGGAAAAGCACCATATCCATATATTCCTGCTTATCGGGTTTGGCGTAGTATATCTGAAGCCCGAAGCGCTCGGAAAGCGATACCTGCTCGCTGGTCGTTTCGTCGCGGTGAATATCTCCGCCGCCCTCTCTGTCCTCAAAGGTTTCCTTTACGAGATGTCTGCGGTTAGAGGTTGCGTAAATAAGTATATTTTCCGGTCTTTCCGCCACGCCGCCCTCAATTATAGCTTTAAGGTACTTATACTCCGTCTCAAAATTCTCAAACGAGAGGTCGTCAAGGTAAAGAATAAACCTGTACTTACGCAGACTAAGCTCCGTTATGATTTCGGGCAGGAAGGAAAACTGATGCTTTTGCACTCCAATTATGCGCAGCCCCCGCTTTTCGTATTTTCCGAGAAGCGCCTTGACCGCCGTTGACTTACCCGTTCCGCTGTCTCCGTAAAGCAGGACGTTATTCGCCGTCTTACCCGCAAGGAACGCCTCCGTGTTGTCGCAAAGCTGCTTTTTCTGGCGCTCGTAACCGTATATGCCGTCAAAAGAGGCGTCTGAATACTGAAGCACAGGCGCAAGCCCGCCCTTTTCGGCGACAATAAAGCCTCTGTAAAGCGCAAACATTCCGCTTCCGTTCCTGCGGTAGAAATCCCGAAGCGTAGCAAGGAGCTGACGCTCGTCCTTACACGCGGTCAGGCTATTTGAAAGCTTCATTATAATTTTTCCGGCTCTGGCGTCCTCGTTTTTTGCTCCGCTTACCGCCGGAACGTAATTATCGTAATCGCTCTCCTTTGTAAATATACCGAGAAGGCTCTTGGCGTCGCTTTGCGCCAGCTTGTCTATACTCGACTCTCCTCTGCCTCTTTTTTCGCAGGCAAGCGCATAGGCGTTTTCCTCGCTCGCGAGCAGATACGCTCCGTAATGGGCGCAGAGATTGCCTTTAAGACCGTACTTCTCCGCAACCTCTATCATATCAAAAAGCAGCTCTCGGCTTATCTTGCCGTCCTTTAAGGCGTTAAGCGCCGCTGTTTTTTCTGTTCTTCCGAAAAATAACATTGTTTTCTACTTCCTTTTAACTCAACCGTCGTCTTTAACGGTATTTTCTTCCTTTTTAACAAAAAGCTGGGGAATTCTTATCGCTTCAAAGAGATTATTTACCCCGTGAACGCTTACGCCCTGCGGAGCTTTTACGTCCGAAACCCTCTTCGGTACGGCTATCTTGTTAAAGCCGAGCCGCGCGCTCTCATTTATCCTCTGCTCAGAGTGCGACACCGAGCGACACTCTCCCGAAAGGCCTATCTCTCCAAACGTTATGAAGTCGTCGGGCAGGGCTCTGTCGAGTATTCCCGAAATAAGCGCAAGGCAGACCGCCATATCCGAGGCAGGCTCGCTAAGATATATTCCGCCCGTAACGTTCAGATAAACGTCGTGCTGTGAAAAGTGCAGTCCGAGCCGCTTTTCCAGCACAGCGAGAATAAGGCACATTCTATTGTAATCAACGCCGTTTGCCGTCCGCTTCGGAGACGGATAAACGGTGGGCGTAACGAGCGCCTGTATCTCGGTGATTATGGGTCTTGTTCCCTCCATTACGCACACGGCGCAGCTTCCCGAAACGTTCTTCGGGCGCTCCCTGAGCATAGCCTCCGAGGGATTCGGCACCTGCTCAAGTCCCCTCTCGGTCATCTCAAAAACACCTATCTCGTTTGTCGAGCCAAAGCGGTTCTTAACCGCCCTTATTATTCTGTAAGAATGCTGCTTCTCGCCCTCAAAGTAAAGCACCGCGTCAACCATATGCTCAAGCACCTTAGGGCCTGCGATACCGCCCTCTTTATTAACATGTCCGACAAGGATAAGCGAAAAGCCCTCGGCCTTAGCCTTGTTAATAAAAAGCATTGAGGATTCTCTCACCTGCGTAACGCTTCCGGGAGAGGACGATGAAATGTCCGCAAAGACGGTCTGTATGGAGTCGATAATGACTACGCTTGGCTGTATATCGTCTATTTCCGCTATTATATTCGAGGCGTTTGTCTCGTTGAGCACGAAAAGCTCGCTCGCGGTAACGCCGAGTCGCTTCGCTCTGAGCTTGAGCTGAGAGCCAGACTCCTCACCCGATACGTAAAGCACCCTCTCGTCGTTTCCGACTGTACCGCAGAGCTGCATAAGAAGCGTTGATTTACCTATTCCCGGCTCACCCGAAAGAAGCACCGCGCTTCCGCTTACAAGCCCTCCGCCAAGCACTCTGTCAAATTCGTCCATTCCGCTTCCGACTCTTATATAGTCGGGCGTTTCCAGCCCGTCAAGCTTAGTCGAGTGAGCGCGGAGCATACTGCTTACCGGGGATTTTCTCTGTGCCTTTTCGGACGGCACGACATCCTCCTCAAAGGTATTGAACTCATTACAGCTTGGGCATTTCCCGTACCATTTGGCGTTTTTGTAGCCGCACTCTGTACACACGTATACCGTCTTATCACCCTTCATTGCTTTTAACGTCCTTTCGTTTTTTCACTGTATATCGTAGAACTCGCTCGCCCCGTGAAAAATCGCGAGCGCCAACGCCTTTCTGTATTCCTCCGTTTTTAGCCCCTCAAGCTCGGCTCGGTTTGACAAAAATCCGCATTCCACCAAAATCGACGGCGCGCTCGCCCTGTGTAAAAGGTATATAGACGAGTCCGCCTTTTTTATTTTACGCCTGTTACTGCTGTCCACGAGCGAAAAGGCGTTCTGCACCGCCTCCGCCGCGACCTGCGCTCCCTCTCCGTAATACACCTGAAGTCCGTGGCAGCTCTCCTGCGGAAACTTGTTACAGTGTACGCTTACAGTCAGAGCCTCAGGGTATGACGAGGATATTTCAAGCCTTTTCTTCAAATCCCGCATTTTCGCGCTTCCCGACGTCATATCCTGTCCGAGCATTTCATCACGCTCTCTGGTCATAACGACCTTGTAGCCCGACACCCTCATAAGCGCGGCGAGCACCCTCGCTATTTCGAGATTTATGTCCTTTTCAAGCGTTCCGTCGTGCGCTACCGCGCCTCCGTCCGCGCCGCCGTGGCCCGCGTCTATTACCACCACTCTGTGCGCCTCTCCGCCTGCCTGAAGCTCATCTGCGTCTGAGTCCCGTGAAAGCCACACGGAAAGCAGAGCTATCGCCCCCGCCATTATCAGCACCGTAAGCAAAAAGCCAAGGCACACCCTTGCCGCTTCTTTTCTTTGCATAACGCTCCTCCAAAATATATCTTTTTATTAAGATTTATTCGGAAAAGTCCATCTTTATGTTTAAAAGGAAAAATCCGTACAAAAGCGGCTTGTACGGATTAAATTTCTGCTGTGAGTCCGAAACCTAAGCCTTTATCTTTTCTTACTCTTATTACCTACCGAGGTAAGCACTCCGAGCTTTTCATACGTTCCGAGCGCATACCCAAAGCCGCAAACGGCGATAGCGGGCAGACATATAACGAAGAGATAAAGCGGCGAGGTCGAAAACGTAGTGTATTCGTCAATACCCAAATACATAGAATTGAGGAACACTCCGACTATCTGCGCTATTCCGTAAAGACCGTTCGCCCAAGCTCCGACACCCCGAAGGACGTAACCCGTAAGCGATATTAAAGCTATAACGAGGTTTGGCGCCATTCCCACAAGCGTAACCTTAGCTCCCTTAAAGATATCTCGTTCAAGGCGTCCTCCGTCTATTCTTATTTTATCCCTTGCTCCTACGTCCCACGACAGAACGTAAAGTAAAATAAGGTAAAATATAGCGGAGAATATTCCGAGTCCAAACACCAGCGGCTTATTTCCCGATGCTGACGCGGCGCTGTAGAGAAGATATCCGAACACCGTCAGACCGAACTGGTGCACGTAAAGCTTAACTATCATATCGGAGTTGCTTTTAAGGAACCTCCTAAGCCTTGCCATAGGTCCGAGCTTCTCCGTAGCGGGCTTTTGCGTACCCTGCTCGCTTGCAAAATTATTATCAGTGTTTTCGTTCATTAAAACTAACCTTTCCTTGATACGTCAACCGACTGTAAGTTAATTTTACTATTTAAAAATTAACAAAACAAGCATATTTCTTAAAGTTTACATTTTATCCATTAAAATACACAATTATTATTTCACTTTATAATATATACTTAACAAAACAACTTAAAAAAGGATACGACTATGACTACCTATACTTACGTCGCGACCTGCCTGTTCGGACTTGAAAAATTCGTGGGCGAGGAAATAGACGCTCTCGGCTACAAAAGGCTGGAAACAATCGACGGACGTATCACCTTCGAGGGAGATATATCCGCTATTGCCAGGTGCAATATGTGGCTCCGCTGCGCTGAGCGCCTGTATATTAAAATGGGGGACTTTCCCGCGCGCTCCTTTACCGAGCTTTTCGACGGGGTACGGGCGCTGCCGTGGGAGATGTGGATAGGCAGAGACGACGCCTTTCCCGTCAAGGGGCACTCGGTTCGCTCAGCGCTTACGAGCATTCCCGACTGCCAATCTATTGTAAAAAAAGCGGTTGTCGACCGTCTTTCCGAGGAATACGGGGTAACGTGGTTCTGCGAGGAGGGCGTTAAATACCAGATAGATTTCTTCATAATGAATGACCGAGCTACGCTTATGATTGATACAAGCGGCGCTCCGCTTTACAAAAGAGGCTATCGGCTTGAAAGCGGCGGCGCTCCGCTGCGTGAAACGCTTGCCTGCGCTATGGCTAAAACTTCAAGACCGAAGGAGGATATTCTCTTTTGGGACCCCTTCTGCGGCTCGGGAACTATACCGATAGAAGCCTCGCTTCTTATGACGAACACGGCGCCGGGCAGCTTCCGTACATTCGCATCCGAGGACTTCTACGATATTGATTTAAAGGTCTGGAAGGACGCAAGAGAGGAGGCGAAAAGCCTTCAAAGGCTCGATACAGCCTTCACCGCCTACGCCTCGGATATCGACCCGAAAATGATAGAGATAACCCGCGCTAACCTTAAACGCGCGGGTATGGAAAAATACGTAAAGCCGTTTGTAAAGGACGCCTTGACGGTAGGCGCGGGCGGAATGAAGGGCAGTATTATATGCAATCCCCCGTACGGCGAGCGTCTTATGACTCCGTTTCAGGCGAAAAAGCTGTACGGCGATATGGGCAAGGCGTTTGAAAAACTTACAAATTGGCAAATTTATATTCTTACCTCAGCGGACGGCTTTGAGCACGCTTACGGCAAGAAAGCGGATAAGGTGCGTAAGCTCTATAACGGTATGCTTAAATGCAATCTTTATCAGTATTACAAGCCGAGCACGCCTAAGACTTTTGTTAAGAAAATGTAAATTTTGAATTCATCGCTTGACACCGCATTTATTTAATGATATAATCAACAAGTCGGAAAGTACGCATTCGGCGTATTTTCTCCTTATCGGACACGTAAAGGTGTTCGGTCAAAGTCCAAAAGGAGGTATATAGAAATGACAAAGGTAAACGCATACGAAGCTCTCTATATCGTAGATATGAGCAAGGGCGAGGAAAGCTGCAAGGCAGTAGTTGAGAAGTTCAAGACTCTCATCGCTGACAACGCAGAGGTAACCGCTGTTAACGAGTGGGGCAAGCGCCGTCTCGCATATCCTATAAACGATATGAACGAGGGTTACTACGTTCTCGTAAACTTCAATGCTAAGACGGATTTCCCGGCTGAGCTTGAGCGTGTTTTCGGAATCACCGAAGGCATAATGCGCTACATGGTCACCCGTGTAGAGGCGTAATCCAAAAAGGAGGAAGCAAAAATGGCATCTTTGAATTTAAACAAGGTAGTCCTTGCAGGACATCTCACCGCGACCCCCGAGCTGCGCCAGACATCCAACGGAGTCAGCGTAACCTCATTTTCAATTGCTATTAACCGCCGTTTCTCCAAGAGCGCTGACGGTAATCAGAACGCAGGAAACACAAACGTTGATTTCATTAACTGCGTAGCATGGCGTAACACCGCTGATTTCATCACGCGTTACTTCAAAAAAGGAAGCGCAATCTGCGTTACGGGTAGCCTTCAGTACAGAAGCTGGACCGATCCGCAGAGCGGCGCGAAGCGCAGCACCCTTGAGGTTCTTGCCGACGAGGCTCACTTCGTTGACTCTAACGGTCAGGGCGGCGGCTTTGTAAATCAGGACTCTTTCGAGCAGTCCGCACCTCAGTTCGCATCTGCTCCCGAGGCAGCTGCTCAATTCGAGGATATGTCTAACGAGGACGATCTCCCGTTCTAAGCGAGGATATCGCACCATTCTCAAATTTATGAAAGGAGAAGCATTTTTCCGTATTGGAAAAACTGTGAAATATAATGGATAACGAAGTAGTTGTAACTAACGCAGCCGAGGAGACCGTTGAGGCAGCTCCCAAGGCACCGGCAGCGCGTCCCGTAATGAACAGAGGCAAGCGCAGAAAGGTTTGCCAGTTCTGCGCGGACAAGATCGAGCACATTGACTACAAGGACATTGCCAGACTCAGAAAGTGCATAAGCGAGCGCTCCAAGATACTCCCTCGCAGAGTAACCGGAGCATGCGCTAAGCATCAGCGTCAGGTAACCGTTGCGGTCAAGCGCGCAAGAACCGTTGCTCTTCTCGCTTACATCAGCGACTAATAAAATGGGTAAGTCCGTTGGACTTACCCATTTTTTACTAATTTTGCCAAAGGCAAAATTAACTTCACTTTTGCGTAAGCGAAAACTTCACTATGCAAAGCATAACTTCACTTTTGCTTAAGCGAAAACTTCACTATGCAAAGCATAACTTCACTTTCGAATAAGCGAAAACTTCACTTTATTGTGAGCCCGTCTCTCGCGCCAATATAATGAATAAAGGCTGATACCCAATGGGTATCACTATAAAACCGAAGAAACGGGACCGCTTCGCTTTTGAATTGGCAATGCCCTTGCATTGCCTTACGAGTTTTGCCTTGCAAAACATCGCCCGTAAGCCTTTTGCTCCGCAAAAAGCACGCGCTCTGCGTGAGCCCGTCTCTCGCGCCAATATAATGAATAAAGGCTGATACCCAATGGGTATCACTATAAAACCGAAGAAACGGGACCGTTTCGCTTTTGAATTGGCAATGCCCTTACATTGCCTTACGATTTTTGCCCAAAGGCAAAAATACGCCCGTAAGCCTTTTGCTCCGCAAAAAAGCACGCGCTCTGCGTGAGCCCGTCTCTCGCGCCAATAAAATGAATAAAGGCTGATACCCAATGGGTATCACTATAAAACCGAAGAAACGGGACCGCTTCGCTTTTGAATTGGCAATGCCCTTGCATTGCCTTACGAG
>JAFVUF010000008.1 GCA_017502875.1 Clostridia bacterium | reverse complement strand
AGAAGATTCCAACCCAGAATTGAAAAGACTTAGAGAGATAAGGAACTTTTTGGAGCACAAGTACACAATAGTAGCGTTGAATTATAATGCCAACAATCCTTTTCAAAGCCATCCATCTGCATTATATCTTGATGAAAGCGAATTGAACGAAAAAACTCTTGAACTTTTCAAAGTGGTTCGAGAAGCAATTATTTGTCTTTCGTTATGCGTTAACACAGAAGAACGCCGAAAACGCGAAGCGCTAAGTGATGACACACTTGTTGCAAAAATACAAATTGGTATTCACGAGGATAGGTGGAAAATATAACAAACAGAGGGCAATGATCGACTACGGTCATTGCCCTCTGTATTCTTTATTTCGTTAGTATGCTGTCAAGCGCGATTCGCATGCCGAGGCGGAAGGCGTACTCGAAGATGGCTGCTTCCGATAGACTTGCGTACTCACTCCAGCAGTCGTGAAATTTTTCGAAGACCTCCTTCTGCTCGTCAGTAAAGCTTTTCTCCAAGTTCTCGTGATGCCTTGACATGTACCCAAGGAGCTCTTTCATCTCCTTCGAGTTCGTCCGACTGTCCTCTTGCGGTATGATGTTGCCGTGCCACAACTCTTTTATAATGCTTTCCATAGACTGCACCTCCTGTTAGCACAACACAATACCACAGAAGAGAGAGGAAGTCCAGCATAAACCGAAACTTAATTTGATAACTTTTTGTTACGACATCTCCTTGAGGAACGCTTCGTAATTTGCCACCTCACGCTCGGTGTGATATACCGCATACTCAACGGTATCGAAGTGGCAGAGGTAGTCTTGCATCACATTGTTGAACACTCTCGCTACGATTTCGGACGGATTTCTGAAAGCTCCGCACCCGAATGCTCCGAGGATTAATACCTCGTTTCCGTTGGTAACCGCGACTTCAAATATTCTGTGGATTCTCGCGGTTAATAGCTTTTCAAGTTCCGACGGTGTAATCTTTACCGCCGTGTTTCCTGCGTGCGGATTCATCATGTTGCTTGGGCGTTCGCGAAGGTTCGGTGCCGCACAGGTCAGAATGTTCACGCTCCACCAATCTTCTTTCGGGAGAGGTTCGGGAAAATTCGTATCACTCTTGAATACGCACACATCGGGCGTGTAGATGCAATCGTTATTGTACAGCGGATTTGCCGCCTTGCGATGGGGATTGTAAAACACATTCCACATGTGATTGGTGTTTAGGCATGGGTAGAACGTAGTGCATCTGCAGATACATTCCTCTTGTGCCGATGAACCGTTTACAACGCCACCGCCGGGGTTGGTGGCAGAGGCGAAGTTAAGCACGCACACCTTCTTCCCTTGCTTTGCATAGCTCTCGGCTGCTTCGAGTGAACGCTTTCCGCTAACGATTACCTTCGCCTTTTCGGTTTTGCTCGGCACAGGCACATTTACGGTTGATTTTTCCGAAATGAATACCTGCGATTTGGTTGATTCTCGAACAGCTTGTACCAACGCCTGATCGGTCGTGTACCGCCGTTCCGTGTCGCGGAATATCTCCGCATTTTTTGTTCTTCTGTCGATCATTTTAATACTCCTTTCTTTTGGGTAACACACAACATACCACAGAAGAGGGGAAAAGTCCAGATATTTCCGCAAAATAAAGCAAACAATATTCCCTCAACATCTTGACTTTTTGCCATTTTTGAGCTATAATTTATGACAAGGATGTTTTAGGATGTGGAAGCATTAGGAGGAGTTATGAGATTCATTGGAAATAAGACCAATTTGTTAGAGATAATAAAAGAGGTCATTGACGAGAACTGCAATGACGGTAGCCAAATCTTTTGTGATATATTTTCCGGCACAGGTTCGGTATCAAGATTCTTTAAACCATATTATCGTATCATAAGTAATGATCTGCTTTACTTTTCTCATATTCTTACCGCAGCAACTATTGAGAACAATTCTATACCGTCTTTTGATAAATTGAAGCAGATAGGAATCAATGATCCGTTTGCTTATTTAGAAACAACAGATGTATCAAATGTTAGTGGATTTGCTACGCAGGAATATTCTCCGGCAGGTAGTGCAGGCAGAATGTACTTGACAATAGACAGTGCTCAACGAATTGACTTCATAAGAACCACTATTGAAGAGTGGAAAAAGAACAACCTAATAGATGCGTATGAATACAAGTATCTCATTGCTGCTTTAATAGAGGGCATTCCTTATGTATCCAACATTACGGGAACATACGGCGCTTTTTTGAAGTCATGGGATAAGCGTGCTTTCAAGAGATTTGAACTAATTAAGTTAAGTGTAGTTGATAACAATCAAAGAAACATCTGTTACAACGAGGATGCAAACGAGCTGATAAAGAAAATAAGCGGAGATATTCTATATATTGATCCTCCATACAACGAAAGACAATATTTGCCTAACTATCACCTGTTGGAAACTATCGCAAGATATGATTCTCCTACACTTAAGGGTGTTACAGGCGTTCGTCCTTACAACAACGAAAAATCTGATTATTGCATTAAAAAATCCGTTACGTCAGCATTTGAATCTTTGATTTCAGATGCCGATTTTAAGCACATTGTCATCAGCTATAGCGACGATGGATTGTTAACGGCAGAAGAAATACTTGAAATACTTAAGAAGCATTGTATCGAAGATAGTGTTAAGCTATACAAAATTCCTTATAGCAGATATAAATCGAAGTTACCACAAGACGGTAAACCCGAACATTTTGAATATATATTCTATACAAAAAAGCTGATTAACAAACCTGTGCAAACTTTTGAAACGCCTGTATATACTGCAATTCAAGAGGCAATGGCAATCCCGGGATTTGATAAAAAAACATTTATCAAAAGCCCCATGAATTATATTGGTGGAAAGTACAAACTGTTACCTCAATTAATGCAATTGTTTCCTGAAAACATAGATACTTTTATCGACTTGTTCGCAGGTGGTTTTAATGTTGCCGTCAATGTAACTGCTAACCGAACAATTTGTAATGATTTGAACAATCGCATTGTGGAAATGGTTCGCTTCTTCTGCTTTGCCGATGTTGCTACAGTTTTAAAGAGAATCGATGATAAAATAAAAGAGTTTGGATTGTCCAAAGAAAACGAAGTCGGCTACAAGGCATTTAGAGATTACTATAATCAAACAGGTAATCCTGTAGACTTATTTACCTTGTCATGTTTCTCGTTTAATTATCAGTTTAGATTTAATAATCAGATGGAATACAATAATCCATTCGGAAGAAACCGAAGCCAATTCTCCGAAACAACAAAAAAGAACCTTTTGTTGTTTATGGAAGCAATGAAGAAGAAAAATATTGAGTTCTACACAAGAGATTTCAGAGAAATAAGTCTTGTCGGATTAGGAAGCAATGATTTTATCTACTGTGATCCGCCATATCTAATCACAACAGGTTCATATAATGACGGCAATCGCGGATTCCACGATTGGGGCGAAGAAGAAGAAAGAGCCCTGTATGATTACTTGGATCAGGCAAATGCACAAGGAATTAAGTTCGCACTTTCCAATGTTACCAAGCACAAGGGTGTAGAAAATAAGATACTTCAAGAGTGGGCGAAAAAATATAAGATTCATTATATAAGCAGTAATTACTCAAATTGCAGTTACCAGTTGAAGGATAAAACCGCCGAAACCATCGAAGTGTTGATAACAAATTACTAATTTGGGTGGAACTGCTATATGATAAAAGTTAAAGATGTTTTATCAGCAGAGGAAATATCGGCACTCCCAAGTTGGGTAAAAGCAGATATTGAAAACGCTGTTTTTGTTGAAGGAAGTAATATTAGCATTGAAATATCCGACGGAAGAAGATTTTGTCTTACTAACAAAATAAACGATTTACCGGGTTCGGAATGGACAAGACAGATTTGTTCGGTTATTAATACTCGATATTCTACGCGTGGTGAAGATAGTTACGCTCACCACATCAGAAAGGTGCACCCAACACCCAAGCCCCCTCAATTAATGCGTGATCTGATAGAGTTTTTTACAAAAGAGAATGAGATTGTCTTTGATTATTTCATGGGCGTAGGTGGCTCGCTTTTGGGAGCTTCTCTCTGTGGAAGAAGAGCTTTGGGAATAGATCTGAATCAATCTTATATTGATACATACAAATTGGCTGCTGAAAATCTTGGCTTGCCAGTTCAACCCTGTGTATGTGGAGATAGCAATGTCGTTTTGTCAGACCATGACATGATGCACCGTTTGCTTGGAGGCGAACAAGTCGGAATGATCCTGATCGATCCACCTTACGCCAACATGATGTCAAAAGAAAAAACGGGAGCGGACATACTTGTGTATGGTAAATCCGCTACCCCGTTTACTGACTGTGATGTTGATTTAGGAAATATCGATAGTAAGGAATTTGTTCCTCGCCTAAAAAGCATTATTGAAAAATCTTTACCTTATTTAAAAACCAAAGGTTATTTGGTTGTGTTCTGTAAAGATATGCAACCTAAAAAGAAAGAGACCAATTTACTACATGCTCAAATCGTAGATACCTTGAATGAAATTCCGAATCTCTATTACAGAGGAATGAAAATATGGGCTGACCAGTCCGTAAAACTATTTCCATATGGCTATCCATTCGATTTCGTAGCAAATCAAATACATCAATATATTCTTATATTCAAAAAGCAAAAGCAGTAGATTACTACTGCTTTTTGCATTTTATTAAGTATGTATCGTATAACTGAGACATAGGTCTAAGTTCGGAATCAAACATAACGTAATTGTCCAAATAGCCTTGATTTTCTATACGATTAACACGCATCATATCGTCATATGAAAACCATCCTAATAATTTTACGGTATTAGTATCTCGAAACAAGCGTGCTGAAACATATATGTCTTTAGGGTGTGACTGCGCTTGCTCAACCATCTCCAGTGTTCGAACATGAAATGCTTCGGTTCGAGTTTTTACATCAATTTTAACATCATATCCGTCTACTGATACTAAAAAATCGTATTCATCACGTTCTTCATAAGAGGAATGGTCTTCTATAAATTCTATAGAATTATCCAGCAAAAACATTTTAAAGCCTTTTTCACCCAACTTTCCTTCAAACATTTTTTTCTGTTTGTTGTCAAGTCCACCAGCATGAAAATCATGTCTATTTGATGTATACCTTCTCGATAATACAGCATACTCATATGCTTCATCAATTAAATGCTGTGGTATCTGATATGAGTTATATAAAATCATAGTATTGTTCATTAGCAATGTACTCCTATTACCTTAAAGGCGCTTTTTATGTTGGAAGGAGCGGCATTATTTATATAAACCTCTCCATCTTCATTCAGATAAACCAAAACCTTTTCGTGAGGAACTCCTTTTAAATTTCCACCAAAGATTGATACCCAGCGTTGAATGGAATAGCCGGGATAATGCGGTTTGATAAACTCATTCTCTATGGAATCATAGGTGTCGACTTCTGCCACACCATCATAAAGAGTTGAGAGTTTCTTTCCCTCAACATTGTAAATTTCACGGATTGTGTCGTCACATAAAACGACATCGGGAAGCAAAAGATTTTCGCCATATCTGTCCTTTTTGGGCAACGCCAAAAAAGCCCCTGTACGAGTTCTGAAATATCCGCGCTCACAACCAGCATGATTTTCGTAAATTCCGTGAATTCCTGAATATTGACAGGTAAGATGCAAAAAGATTGATGCAACCTTTTCAGATGAACATGAGTAATTCCAATAGAATTCAGGCATAGGAACGATGGGAGGCATAGTTATGCCGTCCAACTTCATGTGATTCATACTGAAGAGGAACAAACACTTGTTCCTTCCTCTCGTTCTGTCCACATAGGATTGGGAAACTCCGTGGTGTGTTACAATAATGTCTTTATCCCAACCGAGCTTGCGAAGAGTGTATCCAATGCAAGAAAGAGCACCAATATTAGGGTCGTGTCCAATATTTCCGGCATCTTTGGGCTTTGCCAATCGACCCGAAACTGTAATTCTATCTGCGTATTTATGGAGCAGAATTGGAACGTTCGTATGATTAGGCAGACGCATGCTTGATTTTTGAGCAACCATTTCGTCGACATTAGCAAAAGCTCTAAAACCTCGCATGGTTTTTCCTATAAATTTCACTCCCAAAGTAAGAAGCATATTTGTTCCGAATCTGTTTGTATCCGTAGGCGTTCTATCTTCGTCGGGAGTCATTTCTTCGTTGTATAACATATATTTCTTTGCCTGAGGGCAATAGTTGTCTATGTATACAAATTTCGATGCACGCTGATATATACCGGTGTTTCTCGATTCGGCATCACTTGTTTTTGTTTCTTCAATAGCCATAAGAACATTATCTAAAGAATGATCTGTCGGCTTTGCTTCCTGTCGAATAAGCATATAGTCAACAAAACTTGAATTGCCGCTGACTATCTCAATAAAAACATTTGCAATTCCTTGAACGGATACACCTTCTACTAAATATTCAAATGTGAATTTGCCGTTTTTGATGATAGGTCTAATATTGAAATTCTCATTAACCGTTACGGTAGCACCAAAATCGTTGTTGTATTCGTCTAAAATTCTTAACACAACAGAAAGTTTAGGGCGTTCCTCGGTAAGTAACCATAAATTGTCCATAAAATTACTCCTTTTTAGTTGATTTAGATTTTATCGTTTCGTGTTTTTTATTTTTTCTTTGGCAGGTAGGTTTTTCCACTCCACGTTAGCGTGGATTTTGGTAACTGTAACACATCAGGTCTTTTTGCCTTCATCTTTTCTATAATAGAAAAATCACCTGTTTGAGAAAAAACACAACGACTGCTGTTCATTACACAGCGAGAATTATAGTCATCAATTATCTCAAGATCATCTATTTCCACGATGCGGCAATTATTTTGCCTCACATTTTTGTGATATGTTTTTTCGAACATTACCAACATTAAGTCTGGGGATAGGGGAAAATATACTTCCACGCCCATTGAAGATATGCCTGACATAGCCATATATGGATTATGAATATGCTCGGCTGTACCAATGGGGTTATCAGAGGTGAAAAACGGTTGCGTTGTTTTGTTCTTCAGCAGAATCCATATATGATCTGAAAAAGCATGTGCAAAATGCAAAATTGCTTCATTATCAAAAATCATTTTTCCGTGTATGTATTTTAGTTGATTTTTAGATGTTTTTGTATACTTATTAATCAATTCTTGAGAGGCATTTTTATCTCTCAAAGCTTGATCAAGTAAATCTGCAAACTCTTCAATGGAATTTCGAACACTTTTAACGCGAATGTATTGAAGTGCTAAAAGGACTGAGAACGAAAATACTTGTTCTGGCTTTATAAAGAAACAATTTTTAAGTTCCCAAGTATTCATCTCGCGCACACGAAAAATGATTTGTTCTAATGCCTTCTTAAATATTCCTTCAATGTTATTGGCGAAGAAATTCTCTATGTATTGTTCGTCATCAATTTTTGAAAGATCCACGCCCTCTAAATCATAAAACTTTATTTCTTCTGCAGAGAAAACGCCCTCTAAATTTAAGTCGTAAAAATAGTTTTCAGAGGCAACATCTTCTATGTGATTAGTACGAGTTTCATCTTTTTCTTTATCAAAAACATTCACTTGAAGGCTGCCAGGAATACACCACTTCTCCAAATAACATTGGGGAACATAATGTTCTTTTTTCTTCTTCGGCATGAAATTCACGCTCCTAACACTCAATGCATATCTGCTTTATGCAATCGTAAATCCACGCGGTTACAGTTTTAGCTTCGGTCAACATTTTACTTTTTTCTTCTGCTGTTAAGACGCGCTGCAGTTGTGCAATAACTTTGTTATCGATATAATCCTTGCCGAGAGCTTTTAGGGCTTGTACTACCAACGCGGTTTTATAGGTTAGCTTTGCCAAATCGCGGTTTGTTGTTCTCTTGAACTGAATCGTGGTATTGTTCACTTCATATTTCTTGTATGCTCCGTCACTTGCATAGACATATACTGCCGGTACTTGCGTGGAAAGTCCAAGCATATTCAAAGCAGTATCTCCCGAAGGGACGATAGTCCAACCATAATTTCGAGCAATTGCTCGAGCCACCTTATCTATATCGGGTGCAACGTATTCTTGCAAGAGCTCGTTGTAGTTCGGTTTATAATATACGCCACGGAGAACGCGATGCAAGACTCCTTGTTCTGCAAGAACGGCTAAATAGGCGTTTATATTTGTTTTATCAGAAATATTCACAAAGTCAACAGCAACATAAACTGTGCCGGGCTGTGCTTTCTTAATTCTATTCTTGATAACCGTCAGGTTCGATGGTTTGTCCATATCATCACCTCTCACTAAATATTATACACCTTTTCTAATAGTTACACAAGAGATTTCGACAAGATTATTGTAAACTTTCTTTTGATGTATTCTTTATTTAAGCAGTAAAAATTTTGATAGCTTATTCAAGTCGAATAACACTAATGATTTAATGAAATACGGTTTACAAATTTCGACATTTATGATATAATTATTCCAAAATACACACATCAAGGAATTAATTATATGAAAAATCCGTTTGACGATCTTAATAGAGCTATGCGTGCATTAAATCAAATCTCTGGGCAGAGCAAAATTCTCACAGATTTTCATCGATCAACGTTTGCTTTGATAAATGAGTCACGTATGGCTAATTTGGCGATCACTAGCGTTATAGATGAAAATATCAGATTGTTATCAGCCACGAATTCGCTTATAGCAAAAGATCCGTTAATTATGGAGGCTGTTGCTGCCAAGTGGAGCGCTGTTGCTGCAATTGCAAGTGCGTACGAAACTCCCGCTTTATCTAGATTGCAAAAATCATTATATACACGCAATCCCTATGCATTTTCCGATTATATTTCTTCAATAACGCTTTCAAAAATATGTGCTCCCGATCTCGCGGTTCTTAAAGCCTTTGAACACACACAGATAATTAGTTCTATGTATCCCAAAGGTCTGTCTGCTGCAATTAAGGGGGTACACGTGAGGACAATCTTGAGAATTTCAAAATCGAACAGGCTCACCTTTAATGCGGACAAAAAAGAATTTTATGTAACTGCCGAACCCGATCAAATTGCTACAATACCGGAAACAAATATAATTTGTTCTGGTATAGACCTTTTGGGTGAATTGAACGAGGACGAATTAGTAAGATTCCAAAGCTACATATCGGAATGTCCTTCGATGGCAGGCACCCACGATGTTGGTAAAAGAATTAATGAAATAATCTCTACTTGGAGCGATGAGATTGATTTTGATCATACTTGTTATTATCACGGAAGGGCGTTGGGAGACGGAGTTTGTCCTTATACTGAAAACGAGCTGCGTCAAGCGCCTTATGGGGTAACAAGCCAAGGAAGATTTAATTTTGAAGGACAGAGTAGATACTACTTTTCCGATAAGAAAAAAGGTGCGATGGCTGAAATTAAAAAACACAGCAAAGCTCCGAGAATTCAAATCGTGAAGTTAAAACCAAGAACGCATATAAGGATGCTAGATTTGTCGATGCAGACAGCCAAACCGAATAAATTTCTTGATCTCTGTAGATATGTTCCAGACTATGATAAGTATAGCAAAATGCGCAGAGAGTACTTAATTCCTTCTTTCGTAGCGGATTGTTGCTATTCGAACCACATAGACGGAATAAAATACTATGGTAGCAAGGAGTATACTAATTACGTAACTTGGGATGATAGGCACTTTGAATTTTTAAGTATAAGCGAAATTATTCCTGTTGTCAAACTATCTGAAATAAACGAATAGTACTTATTAATGTGGCTTGCCACGGGGCATATCGGGGCGGATTTATCTAAAACTTTTTCTAAAAAATCTTTAGAAATTGTTTTAGAAGCGGAAATTCTTGCACTGCCTGAGGTTTCGGATTTTCGAAAAGACAAAACGCCGAAAGCCCTTGATTTTACTGGGTTTTCAGCGTTTTCTATCGTCTGATATTTTCGATTATTTTGCGTTAATGTCGGATTTGTCAAAAAGTCTTGAAAACCGTTTGCCTTCACGGGCGCGTGAGTTCGAATCTCACACCCTCCGCCAAATAAGAATGCAGAAAAGGATACAAGAAATTGTACGGTTTCTGCATTTTTTATTGCTTTTTAGGGGTATTTATTCCCTTTCGGTGCATAAATATCATATTTTGCGATAGAAGAAGCTCATCTTCTGAGAGTTTTTGCTCTTTCGGTGGATGGGCTTTTTGTTTCCGTTAAAATTATGGGTATTTGTTAAAATTATAGTCTGCAGACGATGAAAAAACATTGAAAAATTCATAATTTTATGATATACTATTATAATAAGGCTTTTGATCTATTACCGAACTATGAAATCTTAAGGGCTGTTAGAATATGAAATTTTATTATTCTGTTGAATCAACACCACTCAAATTTCACAAGGCGTTTTATAAAGTGCTTTCACCTATTTTTATGGGTGTGTAGGCACTTGTCTTGCTTGCAACCATTGGTTATCTTACAGACGATAATGGTTACTATAATGTTGGTGTGCTAATACTCAATTTGATTATTTCCTGTATTGCTATTGCTTTTCTCGGCTTTATTACATATGGCTTTGCGAAGAAAAAGCAATACGCATGGTATATGGTATACGCTTATCTAATTCTCAATGTTTCGTCAAATATAATATCAGCAACGCAATCGGCTAACACCGCTGTGGATGTAGGACAAATTATTGGAGCTTTGATAATTCCTACTCTGATTGGAATTTATTATTACAAGAGAAAGCCTTTATTTATTTCTAATAACATATCAATTGAGAATGTTAGAAACAACACCATAAACTACTGCAGAAAATGTGGTAATCAAGTAACAAAAGATAGTGTTTTTTGCAATAAATGCGGTGCGAAAATAGACTGGAATTAAGAGGAGTAGGACGAAATGATTAATTGTAATACTTGCGGGAAATCAATCCCTAACGATAGCGAATTTTGCCCGTTTTGTGGAAATCAAATAATACGTGCGTCGGATGAACACACTGACTCAAGTGAACAACTCCACCTATATCAACCGAGTGCATTGTTAAATCGGGCATTTCTTTTTATTGAAGAGGAATCATTTGATAAAGCGGATAATTATCTTGAAGCTGTGTTAAATCAAGAACCCGAAAATGCGCAGGCATATTTCGGCAAATTAATGGTCGAATTGCACGTGAAGTGTAAAGAAGACCTCATTAACTGCGATACTCCCTTTGATAGTAGCAAAAATTATCAAAAAGTCGTTCGCTTCGCAGATACTGTTATCGTTGATGAACTCAATGGTTATATCAGCATTATCAAGGAAAGATGTGAAGCAAAAGCAGAAGAAGAGCGCAAAAAAAGCCTGTATTTTGAAGCGATGAATGATTATAATTCATACGATATTGAGAGAATTCAAAAGGCTATAAAAGCATTTGCTTTTCTTGCAGGATACAAAGATTCCGAACAACTGATTGATTTGTGTAAAGCGAGAATTGAGCAAATCCGTATTAAGGAAGAAAATGACCGCATCAAAGCCGCGCAAGTAGCAAAGCGCAACAAGAAAATTCTTATATTTGCTACCCCTATAGTGGTTGTCGTTCTTGCTTTTATTGTTGTTTTAAATGCCATAATTATACCAAATGGTAGATATAACGATGCGCTTGCTCTTATGAATGCTGGAAAATACGAAGAAGCAATAGCCGCATTTGAAGATTTAGATGGGTACAAGGATAGTATGGATAAAATATCCGAGTGTGAAACATTTATTCTTGAGGACAAATATCAGTCTGCAATTTCTTTGCTTAATGAAGAAAAATATACGCAAGCACTCTCTGCGTTTGAATCATTAGGTGGGTACAAGGATAGTGCGGCAAAGGCGTCCACATGTAGAACGTTAATCCTTGAAGATAAATATCAAGCAGCTCTTTCTTTGCTGAACGAAGGAAAATATAACGAAGCAATTTCAGCATTTGAATCATTGGACGGATACAAAGACAGTGAAGATAAGGTCACAGAATGTGAGAGTCTCATTCTTGAAAAAAAATATCAAGTCGCCCTTTCTCTATATAATGCAGAAAATTATAGTGATGCCATTACGGCATTTGAAGAACTCAATGCTTATAAGGACAGTGTGTCACGCATAACAATGTGTGAGAATGCTTTAATCCAAAATTATGAAAGCAAATACAACTTATCCGAATATGTGGAGGTAACTATAGCGGAGCTTTGGAACTCTCCCGCGACATATAGCGGAAAAAAAGTAAAAATTATTGGTTATGTAGGCTGCTATGAACTGGATAATTGCTTTGATGCTTATTTGGTAAAAGAAAAAGATATAGCCAAAATGGACACAGACCCCAATAATACTTTAGAAACGTATCATTACTGGTTAGATACATTGAAATGGTTACATCAATATATAGGTTTTAGAATACCATTGAGCAATTATATGCAACAAGCACCTTACATTACTAATCCACTGAACGCAGGAAGCAAAGTGGTTTTATATGGCATATTTACATATAATTCGTCATATGTCGACGAAGGAAAAAGAACCTACAATGCGCCACACGGCTACGATATTTTGGTTGATAACTTTTTATCTGTACATTAATTAAAGCGCATACAAATTGTATTCTATCGTTAAAATTGAACCAGTTTTTACGGCGGTGCATTCGTTTTTGCGGAAATGCATCTCTGCATCATATGGTTAATTACTCACATTCAAAAAGCCTTGAAAACCAAGCATTTTCAAGGCTTTTCTCTTTTGCTATCAAAACTTTGCATGCGTTTTTTGAGGGGTTTCTAAAACTTTTTAGGGCTTATTTTTTTAGATAAATTCGAAAAAACGCGAGAAACCGCACACCCCGAAAATCCTTACACCACAAGGGTTTTCATACTTTGACTTGGATAATTGTGAGAATTTTTTCAGTTTTTCTCTAAAAATTGCCCGATTACAGCGATGTGCCAAGGTGTTTTCTGCGTATTTCTAAACGCTTTATCGGTGGCGAGGTAGTTAATGATACCTGACAAGGATGTTGCAGAACTTTTCGAATTCGAAAAGAATATTTGATTTTTCAAACACAGCCCAACAGTTATAGTTGGGCTGTGTTTTCTTTATTTCTTTTTTTGAATAGTAGCTACTGCAATTAAAAGGAGCTGACTGTCATAAATCAGCTCCTTAGATATATCCGAATATCAGGTTATCATCTCTATCCCTTTTACAATGGTTTCGTAATCTATCATTCCCGTGGCGTAAGCAACCACGTTACCGTTTGCGTCGATAAAATAGGTCGTTGGGTATCCCGTAACCTCGTACGCGTCTACCGCATCCCCCTCGGTATCAAAAAGGATATCGAACTCAAAGCCGTTATTTTCAACGTATGCCTTTGCACTCGACACAGTTTCGTGTACGCCGTCGGTGACGTTTACCATGACGAAATTTACATCTCCGTAATTCTTATACGCCTCATTAAAGTCTGGCATCTCCTGCTTGCAATAATAACACCACGTTGCCCAGAAATTCAGCACTATCGGCTTACCGACGTATTCGGAAAGCTTGACCTCCCTTCCTTCGTTATTCAACACAGTAAAATTCGGAGCCGTCATTGTTATCTCTGGCTTTGGCTCTGCCTGCTCCGAGGTATCACCATCAACCGGTTTATTTTCCTCGTTGTCCGAATTTACTTGCCCGTCAGTATTATTCTCACCGCCGTTTGCGGCTTCATTTTCAAGCGCGGTCTGTTGCCCGTCGCCCAAAGCCGCCTCATTCCCGGAGGCTCCAATATTCCCTCCGCCATTTTGAAATTCCTTAGGCGCCATCAGTCCTCCGCTATCATATTTATCACTTAGCACGCCGTAAAGCGCCGTTGCTCCCGCGATGACGCCAACGAGGACCAACGCCATTACTGACCATTTTATAACAGTTCTCATTATAGCTTCCTCCTATGACATAATTGCTAAAAGCTTACCGAACATTCCCGTTGCCATCAAGACGCCTACCGCTACAAGAAGGCAACCGCTTATAACGTTAATAACCTTATAGTGTTTCTTTATAAAATCAAACGCTCCCTTCAGCTTATCTATCAGAAGCGCGCTGATAAGAAACGGTATGCCGAGTCCCAGGGAATACGTAAGAAGCATAATTCCACCCTCTATCGCATGCCCTTGACTTGCGGCAAGCATAAGCGCCGAGCCCAAAAATGCTCCGACACACGGCGTCCAGCCTATCGAAAATACGATACCGAATAAAAGCGAGGAGAAAAAACCAAGCCCGTCGGTATTTGCACGCCTTGCGCCCTTGAATATGTTCAGCTTTAATATTCCGAGAAAATTCAGACCGAAAAATATAACTATAAGCCCCGTTACTACGTTGACCGCCGCCGCGTATTTCCTGAAAAACGCGCCAAGCGTTCCTGCCAGCACTCCGAGAAGCACGAATACTAAGGTAAATCCTATAATAAAACCAAGAGCGTTTTTAAGCACTCTTTTGGTATTTCTCTGCTCTCCTCCCGCAAAATACGAAACGTATATCGGAAGCATAGGCAAAAGGCACGGAGATATGAAGGTTATAATTCCTTCAAGAAAAGATATCAGGTACTGCATAATCTATCCTCCTATTCCTTTATTTTCTTACGCTTACATTATATCACTTTTCGCCCGCCCGTTCCGTGACTTAATCACATTTTTATTTTTTAAATTTTATAAAAAAGATTGAAAAACGCAAAGTAAAATGTTATAATTCTTATAGCGACGTTTTTTGTCGCAATTATAACGATACGGAGAGCAGTAAAATGGACGAGAGAGAGCTTACCGAGCTGTTTAAAAAAACATTTCCTTTTTGGGACAAAATGAATGAAGACGACCGTCAGACGTTTATCCGCACTTCACACCACGTTCACTTCGAAAAAGGAACGAACATCCACGACGGAAACGAATGCACCGGCGTTATACTTATAAATAGCGGCTCACTGCGTCTGTATATGCTTTCCGAGGATGGCAAGGAGATAACGCTTTACCGCCTTTTCCCAGGTGATATGTGTATACTATCCGCCTCCTGCGTGCTTAAAACCATAACCTTCGACGTCTTCGTGGATTCAGAAGAAAACAGCGAATGCGTAGTCATCGGAGGCTGCGCTTACGAGGAGCTTTCAAGGCGGTTGCCGGAAGCAAAAATATTTGCGCTCGAAACCGCGGTTAGCCGCTTCTCCGACGTTATGTGGGTAATACAGCAGATTCTATTTATGAGCCTTGACAAGAGACTCGCTATATTCCTTCTCGATGAGGTATCAAAGAACGGAAGCGATACCGTAAGACTCACACATGAGCAAATCGCTAAATATATGGGTACCGCGCGAGAGGTCGTTTCACGAATGCTGAAATACTTTGCCGGAGAGGGCATAATCACCGCATCCAGAAGCGAAGGTATCAAAATATTGGATAAGAAGCGTCTGCGCGCTCTTTTATCCTAACATAGACAGTATCTGCGCCTTTGGTCTTGCTCCGCTCGCCTGCGCTACTACCCTTCCGTCCTTCATAACCACTAAGCACGGAATACTTAACACGTTGAACATACCCGCAAGGCGTGGCTCCTCGTCAACGTTGACCTTTCCTACTATTATATCGCTTCGCTCCTTGGCTATCTCATCAACGATAGGGGCTACCATGCGGCACGGACCGCACCAATCCGCATAGAAATCAAGAAGTACAGGTTTCCCTGCGTTTTTAATATCCTCAAAATTACTAATATTTACTTTTACAACCGACATTTTAAATTCCTCCTTTCGGTTTTTACGCTTTTATTATATCTCTTTTCCGTCAGTAATTCCGTGACAAAGTCACAAAGCGACTTAATATTGTTTTTTACAATGTTAAAATTATCGCTTTTTTTGTATTGACTTAATTCTTTTGATATGGTACAATATTATTAATATGAAGCTTTTTATCTATCCATTGCATTTTAAGGAGCGTAATACGCCTTGAAAAATATATTTGAAAGCGTTTTTGTTAAAAAGTTCAGAGAATCACTCATTTCGGTGCTTCCTGTCGCAATAATAGTAGTAATACTGAACCTTACTCCGCTTGTTAATCTTACGGCTACCGAACTTACGGTTTTTCTTGTTTCGTCCGTATTTTTGATTTTCGGTATTGGAATGTTCAACCTCGGCGCCGAAATCGCTATGACTCCTATGGGTGAGCATATCGGCTCAGGACTTACAAAATCAAAAAGCATTAAGCTGCTACTCTCCGTTTGCTTCCTTATGGGACTTCTCATTACGGTGGCTGAGCCTGATCTTTCCGTTCTCGCAGATCAGGTTTCAGGCTCAATAAACGGCACGCTGCTTATTGTAACGGTTGGAGTAGGCGTGGGCTTATTCCTTGTTCTATCGGTGCTTAAAATACTGTTCCGTAAGCCTCTGTCGTCAATGCTTATATTCTTCTATATGCTTTTATTCGCTTTCGCAGCGCTTCTGATAACAAACGGAAACGTGGATTTTCTGGCGCTTGCCTTTGATTCCGGCGGAGTAACGACAGGGCCTATCACAGTTCCGTTCATAATGGCGCTCGGCGTCGGTATTGCGGGAACTATGGGTGGTAAGGACGTAGGTGAAAACAGCTTCGGTCTTATTGCTATGTGCTCTATCGGTCCTATTCTTGCGGTTATGCTTCTCGGCGTTACGGCAAATAAGCCTATCTCTTATCCAACGCCCGATTATAACGTCGCAAACGGACTCGGATTCGCTCTTTTGGAGACTGTACTCCACACAGTCGGCGAGGTTCTCCTTGCGCTTGGACTTATCGTGGCATTCTTCTTTATTCTGCAAATATTCTTCTTAAAGCTCCCCAAAAAGAGACTTATCCGTATTACGCTCGGTATAATCTATACTTTTATAGGTCTCGTTCTGTTTCTCACCTCTGTTACAGTCGGATTTATGCCAATTGGATACAAGCTTGGTACAGAGCTTGCCTCTAACGCCGCCCCTGCCGTAATAGTCATATTCGGATTTATTCTCGGAATGGTGGTCGTACTCGCTGAGCCTGCGGTTCAGGTTCTTAACAAGCAGGTCGAGGAGATAACGGACGGTACGGTAAGCCGCAGGGCTATGATGATAGCGCTTTCTATCGGCGTTGGAATTTCAATCGGTCTTTCCATGCTCCGCATTATTCTTGATTTCAATATTCTCTACTACGTTATTCCGGGATATTTCATATCTCTTGGACTTTCCTTCTTCGTTCCCGGTCTTTATACAGCAATCGCGTTTGACTCCGGCGGAGTCGCAAGCGGTCCGCTTACCTCAGGCTTTATTCTCCCACTGTCTATCGGCGTTTGCTACGCACTTCAGGGAGAGGCGAGCATCATGAGTCTCGCCTTCGGAATAGTAGCTATGGTCGCGATGACTCCGCTTATAACTATTCAGATACTCGGCTTCAGAGCTGTCGTTACCAACATGATGCGTAAGCGTATAGCGATCAAACGTATTCTCAACGCTGACGACGAGCAGATAATCAACTTTATGTAGAACGGAGGAAAGGAAACAGCTTATGAACGAAAACATTAAAACTCAGCCTGCCTCCCGTACTCCCAGAAGCAGACAAAGTAAACAGACTATGGAGCTTGCACCCAACAGACTTCAGCTTCTTTTTACCGTTGTTAACAGAAAAAAGGCTGAATTCTACGCGGACTTTCTTCAAGCGTTTGAGGTAAATATGCAGCTCACGCTTGGCGCGAGAGGTACGGCAAGCGCGGAAACACTCAGTATGCTCGGTATTCCCGATTCGGAAAAAAGCGTTATTATCAGCGTTATCAAGGAAGAAAAGGCGGCGGCGGCTCTTAGCGCCCTCGATGAAAAATTCCAGACCATAAAAAACGGTAAGGGAATCGCCTACACTGTTCCAATGACCGGAACAATAGGCGTAGCGATATATCAGTTCCTCGCAAACATTCCGCGCTGAGATAAACCAGATAAGGAGAAACCTGAAATGACTTATAAGCACGAGGTTATATTTTGTATAGTAAACGCGGGATTCTCGGACGCGGTTATGGACGCAGCCAAGGAATTCGGCGCAAGAGGCGGAACGGTTATTCACGCAAGAGGTACCGCCAACAGTGAGGCGGAGCGCCTCTTCGAAATCACCGTACAGCCCGAAAAGGAGATTGTCATGATTCTCGTCCCAACCGAGATAAAAAACGATATTCTCCACGCCCTTTACCGCGCAGTCGGACTTAAAACTCCCGGTCAAGGTATTGCGTTTTCTATGCCCGTTACCGCAGCCGTAGGTCTTGCGGACCACATAAAATGGGATCCAAAGCCCTCTAAAAACGAAAAAAAACAAGAAGGTTGACACCACTGAATCATAATAAAAATGATAGCGTAACCGTAATAATATAGTTCGGCTACGCTATTTTCTTAATCAAACTGAAAGGTATGCATATGAACGGTAAAAACAGTAAAAAATTCTATTTAGCCCTTATTATTTTCAGCTTGACGGGGCAGATTGCATGGGTAGTTGAAAATATGTATTTCAACGTTTTTATATACAAAATGTTCAACGCCAGCGCCTCTGAAATCTCCCTCATGGTATCTTTAAGCGCTGTGTCTGCTACCGTAACAACTCTGATTATCGGCGCGCTTTCGGATAAGCTCGGAAAACGTAAAGCGTTTATCTGCTTTGGATATATCCTTTGGGGTATTTCGATTTTAAGCTTCGCCTTAATTCGCTCGGACCTCATCGGCGCTATTCTTCCCGCCGCCGCAAGCGTATCGGCTGTCGCGGTAACCCTTGTTATAATTATGGACTGCGTAATGACCTTCTTCGGCTCGTCTGCAAACGACGCCTGCTTTAACGCTTGGCTTACTGATGTAACGGACGATTCCAACAGAGGCAAAGCAGAGGGCATTAACGCCATGATGCCGCTTGTCGCTATTCTGGCGGTTTTCGGCGGCTTTATGGGCTTTGATTTAAACAAGGCGTCAAGCTGGTCGGTTATCTTCGTGATTATCGGTATAGCCGTTATAGCTATCGGCGTGTTAGGCTTTTTCCTCATAAATGACCCGAAAATAAAAACCGAGCAAAACGCAAGCTATTTTAAAAACATCTTTTACGGCTTTAGAATTTCCGTAATCAAAGAAAACCCTATTCTATATCTCCTTTTGATTTTATTTGCGGTTTTCGGAATCTCGATACAGATTTTCATGCCCTATCTTATCCTTTATTACACCGAGGCGCTTAAAATGGAGAACTACGTTTTCGTAATGGCGCCCGCTATCGTTTTAGCTTCTGTATTTACCGCAATATGGGGACGTGTGTACGATAAAATACACTTCAAAAGCGCTATATTCCCAACTATTACTCTGCTCTGCCTCGGTTATACCGTACTGCTTCTTTTCAAGGCGACAGCGCTTGTTTTTATTGGCTCTCTGCTTATGATGTGCGGATATCTTGCGGGCATGGCGGTATTCGGCGCGGTCATACGTGAACGCACTCCAGAAAACCGTTCGGGAATGTTCCAAGGACTCAGAATTGTCGCTCAGGTGCTTATTCCAGGTATTATCGGCCCCGCGATAGGCGCGGCGGTGCTTAGAAACGCCGATACTGTAATAGGCGACGACGGAACTGCTTCATTTATTCCAAATCAAAGTATTTTCCTTTGGGCGCTTATAGTCGCGGTAGCGCTTGTCGTATTGCTGTGCGGTGTAATGCTCATTATAAAAAAACTTGAAAGGCGCGATGATAATGAAAAAGCTACAGATTAAGCATTTATACACCGAGGAAGGCGAAACTCTTTCCGGTACTCCGTGGAACGTTTATCCCCGTCCTCAGCTCATTCGAGACTCATTTTTCTGTCTAAACGGCGAATGGTCATTTTATGAATATGAAGGAACGAGCGAGGAAAAAATAACCGTTCCGTTTCCGCCCGAATCACTTTTGTCTAAAATAAACCGCAGACTGAATAAAGCCCCCAAGCCTGTCTACAAAAAGGCTTTTACGCTTCCTAAGGACTTCATAAAGGATAAGGTAATTCTTCATTTCGGCGCGGTTGATCAGTTGGCAACAGTTTTTTTGAACGGAAAGCGTATTGGCTCTCACGTAGGCGGCTACGAAAGCTTTTGCTTTGATATCACTGATGCTGTAAAAAATGACAATTTGCTTGAAGTTCAGATTACGGACGAGCTGCAAAGCAAGGTTCATCCATACGGAAAGCAGCGGGAAAAACGAGGCGGAATGTGGTATACGCCTATAACGGGAATTTGGCAAACAGTTTGGATAGAAAGTGTTCCAAGCGAATACGTTGAGGCGCTGACCGTTAAAACGGGCGCGGATTATGCGGATATATTCGTTTCGGGAGTCGCGCAGGGTGAGATTACGGTTACCCTGCCTGATGGAGAGCTGACCGTCCCCTTTGAAAACGGACACGCATATATTAAGCTTGATAAACCTAAAATGTGGTCTCCTGAGTCTCCTTACCTCTATTATTTCAGCTTAAAGACTGAATACGATGAGGTACTTTCGTATTTTGCCATAAGGACTCTTGAAACAAAAACCGTTAACGGAATCCCCCGTCTCTGTCTTAACGGAGAGCCGTATTTTTTCCACGGTGTGCTTGACCAGGGTTATTTCAGCGACGGAATATTTACACCCGCAACCGAAAACGGCTACGAAAAGGATATTCTCGCAATGAAATCGCTTGGCTTCAACACTCTCAGAAAGCATATTAAGGTCGAGCCTGAGCGCTTTTATTACGACTGCGACCGCCTTGGAATGATTGTCTTTCAGGATATGGTCAACAACGGCTCCTACTCATTCCTGCGAGATACAGCCCTGCCTACGTTGGGACTGAAAAAGCTCCCGGACCGTTTTTTGCATAGAAACAGCTTAGCTCGCGAGGCGTTCAAAAACGGTATGATTTCAACTGTTAAGCAGCTGTTTAATCACCCCTGCATATGCTACTGGACAGTCTTTAACGAGGGCTGGGGACAGTTTGAAAGCGCCAAAATGTATGAGTTTATGAAAACGCTTGATAATTCACGCTTTATCGATACCGCTTCGGGTTGGTTTACGGGCGCGCAAAGTAACGTTACAAGCCTTCACGTTTATTTTAAGCCGGTAAAGCTAAAAGCCTCCTCGCTGCCAATCGTGCTGACCGAATTCGGTGGTTACGTCTATAAGGATATAGAGCATTCGTTTAACCTCGATAAAACCTACGGATATAAAATATTTGAAAACCAAGCCGATTTTGAGGACGCGCTTGAGGAGCTTTATTTAAAAGAGGTCGTTCCGAATATTAAAAAGGGGCTTTGCGGAGCTATTTACACCCAGCTTTCCGACGTTGAGGACGAAACCAACGGTCTGCTTACCTACGACAGAAAGGTAGTTAAGGTGAACGCCGACAGAATGAAAAAATTAGCTGATATGCTTAAAATAGAAAATGACTGAGCGAAGCTCAGTCATTTTCTATTTAATATAATTCTTAGGAGCAAGCTATACTCATTCTGTCATTTTTATCCATTATCTTAAAATAAAAGCATTCAAGATCCTCCGCGTCCATAATTTTCGGTACAGGATAAAGCGGATTTGCCTCCTTGGCGGCAATTCTTGCCATCTCCGGTATATCCTCCTGCTTTATTCCCTTTATACCGCAAGGAATACCAAGCTTTTTGTTCATTGCCCAAATAGAGCGTATAAATTTCTTTGCTCCACACTTAACGTTATCCTCTGCGGCTGCAACACCTGCCGCAATTCCAAGCTCATGGAGCTTTTTATATACGCTCTCACCGTACGCTTCAAGCACAAAAGGTAAAATAACAGCATTCGCAAGTCCGTGAGAAATTCCGTAATTGCCTCCAAGCGTATGTGAAATCGCGTGAACGTACCCGACGTACGACTGAGTAAAGGCGCAGCCAGCGAGATATGAGGCTCTGAGCATATTGCCTCTCGCCTCGCGGTTTGAGCCGTTAACGTAAGCCTCATAAAGATTATTATAAATAAGCTTAATTGCTTCAAGCGCAAGCGCCCGTGTCTTTTTGCTTGTTGAATTACCTATATAGGCTTCTACCGCATGGGTAAGCGCGTCCATTCCTGTTGTAGCCGTAAGTTCGGCTGGAAGCGACAAAGTAACCTCAGTGTCAAGCACCGCGTACTTAGGAATTAGCGGAAAGCTGTTAATTGTGTACTTATGCTTTTTCTCCTGATCGGTAATTACCGCGGTCAAGGTTGCCTCGCTTCCGCTACCAGCGGTTGTCGGAATGGCGATAAGCGTTGGAATAGGGCGCTTGATCTTCAAAAGACCTTTAAGCTCCGAGAGTGATTTTTTAGGATAAGCGACTCTTGCTCCCACAGCCTTGGCGCAATCTATTACCGAGCCTCCGCCAAAGGCTATTATTACATCACAGTCGTTATTAACGTACAGCTCTCTTGCCTCCTCAACATTAAAAATAGTCGGATTTGAGCAAGTTTTGTCGTATATCGTATAATTAATATCATTTTTCTGCAAAGAAGCTTCGAGCACTGACAACGCCCCAAGCCTATGGAGAGTTGGACCTGTAACTATGAAAGCATTTTTATTTTTGATAGAAGTTATCAGTCCTCCTATCGCTCTTACGCTTGAAAGCACCTGAGGCTCTCTGTATGGAAGCGCTGGTGTCGCCGCGTGAAACGCCTGCTGGTAGGCTCTGCAAAGCGCCTTTTTTACTTTATTCATTTCCCTGGAATACCGTCCTTACATATTAATTGAAGATTAGAGGCAATGGTCGCAAGACTTGAATAGAAAATCTCTCTATTTTCATCACTAAGGCCCTTTCCAGCGTCTCTTACCGCAAGCTCTGCTCTTTGGCAAACGAAATCCGAGGCCTTTCTTCCCTCCTCCGTGAGCTTTAACATAGCTCTGTACGGATTACTGCCTTCACGAAAAAGTACTCCCTTGGCTTCCATTTCGGTTACAGCTCTCGATACTGCCGCTTTATCTTTATCGCATATCTCACAAAGCTGAGTCGCTGTTACGCCGTCAGGGTATCTTCGCATGGCTATGAGGTACTGCGCGTATGCTCCTTTCAGACCGTACTTTTCCATTTCCTCTCTTTCAAGTTTTTGCACGTATCTGTATGCGCCCGCAATATACATAGAAAACCTTTCGTATCTATCTAACATATTATTTTTTCCTCTATCTTATTATTCTTATAGCATGTTGATTTGTCAACATCTTTTATTATACACAAATTAGTTGATTTGTCAACATCTTCCGTTTATTATTTACAAAAAATATAAATTCAACACAAAAGGTGCTATCGCATTTAGGCGCAACCTAAAAATGACAAGATAACAAAAAAAGAGTGGCTTTTAGTGTAAGGCTCCTCTTTTGTGTGTTACAAGGTAGGATTTCTGCGAAATCCGAATTTTATATAAGTCATTTTCTACCGTCGCTTTTGACCCTCGCCGTACCTTTGTAACGCCTATCTGGTCAAAATCACCGATTTTCGCTCTAAATCCGCCTAGCCCTTAACGCAAAGCGAGCTGTCGCGTTTCGCGACAGCTCGCTTAAATTAAAGTTTTATTTTCGAGAACTTAGATATACGGTATTTTGCAGCTTTTCTTCGGCAGAAATCTCTTAGCCTACCCTCAAATATAACCTTTCCGTTTGGCATTTCCAGAAAATCCATTGGCTTAATGACCTTAGTATCGGGTCTTGGCTCGCTAATGCCATGCTTTTCAAGGAAGTTCTGTAAGAACTCCGAGCAGTAAAAGGTGTGTATCTTGTGTCTTGACTTACCGAACATCGCAAGGAAAAGCCCCTTGTAGTTGTAGTGGTATTCCCCCTTATGTCTGTACATTTCAGCGAGGTCCTTTACTATCTCATCGTACTTTTCAGAAGTAACCTCAAGCTCCATAATACAAGCTACGGTGTTTTTAACAAAGCGCTTAAACGTACCGTTTTCGACTGATTCCTTTACAAATCCGCCAATAAAAGCATTGTAGGTATGAACCCGTCCAAACGAGTACATATTCTTCAGCTCCTTATCAAGAGATATTGACACGTGATTGTATCTGTCTCTTGTAACTATACGTATGAATTTCGAGACTATTGAGCCTGTCTGCGAAATTACTATATATATCTTCTTTAATTCCATACTTTTTTCCTTATACTATCGATCCAAGATTGGACGGGTGAGAAAATCTTTTATCTCATCTCCCTCCTTGCCTGTCGGCTGTCAAGGTGCGGTTAAAAGATATTATATCATATTTTTTTAATTAAATCAAGACCTTTTAAAGCAAATTATAATAATTGCACAAATCATCAAAGCGATTTTTGACAATTATCCTAACATATTACGTTAGCTTTTGGCTTTTTTAAGCTTTTAAACAGCCTTTTAAAACGGCATACTAAAAATAATAACAAGGAGCATAAAACACTTATGGAAAATATAATTACAAATTTAAATGAGTCCGTGAGCGCGCCAGACTCCTATGCCGACAGGCTTTTGTGTATAGCGCTTAATATAGGCGAGGGTATGCTTCGCAGCGGCGGCGAAATCAGCCGAGTTGAGAATACCGTAGAGCGAATCTGCCTTGCATACGGCGCGGAGTTTATTGAGGTATTCTCTATCACATCTGTAATTATCGCCGCGGTGAGAATGAAAAACGGAGAGTATTCATCTCAGGTTCGCAGAGTCAAAGCAACCTCAAACGACCTTCTCCGTCTTGAGCTTTATAACGGAATATCAAGAAAAATATGCAATGAAACCCCGCCGCTATCATCTGTTAAGGAATTAATTGAGGAAGCAAAGAGAAAACGTCTCTATCCGAGTTGGGTTCGTCTTATAGCCGCGGCATTTACCGCAGGTTTATTTACCGTCTCCTTCGGCGGTAATCTTATCGACGGAGCAGTCGCTTCGTTTATCGGAGCAATTATTTTTAATATCGACAGGAATTTAGGGCTAAATTTCAATAAAATGGCAAAAATTGCGTTCAATTCATTTATAGGCGGATTTTTAGCTTGCTTTTCTGTCTTTATTGGCATAGGACACAATGCCGCCGCAATTATAATAGGCACGGTCATACTTCTTATCCCAGGACTTATGTTCGGTACGGCGCTCAGAAATCTTCTTTGCGGCGACCTGCTTTCCGGCTCACTTGAAATCGTACGCGCTTGCCTAACGGCTCTTATGATAGCGCTCGGATATCTTTCCTCCACTCTTATTTTCAAAGGCGCTTATACTCCGCTCGAAAATCAGACTCACGAGCTTATAAGATTTCTTTTGGTAGCGCTTGGAGTTATCGGCTTTGCGATAATATTCAATATTAAGCCTTCAAGGCTTTTTTATGTGTCCGTCGGCGGCGTCGGAACTTATACTATCTTTTCTCTGCTTTTAAGCTCCATGTTACCCTTATTCGCTTGCGCGCTTGTTGCGTCCGCTTTTTCAGCGCTTTATTCCGAGCTTTGCGCCAGAATTCTGCGCGCTCCAAGCATTGTTTTTTTGCTTCCTTGCACTATTCCTATTGTTCCCGGAAGAAGCCTTTACAGCGCTATGAGCAATCTGCTTTCGGGAAATAATTCCCTTTCTCTTGAATTTTTATACAATGCGGCAAGTGTAGGTGTCGGTATAGCGTGCGGCATTATTTTCGTTTCTATTCTTTTCAGTATCGCGTCAAGCGCTCGCGCGTATTTTTTTAATAGTCTTAAAAAGTAATTTTTTCGACTAAAACAAAGAAATATCCTTGACATATTTTAAAAAATATGGTATACTCTTTTTGTAAAAGAGAGGTTCTCCGTAACTGACGGAAGCGGGTTTACCGCAAGGGAACGGAGAGTAATATATGTGTCGACCGTCTGGGCAGCCCGTTAGTGTTTTTTGCATGGCGGACTGCCCTTATTTTTACTGTATTTTATTTTGGAGGATTATAGAAATGAACGTTTACGAGACTAAGACCATCAAAGAGGCTGTCGAGGGTAATTCCTACGTCGGCAGAGGTATCGTCACGGGTAAAAGCGCCGACGGAAGGCATGCGGTTTTCGCTTATTTTATAATGGGTAGAAGCGAAAATTCCAGAAACAGAATCTTCGTTGAAAACGGAGATGACGTTACCATTTATCCTTACGACGAGAGCAAGGTTGAGGACCCCTCGCTTATTATTTACTCCCCTATAAGAAAATGCGGCAATACGCTTATTGTTACCAACGGCGACCAGACTGATACGGTTTACGACTTCGTAAGCAAGGGCGGTACGTTTGAGGACGCTCTCCGTACGAGAAAATTCGAGCCCGACTTCCCCAACTGGACTCCCAGAATAAGCGCCATTATGAATTTTGAAAACGGACTCAGCTACAAGATGAGCATACTTAAAAGCGGCGATGCCGAGGGTACGGTTTGCAACCGTCAGTTCTTTGAGTACGACGCTATAAGCGGTCTCGGACATTTCATTCATACCTACGTTTGCGACGGCAATCCTATTCCTACCTTTGTCGGCGAGCCTGAAAGAATTGAGATTCCGAACGATATTGACGCATTTACAAACGAAATCTGGAGCTCCCTCAACGAAAGCAACAAAATTTCTCTGTACGTTCGTTACGTTTCCCTTGATGACGGAAGCGTTACAAACAGAATGATAAATAAGTACAGTAAGGTTTAATTCAAAGAAAGGATAGTCTTAAAATGAAAGATTACGAACTCAAATACGGCTGCAACCCCAATCAAAAGCCCTCTAAAATTTATATGGAAAACGGAAGCGAGCTTCCGATAGAGATACTTAACGGACGTCCCGGTTACATAAACTTCCTCGACGCCTTTAACAGCTGGCAGCTCGTCAAGGAAATAAAGACGGCTCTCGGTCAGTGCGCCGCGGCCTCCTTCAAGCACGTCAGTCCTACCTCCGCAGCTATCGGTATCAAAATGGACGAAAAGCTAAAAAAAGCTTGCTTCGTTGACGACGTTGAGGGTCTTGACGATTCTCCCCTCGCCACAGCTTACGCAAGAGCAAGAGGAACCGACCGTATGAGCTCGTTTGGCGACTGGATTGCCCTCTCCGACGTTTGCGACGTTACCACCGCTAAGCTTATCGCGCGCGAGGTATCCGACGGAGTTATCGCTCCCGGCTACGAGGACGAGGCGCTTACAATACTCAAAGGCAAAAAGAAGGGCGCGTACAACATCGTTAAGATAGACGAAAGCTACGTTCCCGACCCTCAGGAGAAAAAGCAGGTTTACGGTATAACCTTTGAGCAGGGCAGAAATAATTTTGTTATAGACGAGGCGCTTCTTTCTAACGTAGTTACCGACAACAAGGAGCTTTCAGCCGAGGCTAAGCGCGACCTTATAATCGCTCTTATCACTCTTAAATATACGCAGAGTAACTCTGTTTGCTACGCAAAGGACGGTCAGGCGATAGGCGTTGGCGCAGGTCAGCAGTCAAGAATTCATTGCACGCGTCTTGCGGGTAACAAGGCGGATATCTGGCATCTCCGTCAGCACGACAAGGTGCTTAATCTACCCTTCCTTGACAGCGTAAAGCGTCCCGACAGAGACAACGCCATCGACGTTTATATTTCCGATGAGTACGAGGACGTTCTTGCCGACGGCGTATGGCAGACTCTCTTTACCAAAAAGCCAGAGCCGTTTACTAAGGCTGAGCAGAAGGCTTACCTTGCTACTATCTCCGGCGTTGCGCTCGGAAGCGACGCATTCTTCCCATTCGGCGACAACATTGAAAGAGCTAAAAAGAGCGGTGTTTCCTATATTGCGCAGCCCGGCGGCTCTATCCGTGATGACAACGTAATCGAGGTTTGTAATAAGTACGGTATCGCTATGGCATTCACAGGAATGCGTCTGTTCCACCATTAAATCACAGTTTTGATACGGCTAAGGGGCTGTCGCAAAAGCGACAGCCCCTTCATACTTTCAGAATAATTTAAATTTATCATAAAAAAAGCTCGACCTTGTGAAGTCGAGCTTTTTGTTTTAACTTTTAATTACATCGTTACAAGGAAGAATCTAAGGGTAAAGAGAACCGCAATTATAGTTACAACAATATCCTTCTTTGTGTACTTACCGGTAGCGAGAGTAATAAGGGTGTATGCGATAGCTCCTACCGCGATACCGTTAGATATCGAATAAGTAAGAGGCATCATAATAAGCGCAAGGAATGCGGGAACTGCCTGTGCAATATCCGACATATCGACCTTAGCGAAGTTCTTAAGCATAAGAACACCAACGTAGATAAGCGCGGGAGCAGTAGCGCAAGTGGGAACGATAGCCGCAAGAGGAGAAAGGAACAGACAGATGAAGAAGCACGCGCTCGTTACAAGAGACGCAAGACCTGTTCTACCGCCAGCCGCAACGCCCGAAGCGGACTCAACGAAGGTGGTGCAGGTAGAGGTTCCGAGAACCGCGCCCGCGCAGGTTGCGATAGAGTCGCAAGCCATAGCCTTGTCAACGTCAATGGGGTCTCCGTTCTCGTCAAGCATATCTGCCTGAGAAGCGGTTCCGTAAAGAGTTCCGATGGTGTCGAACATATCCACAAGCGTAAAGGTTATTACAAGAACGATAGCGTTGATAACAGCCGTAACGCCGCCAGCGAATATGCCAAAGCCCTTGAATGCGCCGATAATTCCAATCTCACCGAAATCCTTGAAGGACTGACCTATCATACCAAGGTCAAATGCGGGAAGCTGCCATGTAGAAAGGTAGTAAACAACGGTTATTGCGCCGATTGAAATAATTACCGAGCCCTTGACCTTCTTCTTTTCAAGAACTGCTATAAGGAACAGTCCGAGAAGCGCGAATACAACGGGAGCGATATTTCTCCAAGCAGTCATAAAATCGGGGCCCGCGTTAATTCTGCTGTGGAAATCAAAGAGCTGAACAAAGGTATACTGGTTTGCCTCGATGATACCGGCGTTCTTAAAGCCGATAAACGCTATAAACAGACCTATTCCCGCGGGAATCGCCTTTTTAAGACAGTCGGGAAGAGCCTTAGCGATATACTGTCTTAGTCCTGTTACAGAGAGGATAAGGAACACGACACCGGAAAGAAGGATTACGCAAAGACCTTGACGGTAGCCTTCAATTGGGTCCGAGCCGCTTAAAACAGCGGGAAGAATGAAGGAGACGAAGAAGAATGAGTTAAGTCCCATTCCACACGCCTGAGCAAAGGGTAGCTTTGCGTACAACGCATATAGGAGCGTACCTACTACCGCGACGAGTATCGAAGCGACGTAAACCGCATTCCAAATCTTGTCATACGCGCCGCCAAAGGTGAAGCCTACGACCTGATTAGGGTTGGTTACGACGATGTACGCCATCGCAAAGAAGGTAGTGAGTCCCGCGATTATCTCTGTCTTTACGTTTGAGCCTCTCTCGCGGATTTTGAAGAATTTGCTGAACTTGCTTTCGGGTTTTGCCTGAACCTGAACTTCGTTATCCATTTTTTCAAATTCCTTTCTTTTACGGCTTATTCCTTACCTTATGCGCTCTGCCGCTTCCAAGCGCCAAGATATTTTCATTTATGACTAATTGTACCATATATTGACAAAAAAGTCAATAGTTTTTAATAGAATATACATTATACTGTTTTAATTACTTCAATAACCGGGCTGACAAGTATACCCATTTCCTTGATTTGATGCTCATAGGAGAAGGCGTCGCCTTTTGTAACCCAAGCGTTCGGACCGTACCATTCATACTGTCTGTCGCAGTTGTGGAGCGCCGAAGCTATTGTGGCGGTTACCGAACAGAGTAAGCTCAACTGTATGCTTACCCTTCTTTATTCCCTTAGTTATGACCGTATACTGATTATAAACTATCTTACCCACACACTCTCCGTCAACGGCGGCGGAGATAAGCGCTCCGCGGTAGAAGCTTGAATGTATTCTGAGAGCGCTACCGTCCTCCGGTACTTCAATATCTATGTAGTATTTAACGTTTCCACCGTAGAACGGCGCGCCTCTGTATTCACTTGTGGGAGCAGCGAAAAGCTACTTATCAAGCTCCTTTGAAGTATTCTTCTTATACAGCATCTGGATTATCTCCTCTAAGACTTATTGGCGCTTTGACTTTTTCAATTGCGTCATATATTGACATAGTTTTTATTACCTCAATAACCGGGCTGCCAAGTATCCCCATTTCCTTGATCTGATACTCGTAGCAGAAAGCATCGTCTCTTACCATCCATGCATCCGGACCAAACCATATCCATTTTCCGTCGCAGTTATGGAGAACGCCGAAGGAATTGTGGCGGTTACCAAACAGAGTAAACTCAACTGTGTGCTTACCCTTCTTCAGTCCCTTAGCTATAACCGTATAAGGATTATAAGCTATCTTACCAACACACTGTCCGTCAACCGCTACGGAAATAAGCGCTCCGCGGTAGTAATTTGCGTGTATCCTGAGAGCGCTATCGTCCTCCGGTACTTCAATATCTATGTAGTATTTAACGTTTCCACCGTAGAAGGGCATTCCCTGAGAGGTAATCGAACCAAAGCCTATCTCCTTAGTTGAAGAAACGATTGTGCTTCTTAATCCTTCAAGACGCACATTGAAATCACCAAGCAGGAAACAGTTTTCAATATTTGTTCTCGAAGCAAGCGGCTTGGTTATCTCGATTACGTGCTTACCTGCCGCGATATCGGGAAGAACGGTCTTTTCTATGGACTCATCGGTAAAGTAGCCCGTTACCTTCTTCTCTATCTTTTTACCGTCGAGGCTGATATCGGTAACCTCCATATCCTCGCACGCAAACTCCGCGCCTTTAAGCTGTATCTCGGAGTTAAAGGTAAAGCGCATAGTTACGGTATGCTCCGCTACCTCAGGCGGCAGACACCAGGGCTGCTTTATACTCTTGGGAGGAATTCCCGCCTTTTCTCTTACAAGTTTGTCAAGTCGGCGTATCTCCTCAAGAGGCTGATATTCCGTTTCGTTATCCCATTTCCACTCAGCAAGGTCAAAAAGGAGTACGTTTGGTTCTTCCCTTTCATATCTTACTTTTTCAAAACGGTCAATACGGCTTACAGTCTCATGCACCTCGGTCGGTACTGTAAGGGATTTTACAGTGTATTTTTCAAGCTTAAAGAGGAAGGAATCGTACAGATACGCGTCAAGAACGAACTTAGTATATCCATTCTCAACCGTATAGGATATATCCTTTATCTCTCCGTTTACTGTATCGTAGAGTTTGGGAGTATATTTTCCCTTGATTTTAAAATAAAGCTTATCCGCGGGACGCGACTCTTTACCCACATGTCTGCCAATGATAGGTTCTATATCGCTTTCCCTTATCGCATTTGCAACGAACAGCCACTTTGCGCTTCCGTCGGTTCTGAGCTGGTAAACATAATTATCCTTTAATCCACCGTTCTGTCCGCGTATTTCAAGCTTTCTGTTAGCTTCAAGAGCATTTACAATGGCGTTCTTTTCAAACGTAACCTTTTCCGCCATATCGTAAAGCGATTTTACGCTTGCGTTATCTCCGCAATCCACGTATGCGGGGCAGTCGCCCATAAATACCACTCTTCCTCCCGCGGAAACGAATTTTGCGAGACGCTCAACGGTACTGCTTCTTATAGTTTCAAGCGCGGGAACGACTATTACGTCGTACTTCATTTTGCCCACCTTGATAGGATTTTCCACCTTTTTGCAGGCTTCGGGGAACAGAGATTCGCTGATATAGTCAAAATCAAGCTGATTAAACAGCAGCCACTTTATAAGGTTCTGGAAATTATCGTCAAGCTGATTTCTCTTTGCAAGCGTGGTAGCTCCCGGTCCCCAATGCAGCCAATAGCTCTCTATCGGGTGGATAACTCCAATGCTTACGTCAGGCTTACCTCTGGTCATTGCGGTATTGACTCTCGCGAAATGATCCTCTATGTACTTGTATTCCTTGTACCAAGGCGACTGATAGTTGATTGACGCGGGATAATCGCGCTTTGCGTCTCCCTTCATGGATACCCATGAAAGATGAGGAATCCTCATAGTAACTCCAAGCGCCGCCTGCCAGTCTCCCTGGAACTTATGTCCTCTGAAATCGAAATCCCAGTTGGTAACTCCGTAAAGCTCTGACATCATAGCCTTTTTTCCGTACTGATGTACTACGGACTGTGCTTGCTTTATAGTGGTAAGCTCAACATCGTTGCAGAGCATATCGATTCCCGGATAATCGAAATGCTTGTAGTGTCTCATTGCCTCTCCGACAGCGTGTGTCTGACTGCGAAGAGTACGCTCCTCCACCATATGACCGGTAAGCGGAAGGTTATTTTTTGCGCACCATTTTCCGTACTGTGCAATAAACGCATCTACAAAGCGTTCACATACGTGGTCATGAAAGCGATATCTGTCAACAGAAACCCTTTCATCACCCAAATCCCAGAAAAGCTCCGGAATATGCTCTACGAGGTCGCTACCGTAAGCTCTCTTATAGGTGGTGGGAAGATCAGGAGTCCATGGAAGCTCACATGCCTTTTTATCCGTCGGTCTTTCAAACGTCTTTTTAAATATAAATTGAGGCTCGTCTGTAAATACCGCAGCGACTGTTTTACCAAATTCATCTCCTACGACCTCTTTATAGCGCTCATGCGTAACATCAATAAATCTTTTTATAGCTGTCTTCGAGAGTGTATCAACATAGCAATACCCATTGAACGTATCGCTCAAAGCCTGTGTAAGACAAAATGCTACCCATTTTTCGCCCTTGGCTCTACCGTTTCTCTTGATTTTCTTGTAGGATGCGAGATATCCGTTTTCATCTAACAATATATCAAATGCTGCAACGAAATACGGCTTACCCTCCTTTATCGCATCGTTCTTTCCTAACTCGTTTGATACGTCAAGCACAGGCTTTTCAACGACAAGCTTATTCTTAAACTGCTCTGCCATTTTAGTTTTATTGGCAGGCGCAAAGACGAGCCTTCTCGCTCTGTACTGTGGGTCCTTAGTTACAAGTCCTCCCGCAAATCCTGACGGCCAACGGTCTTCATCGTAAAGCATTGCGAACATATTCTCTTTTTTTGCTTTATCAACACAGTCGTTGATAAGTCCCATAAACTCATCGCTAAGATATACGTTGTCAAGACCGTCTCTTGGATGCATATTGAACCCGCCAAAGCCCATTTCCTTTAAATATTCAATCTGCTTTTCAAGCATTTCGGATGTCAATTTGCAGTTCCATGACCAAAAAGGTATACCCCTGTATTCGCTTGTTGGAGAAGCGAAAAGCTCCTTATCAAGCTCTTTTGAGCTATTCTTGTTATACAGCATTTAATTGTCTCCTCTACTTTGTAATGTTACCTTGATTATAACAATAAACAAAGGATTTGTCAACGGATTTTTACTCAGTATTATAACGTTTTTTCTGCCGCATTTTTGGGCATTTTATCCATTTTTCTTGCTATTTGAGCAAGCAGCGCTGAGCCGTACTTAAACGCGCTTGTATCAAAGCGAACTTTTGAGTTATGGAGAGGAAATTTATACCCTTCTGAAGCTTTACCCGCGGCAAGCGCTATCATCAGTGAAGGCGCCTCTCGGCTGATATAGGCAAAATCCTCGCTACCCGCCCCCTCGCTTCGTTTTCCCTGCTTTTGCGCCTGTAACCCAAGCTCTTCTGACGTCATAACTCTATCTCCCGTGAAAAGCTCCTTTGCGGATTCGTATGCGCTTTTTGAAAGGATTTCATCGTTTAAAAGACTCGGCGTACCGCTGTAAAAATCCACCTCACATTGTGTTTCAAACGCGCCCGCAAGCATCGAAACAATATTATTTATCCTCTGCTTGATATACTCCCTTGTGTTTTCGCTATACGCTCTTATGCTTCCCGTAAGCTCCGCTTTCTCGGGAATAGCATTTGGGGCGTCGCCTGAATGCAAGCTGCCGACTGATATTACCGCCCTTTCGTTAAGCGCAAGCTCCTTCGCCTTTATCTCGTCAAGCGCGGTAATCGCTCTGCATGCTACGGCAAGCGGATCCCGTCCCTTTTCAGGTGTTGAGCCGTGGCAGCCAACGCCTTTAACCGTAATACGGAAATAATCGGCTGATGGCGCGCTGACTCCTCCGCTTGATATAACAACACTTCCGCTTTCCAATTCTGTTCCGACTATAAGATGAAGCATAATAGCGGCTTTTACAGGCGGGCTTTCAAGAACGCCGTTTTCTATCATGCTTTTTGCTCCCTCAAGCAGCTCCTCGGCAGGCTGAAACATAAGCTTGACGCACCCCATAAGCTCCGATTCGCTCTCTTTTAGCAGCTTGGCGGCGGAAATAAGCATTGCCGTGTGAGCGTCATGACCGCAGGCATGCATAGCGCCGCTTTCAGACTTATAATCAACATCAGTTTCCTCTTTTATAGGGAGCGCGTCCATATCCGCGCGCAATAGAACACTTTCCTTTGCTCTTTTATCACCTATATATCCAATAACCCCGTTCTTACCGCAATCGGTATATACAATACCAAGCTCGTCAAGTCTCTTTTTTACATACGCTACCGTTTCGGGAAGCTCAAAGCCTGTCTCGGCGCATTTATGCAGCTCTTTATAGTCGCTAATCAGCTCGTTTTCCAATTCCTTAGCCTTATCAAGATAATTCATTTTCTATCACCCCTTTCATTACTATTATGTTCAAAAAAGGGCGCAAAAAAACCGCTGAAATTCAGCGGTTTTAATGTTTAATTGAATTAGTCCTCAACAGGCTTGAAGGTTACAAGTCCGATTTTAATGGATCCATCCTCGTTTTCAGCAAACGCCTTGGTGTCGGTAGTTTCCTTACCCTCAGAATCAATCCAAGTGAAGATAATCTCATCATCCTCAACCTTGTACTTGCCTTCCTTAGTTAAGGAATCAATCTTGTTACCCGCAGCATAAGTTACGTTGGTAACCTTGCTTCCTTTAAAGATATACGCCTCGTAGGATTTCTCGGTTCCAAATCTATACTCTCCGGACTTAACTCCTCCGCAGGATACGAGCATGGTTACGAGCATAACAGCTACGAGAGTAAGGGTAAGTACTCTTACAAGTGTCTTTTTCATGGTGTCTCCTCCTTTCAAAAACATACTCGGGTATCTCCCGTTAATAATTATATCACATCATATTAGCTTTGTCAATGGATTATTCATTCTTTCGGACGAAAATCAGTTTTGTTCAAAAGCATATCTTGGCGTATAGAACTCCGCCGCGCGCTTGTTTACGTTTACGCCTATTCCTCTTCTGTAACACTCCGCAACCGCAGCTCTTGACTGTAAATGACCCGCAAGCGCCGCCTTGTGATAATAAATAAACGCTTTCGGACGGTCTATTTCTGTGCCGTTTCCCGTACTGTAACACTGCGCAAGCTCATAAAGTATCTCAGGCGCCGTCTCCTCATCGTCTCTCTCCGCCGCCGCGAGATTAAGCCATTTGAAAGCCTCGGTATAATTCTTCTTTCCGTGCAAAATCATAGCGTAGCTATACTGCGCTTCGGCTATATTCTCCTCAGCCGCTTTTCTGAAATACCCTTCGGATTTAGACATATCTATGCTTACTCCGACTCCGTCCCTATAAAGCTTCGCCAGCATCAAAACCGCCTCGGTGCTGCCGTCGTTTGCCGCCTCGGTAAAATATTTAGCCGCTACTGTCTCATCTCGGTTCACCGTAGTTCCCTCAAGATACCTGTAAGCAAGAGGCAGGTAAGCGCGTCTGTCGCCTCCGTCAAGCGCTTTTTTGTACCAAACGAATGCTTCGTTACGGTTTTTCGCTACCCCAAGGCCTTTGTCAAGCATTTCTGCAAATCTGTACTGAGCGTCTGTAATTCCCTGAATTGCCGCTAACGATATGTACCCATTTGCAACGTCATAATCCTGAGCGAAGCCTTCTCCGTCAGCTATTAAACAGCCGAGAGTATATATAGCGTCAATATTTCCAAGCCTTGCCGCCGTCTTCAAGTACGATACCGCGGACGAATACGAATCTTGACCGTGTCTCGCTCTTTCAAGCGACAAAACTCCAAGAAAATTAAGCGCGGGGGGATATTCATGAGATGCCGCATAGGTTATACTCTTTATCGCTTCCGAGAGCATTTCATTAGTCGCGTTTTCATCACGGAGCATTTTAAGTCCGTTTTTATACATGCGCTCGGCATCCTTTTCGGTTATTCCCTTAGTTTCCGCAAGAATCTGCCTGAGCGAATTAGAAAAATCAAATTTCTGCTCTACGGCTCTGTATACAACGGCATTCTTTGCTCTTTCAAGAATAGAATTAAGATACTTCCTGTCAGACGGATCCTCTGCGGGAATATATATTACTATCGGGGTTCTGCATCTGATAGCGTACTCCACTATCTCACAAAGGAACGGATCGGTGGTTGAGTTTTCTGTAAACACAAGCACGGTAACCGCTGCGCTTTTAAGCCTTTCGAGTAACTCATGAATATCCTTTTCATTAGGCGTAAGCTTTGAATTTAACCAATAACGGTATCCATCCGCATCAAGCTTATCAAGCAGCTTCTCGGTTTCATCGGAATCCTTACAGCTGAACACTATGTATGAAAATGATTTATGACCCGTATAAAGCTCTCTTAGTCTCATTTAGAAAAACCTCCGTTCTCCACTAATACAGGTGTATATAATACCTACATAAAATTATATCATAATATCATTGAAAAAGTCAAGGTTTTTTAGCATTTTAGGCTGACTTTTTATTGTTATTTTTCATGACACTGTAAAAAACAGCTATTCTTATACAAAACAGCAAGGCGTTTAAGCCTTGCCGCTGTATATTTTATTTTTCGTGGGCTGCTCTTACGGAACACATCAGAATAAATAAACAAGCGCTTTGATGCCACATTATTGTTACGTCCGCTATTCCCTGCACAAAAATCGCCGTAAGTGCAAGGAGGGAAAGCGTAAAGGCGCACTTATCATGATTCTCTCTTTGTTTTAGCATATTTTTAACAAAATCGGCAATTAAAAAGAGATATAAAACAAATCCGACAATACCTACGTTTATCAAAGTGTCAAAAAGAATGTTATGCGCATGGTCCGCGCCGTAAAGCCCTTCAGCTTGCCAAACAAAGCGATAGGTCATCGGACCTCTACCGATAAGGAACTCAACAGGTCCGGAAAGGAACGACTTGAAGGCGCACATCCAGATATCGTATCTCTGGGTAAAAACATACGTAAGCGAGTTCGCCCACCCAAAAAGCTCAGGCGAAATCATTCCAAGCGCCCACACACCTATTCCACCCACAACCGCAAGCCCGCACAGAATATAGTGCTTACGTATCAGCATATAAACGATTATACACGCCATAATCGCAAGCAAGGACGAGCGACTCTCACAAATAAGAATTATAGCAAGGTCAGACAGAAAAGCAATGCCGTAAAATATTTTTTCAAGCTTAATTTTCCCCGTTACATCGCACCCGTAATCCTCAAAAAAGGCTACGACAGATATCAGCGCCGACATTACTGCGACAGCTCCAAGATAATTTGCGTTCCATTGCCAACCCGTAGGTCTGTACCCGGGATTTTTCTCCGCTAACCGCTGTATAAGGACTATAATCAGTGTAAAAATGCTACCGCAACCGACTATTCTGAAAACCTGTACCGTAAGCTTGGCGCGCATCACGCTTCTCGCGTAAGCTCCGCAGATAAGTATCAGAATTATACCGAAGGTTACCGCGAGACCGATTACATTACCCGACACAAGTGAGCTGAAGGCGGACAGTAGTGTTATCAGAGCCGCAACAAGCGTAAGTGTTTTTTGCTCAAGAACAGCTTGGCGAGTTTTCTTCATTATCATTATCGCTATGCCTACCGTTATAAGCATCATTGCGCTTACTACGAAATGAACGTATGGCATTAACGCTATCAAGCTTATTAAAAGAACGTCAAGCTTGCTCGCCTCTTTTAACGGTGTTAAGCTAACCCGTAAATCATTATTTCCGTTTTTTTCAACCATTTTAAGCTCCGTTTTCAAGTTATAAAAGCGGCAATTTCTTTTTAGTGAAATTACCGCTTTCCCTTTAAATCAGTTTTGGACCGTCGCTGAAAGATAGGCGTTATGAACCTCCTTAGGCTCACCCTCCATCATTATCCTTCCATCGTTTATCCAGTACGACTTTTCGCATATCTCCTCAATCTGAGAAAGCGAATGGCTTACGATTACAATAGTAGTCCCTCTTGCCTTCACATCACGAAGAGCCTTCATGCACTTAGCCTGAAATTCTCCGTCTCCAACCGCAAGTATCTCGTCTATTAAAAGTATTTCCGCATCAACATTTATTGCCACAGAAAATCCAAGGCGCATATACATTCCCGATGAATATGTTCTTACGGGCGCGTCTATGAATTCTCCGAGACCTGAAAACTCGATTATCTTATCAAGACGCTCATCTATTTCCTTCTTGGTAAGTCCGAAAATTGAGGCGTTATTGTATATGTTTTCTCTACCGGTCATATCAGGATGAAATCCTGCTCCTAACTCAATAAGTCCCGATATTTTTCCACGGGTAGTTATTACACCCTTATCTGGATATATTATTCTGCTAAGCATTTTAAGCAGAGTACTCTTTCCGCAACCGTTATGACCGACAAAGCCTACGGCCTCTCCTTTTTTAATTTTCAGTGAAATGCCGTCTATTACTTTATTCTTTGTATATTTATTGCGCCAAAAGAACAAGAGTCTTTCTTTCAGCTCGCGTCCCTTATCCTTATAGATACGGTAATGCTTATATAAATCATCAATTTCTATTGAATAAATACTGTCAGCATTGTTTTGCATATTTTATCCTCTCACTGCCTTTAAAGCTCTTCCGCAAAGCGTCTTTTTAATTTCTCAAAAACAAACCAACCTACTATTAGTACTGCCAATCCAACGATAAATGAATACAGCAGCCACATAAGGTTTTGAGGAATCTGTTGATTGTATATAACATTTCTGTATCCTTGTATTATCGGAGACATCGGATTAAGATTTAAGAGCGTTTTGGCTGCTTCACTGTTTATCTGATCAAAATTATAGAGAACAGGGGTAAGAAACTGCATTGCCATTACAAAAATTCCAAGAATATGCTCCATATCTCTGAAATATACAGTTACGGCTGCCGCCAAAAATGCAACTCCAAGAGAAAGCACGTACTCTATGATAAACAAAGGTATAAGCCAAAGCAGCGCAATGAAATGAACTCCCGCTGTTGGTATATAACCGTTTACGAATGCCACACCGAATACCACTATAAAGCAAAGAAGCATATTTACAAAGTTGGTTGTTACCGTAGCAATCGGAAGAACCTCTCTTGGAAAATATATCTTTTTTACCATATCTTTATATGCAAGAATTGATGTAGCGCCTCCGTTTACCGAAGATGAAAAGAATATCCAAGGTATAAGAGCTACAAAAAGATGTATTGGGTAATCCTCAATTCCGGAAGGCAGTATTACCGTGAATACAACCGTATAAACCATAAGCTGAAGCAATGGATTTATAAATGTCCACAAAAATCCGAGAACCGAGCCCTTGTAACGTCCCCGAAGGTCTCTTCTGACAAATGAGGCTATCATTTCACGGTATGACCATATTTCTTTTAGGGTCTGTACGAAGCCTTCCTTCTGCCCCGTGCGCTTAACTGTCGCGCCTTTGTTTTCAGTATTACTGTTTTGCATCAAGCTTTCCCTTTCATTTTTCGTCATCCACGGACTTGCCGAGGAGGTCAAGATAAGACGCGTAAAGCTTATCCTGCATTTTGCTCAGACTGTAACTTTCTTCGCAGCGTTTCCTTGCCTGAGCGCCGTATTTTTCACGTAATTCCTTATCGTTTATAAGCGTATTCATTGCCTCCGCCAAGGCGTCTGCGTTACTCGGCTCTACCGTTAAGCCCGTTTCGCCGTGAAGGCTGACCTCAGGAACCGCAGTAGGCAACGAAGTGTTGATTACGGGTTTGCCGTACACCATTGCCTCCAGCTGAACAAGTCCAAAGCACTCCGCGCGGTTAACGGACGGAAGAACGAAGAAATCGCAGTCCGAGAACGAAGCAAGAAGGTCTTTTTTCTCAATTCTGCCCATAAAATGTATTTTATCGGAAATGCCAAGCTCAGCCGTTCTCTTTTCAAGGATATCGTCAAGCTCGCCGCCGCCAATAATAAACAGCTCCGCCCCAGAGGTTTTTGCCATAGCTTCTATCAGCACGTCAATACCCTTATAATAAACAAGCCTGCCAACGAACAGAATTTTTACATTGCCCTTATTGTTAAGCGCATTGGTAAGTATAGGGTGCCTGTCCGCCCTATCGTAATCCTTAGTGGATATACCAAACGGAATTACTTCAACCTTGTCCATATGCTTTCCGAGATATTGGGACTGCTCCGCTATCGCTCGGCTCGCAACGTAAATCTTGTCCACCTTTTTTAGCATCCATTTAAGAAGCGGTCTGTAAAAGAACATCAGCTTTTTCTGCTTTATAACGTCGCTGTGATACCAAAGCGCCTTCTTTATCCTTCTGCTTCTCCTGCCGAGGAAAAGCGCAAGGTCCGAAAGCGGAAACGGCGCGTGAAGCTGAATAATGTCAACGTCCTTGGACATTCTTCTGAACGCGCTCAGATAATCAAAGGAAATAGGTGTTGAGCATATTCTGAACGGGGTTTTAGCTCTGTAAATATAAACACCCTCGTCTGTAAAGCCTCTTTCCTTGATCTTTTTGCCCGAGCAGACGAGTATCTGCATATCCGCCTTATCCTTTACAGCCGCGGTTATCGCTACCGCCACCGTCTCTATTCCGCCGACCTCTGGACAATACCATTTAGCAGCCTGGAGAATTTTAAACTTATTCTCCTCTGCCTCGACTATTTTATCATCTATCATAACGAGTAAACCTCGATTGTTAATTATTTAGACGACCTAACTCTGCGCAACTACTTTTTCGTATACCTCACGCATCAGCTTAGCTGTGCTTTCCCACGAAAAACGCTTTGAACGCTCATAGCCTTCATTTGCGAGTCTTTCGCAAAGCAAGTCATCTGTCGCGAGACTGTAAAGTCCGCCCGCAATTTCATCAATATCAAGAGGGTCGCAAAGCACCGCTGACTCACCCGAAACCTCAGGGAGCGACGAGACGTTTGCTGTGAGCACAGGCGTTTGACAAGCCATTGCTTCAAGGACAGGTATTCCAAAGCCCTCGTAAAGCGACGGAAATACAAATGCTCTTGCTCTGGCGTAGAGACACGCCTTTTCCGTATCGGACAGATATCCCGCAAGGATTATCTTATCCTCAATACCCTCACTCTTTATTCTTTCAAGTATCTGATCATAGTACCATCCGAGCTTTCCGCCGAAAACAAACGGCATACACTCCTTACCCTCGCTTTCAAGACGCTTGCAGGTCTTAGCGTAGGCGATGACCATTCTCTCAATATTCTTTCTCGGCTCAATCGTTCCAAGATAGAAGAAATAGCCTCTGTCGCTTAGTCCTCTCTTTACAAGAACCTCCTGACATTCATTATACTCTCTCGGCTTGAAAACCTCTCGGTCTACGCCTGCGTACACTACCGTCATCTTCTCCTCGGGAACTCCGTAAAGCTCCGATAGCTCTCTGCCGGTGAATGCGGATGCGACAAAGATATGATCTGCTCTCTTTACCGTTTTCGCGAGACGGAGCGAGAGCACCTTTCTGGTTCTGTAAGCTACCGTTTCGGGATATCTTACAAAAGCTAAATCGTGAACTGTAACAACCTTTTTTCCCTTAACTCCGGGTGGAATCAGGAAGTTAAAAAAATGTGTGATTTGAGGCTTCCCGGGAAAAAGAAATCTGTACGGAATCGGGCATACTCCCTGAATAAGCCTATACAGTCCCGCTGTCATTATAGGAAAATCCTTAATTTTCGAATTTTCCGTTACGTACTGCCGCATTATCCTTCTTTTGCGCTTTATCCTGCCTCTGATTCCCGAAAAATAAGTAAATTCAAAATCATCGCTGGGATTTAGAGCTATCATTGCCTTGCATAGCTCTTTTTCGTGAATACCGATTCCCGTAAGCTGCTCTGAGCAAACGGGCGTCCCTTCAAAGCGTATTCTCATAAATACTCAGGCGTGTCCGATATCTGCTTAGTCGCTTCTTTAATCTTCTGAGCATAATCCTTGTGGCAAACCAGAATCGCGTTTCCACTCTCGACTATAACAAGATCCTTGACACCAAGAAGCGCAACGAGCTTTCCATTAGGAATCTCAACTATGTTTCCGCTGCTTTCAAACGAGGTAACCTCGCCCGTGATGTAGTTTCCGTTGGAATCGGGCTTCTGTATCTCGGGAATCGCTGCCCAAGTCCCTACGTCGTTCCAATCAAACGTTGACTGAACGGTTATACTGCCCCTTACGTGCTCCATTACCGCGTAGTCGATTGATATGGATTCCATTTTTTCAAACATCTGATATGTTATAAGCTCCTCGGTCTTCTTGCCAAGGCTCTTACCGATAGTAGTCAGACATGCGGAGTTGTGAGGACAGTAGCGTTTAATGGATCTTAGCATATAGCTTACAGGGAATATGAACATTCCCGCATTCCAAAGATATTTACCTGACGCCACGTATCTTGTCGCAACCTTATAATCGGGTTTTTCGACAAATTTTGCCATTTTCCACGCAAGAGTAGTACTTTCTATCGGTTTATCCTTATGAATTTTAATATAACCGAAGCCTGTTTCAGGCTTTGTAGGAGTAATGCCAACAGTAACAATAACCTTTTCAGACTCGGCAAGCTCACAGCACTTTTTCAGATCTGACGCAAACGCCTTTTCGTCCTTGATAACGTGGTCGGACGGAACTACCATCATGATAGCATCGCCCATTCTCTTTTTTATTACCTGACACGCATAGCCGATACAGGCGGTAGTATTCTTGCCCATAGGCTCGCAAAGTATATTTTCCACGGGTAGCTTAGGAAGCTGCTCGTGAGTAATATCAAAATAATCCTTGCCTGTAACGATATATATATTTTTAATATCGGTAAGCTTTTTCATTCGCTCTACCGTCTGGACGATAAGCGACTGATCTCCTCCACCAAGGGAAAGAAACTGCTTGGGATGATCCTTACGGCTTTTAGGCCACAGACGCTCTCCTCTGCCACCTGCCATTATAACCGCTACTTTTTCCATTTCAAATTCCTTTCGTTTGTTTTATGTCAATATTTTAAAATTTTAATACTTCGTCTTTTTTTATACGTTCAATAATGCTCTCTGCCTCGTCTGCAGACTTTCCAACAGCGGAGAGATACGCCTTCATCTTAGGCTCGGTTCCTGAAGGACGGACTATGACCTTGCAGCCGTTTTCCGTGTTAAATTCAAGAACGTTTGAATCGGGCAGTCCGGTCTCGTCGTTGTATTCACCCTCACGGAGTCCAGCCTTATGGTAATCCTTAACGTCTATTACCTTACTACCGGCAATAGACTTAGGCGGCTGGGCACGCAGACCCTCGATAATACTCTTCATCTTCACAGCGCCCTCAGCTCCCTCAAAGGAGTAGTTAAGAAGCGCTTCTTTGTAATATCCGTGCTTTTTGCAAAGGGCGTCAAACGCCTCGATAAGAGTTATGCCCTTTCTCTTATAATAGAGCGCCATTTCGCATATGAGAAGCGACGCGTTTACTCCGTCCTTATCTCTTACATACGGACCTGAAAGATATCCGCAGCTTTCCTCAAAGCCAAAGAGATAACGGTCAGTCTCTCCGTCCTTTTCAAGCAGACCTATCTGCTCGCCTATATACTTAAAGCCGGTGAGAACTCGTCTCATCTCAATTCCGTATTCATTTGCGACACCGTCCGCCATTACGGTGGAAACGATTGTTGTTACCGCAACGGGAGACTTCGGCATAGTACCAAGCTCAAGCTTTCTCTTGCATATATAATCAAGAAGAAGAATTCCTGTCTCGTTACCAGAAAGAGCCTTATATCCGACTTCCGCCTTAGCCGCCACGCGACATCTGTCGCAGTCGGGGTCGGTAGCTATCATAATATCGGCGTCTGTCTTCTCACAAAGAGCGAGCGCGAGATTAAGCGCCTCGGGATTTTCGGGATTTGGATAAGGGCACGTCGGGAAATTGCCATCGGGCATTTCCTGCTCCTTAACCACAGTTACGTCATAGCAGCTCTCGGTAGCGAGAACAGTAGTAACAGAACGTCTTCCAGCTCCGTTAAGAGGCGTATAAACTATTTTAAGCTTATCTCCGGTTCTCACATCATCGGAAAGAAGAGACTCCTTTTTAACCTCTTTTAAGAATGCATCAAACACCTCATCGCCAATAAGAACAATTTTTCCGTCAGCCACAGCCTTATCATAATCGGTAAGCTTAACATCGTTAAAGATATCGGTCTTTCCTATTTCATCAAGGATAACGTCAGCCATAGCCGGTCCTATCTGACAGCCGTCGCTTCCGTAGACCTTGTAGCCGTTATAAACCGCGGGATTATGACTTGCGGTTACACAGATACCCGCATCGCAGCCGTAATATCTCACAGCAAAAGAAAGAGCCGGAGTAGGAGCAAGCTCGGAATACACGTATACCTTAATACCGTTAGCGGCGAGTATAGAGGCAGAGCGACGGGTAAATAGCTCACCCTTATTTCTGCTATCATACGCTATGGCAACGGAAAGCTCCTTTCCGGTTTCATTTTGTTTAATTAGACAGTTGGCAAGTCCCTGTGTAGCCTTGCCTACCGTATATATATTCATTCTGTTGGTGCCTGCTCCGATAAGACCTCGGAGTCCACCTGTACCAAATTCAAGGTCGCAACGAAATCTATCAAATATCTCTTTTTCATTACCTTCAATAGCCGTTAGCTCGGCGGTGAGATCACTATCGTCAAGCTTCTGCGATTTCCATGTGTTATACAGAACCATAAAATCCTCCAATGGATTTATAACGCACTTATCATTTTACGTTATATTATATATTACTATATATTATAATATAATATTGTGAGTATTATTACTGCATTTTGTTAACATTCTATTACAACCGAACAAAAGTACGTCCTTTTTGCTGTTTTTTAAAAATATTTTTTCAAAAAAATATGATTTTTTTTAAAACGAAGAAAAAAGCCCTATTTTTTCAATTATTTTCTCATTGAATATCATTTTACTGTCATTTTTTGATAAGGGACTGTTAAAATTGGCATCATTTATAAAAAATAACCGCGCCAATTTATATGGCGCGGTTATATATCAAGTTTAGATTTTAAGAAAAATGGCTTAACTGTTTTTAATTAGATTGTTAATATTTTTACCAAGATTCTTCAGCTTGGCCTCCTTACTAGAAATCCAGTTTCCGTTAGGATCAGTAACCGCGCCTCTGATAGTACCTTTTACTCCGCTT
>JAFVUF010000028.1 GCA_017502875.1 Clostridia bacterium | reverse complement strand
GTGAGATACGCGGATATCGTTATCGTTATGATGGACGCCTCGGACAGCGAATGTATGGCGCAGGCAGAGGTAACGAGAGAGCTGCTTTCTCAGCTTGGGGCAGGTGAAAAGCCTGTGCTGTACGTCTTTAATAAGAGCGATATAGCGGAAAAGCAGGAGGACTTTACGCGTCCGGTGTTGGAGGGGGCGGAGGTAAGGGACGTTTTCTTTATCTCGGCTAAAACGGGCAGAGGTATAGATAAGCTTCTTTCAAGAATAGATGAGCTTGTTCCCGAAACGACGTACAGATAAGGAGATTTACCTTGGAATATATCACGCTTTCAAAGGAAGCGGAGGTTTCCTTTATTGAAAAAAAGTCCGAGTTTATCGGACACGCCGCGCCCGTCAAGACCGAGGAGGCGGCTATGGAGTTTATAAATAAGATAAGGAAGCGTTACGGCGACGCCACTCATAACTGCTATGCGTATATGCTTGCTAACGGAAGCGCAAGGTACAGCGATGACGGCGAGCCGCAGGGAACGGCGGGCGTTCCGATACTGAGCGTCATACAAAAGGGCGGCTTTACGGACGCGGTTATAGTCGTAACCCGTTATTTCGGTGGGATACTGCTTGGGGCAGGCGGTCTTGTACGCGCTTACAGCGCAAGCGCAAGAGACGCGGTGGCGGCGGCAAAAATAGTTACTTACGCGGAGTACACAGAGTTTAACGTTTTATGCTCGTACTCGGATTATCAGAAGCTTATTCCCGTCATCTCCCAGTTAGGAGTCAAGGAGGACGCAAGCGAGTTTACCGATACGGTTTCGCTTTCACTTGCCGCTAAGCCGGACGTATTCAGACTGTTTTGCGATAAGATAGCCGAGATGGGAGCAGGCAGAATAACGGTAACGGAAACGGGAAAAAGATTTTCGGAATAGTACGTTTTTTGTCGTATAATGAGATTAAAAAGAATAATAAAGTCCGCAAAAAAAGGAATTGCGGACTTTTTTGCGTATATTATATAGGCACTAAAATAAGTCGGAAAGGAGAAGCTTATGCCGAAAACAGTTAGAGAGCTTTTGCATGAAAATGAAAAAAGAAATCTTTCTCCGTTTGCGACCAAAAGCGCGGAGAGCAAGGGCAGAGAACGTAAAATAACGCCCTGCGACATAAGAACCGACTTCCAGCGAGACCGCGACAGAATAATTCACAGTAAGGCGTTCCGCCGACTTATGCATAAGACACAGGTCTTTCTTTCACCGGAGGCGGACCATTACAGAACACGGCTTACTCATACCTTAGAGGTTACCCAGATAGCGAGAACGGTTGCGAGAGCGCTCAGACTTAACGAGGACCTCACCGAAGCCGCGGCGCTTGGTCATGACCTTGGACATACTCCGTTCGGACACGCGGGTGAGAGACTTTTGCAAAGAGTTTACAGCTCAAGCTTTAAGCATAACGAGCAGAGCCTGAGAGTTGTCGAAAAGCTTGAAAATAACGGTTACGGGTTAAATTTAACGGCAGAGGTACGCGACGGAATACTGCACCATACGGGCGGCAGCGGTCCAGCTTCAACACCCGAGGGAAGCATAATTCTCTTTGCTGACCGTATAGCCTATATCAACCACGACATCGACGACGCCTGCCGCGCGGGTATACTTTCCGAGAGCGATATTCCTCTTGCGCTTCGAAATGAGCTTGGGCACAGTCATGGAGAAAGAATTGATACTATGACCAAGAGCGTCGTTTCCGCAAGCGCGGATAGCGACGTTATTAAAATGGAGCCTGCTATTGAGCAGGCAACGCTTGAGCTGAGAAGCTTTCTTTTCGAGGCCGTTTATAAAAATCCCGTCGCCAAGGGCGAGGAGGGCAAGGCGGAGGAGCTGCTCGGCAGACTGTATGAGTATTTTTTGAAAAATCCCGACAAAATGCCGTCTGAACAGAGGCGTTGGCTGGATAGCGAGGGGGAGGCAAGAGTCGTTTGCGATTATATTGCGGGCATGACCGACCGCTACGCAGTAACGCTCTACCGCCAGATATTTTTACCAAAAATGTGGAACGAAGGGAACAGAATTTTACCTTTTGTGTAATTTTCGTCTTACGAGACCTGTAAGAGAAGTTCTTTGCCTACCTTTCTTTCAAGAAAGTAGGTGGAATGAAGGGAATAGGATTTTACCCTTTGTGTAATTTTCGTCTTACGCAAACCTGTAAGAGAAGTTCTTTGCCTACCTTTCTTTCAAGAAAGTAGGTGGAATGAGGGGAATAGGATTTTACCCTTTGTGTAATTTTCGTCTTACGCAAACCTGTAAGAGAAGTTCTTTGCCTACCTTTCTTTCAAGAAAGTAGCTGGAATGAGGGCAACAGGATTTTACCTTTTGTGTAATTCTTAGAAAGGAGTGGCGTTATGATACCGGATAACGTGATTGAAGAAATAAAGGTAAGAAACGATATAGCTGACGTTATCGGAACGTACGTAACGCTAAAGAGGGCGGGCTCGAATATGAACGGACTTTGCCCGTTCCATAATGAAAAAACGCCGTCGTTTACCGTATTTAACGGTACACAAAGCTTTTACTGCTTCGGCTGCGGCGCCGCGGGAGACGTCGTTACCTTTATACGAAAGATAGAAAATCTTGACTACGTCGAGGCGCTCAGATTTCTCGCCAAGCGAAGCGGAGTTAATATTCCGGAGGAGGAGCAGAGTGGAGGCGTCCGTCGCACCCGTATCTACGAAATGAACAAGGCGGCGGCGAGATTTTTCAGAAGTCAGCTTCTCTCCTCAAGCGAGGCCAAGGAGTATATAGTCAAGCGAGGGCTTGATAAGAGGACGGTGGACCGCTTCGGCCTCGGATATTCGGGAACAAGGGGCTTTGAGCTGATAAATCATCTTAAAGAGCTCGGTTATACCGAGGACGAAATGGTGGTAGCTAAGCTCGCCGGAAAGGGAGAGAGAGGATACTATCCGTTTTTCAGAAACCGCGTAATGTTCCCGATAATCGACACCGCGGGCGCGATACTCGGCTTTGGCGGACGTGTAATGGATAACTCGCTTCCGAAATATCTCAACACCCCCGATACCCCCGCGTTTAACAAAGGACGTAACCTTTTCGCTTTGAACTACGCCAAGGATAACTGCAAGGAATGTCTTATTCTTTGCGAAGGATATATGGACGTTATAGCAATGCACGCGGCGGGCTTTACCAACGCCGTGGCGACACTCGGAACGGCTCTTACGCAGGAGCAGGCGAGGCTTATCAAGCGTTACACAAGTAAGGTCATACTGTCCTACGACGGAGACCGCGCGGGAAAGGCAGCTACCGACAGGGCGTCAAAAATACTTACCGAGGTCGGAATAGACGTCAGGATACTTCAGGTCAGCGGAGCAAAGGACCCCGATGAGTATATCAAAGCATACGGCGCGGACGCCTTCGCGAGACTTATCAAAGGCAGCGAAACTAAATTTGATTTTGTGCTGAAGGGCGTGCTGGCCAAATACGACGTAGCTACCGATGACGGAAAGATAAAGGCGTCGAAGGAGCTTTGCTCCGAGATAGCCACAGTGGACTCGGCGGTGGAGCGCGAGCTGTATATACACAAGACCTCGAAGGAGCTTGGTATCTCCAGGGAAAGCGTTGAAGGAGACGTAAAAAAGGCGCTCAGGCTCAAAAACAGGGAGCGCGCGGGCGCGTTTGAAAAGAAGCTTCAAAACAAGGCGCTTGGTATCGGAGATAAAATAAACCCCGAGCATTCGGCAAATCCAAAGGCTGTAGCCGCTGAGGAGGCGATACTCGGAATAATGATGCTTTATCCCGA
>JAFVUF010000027.1 GCA_017502875.1 Clostridia bacterium | reverse complement strand
CCCGAACGATGCGCGATACCACCTTCGCTACACCTCGAAATGGTAAAAATATTGAATTTATTTGTAAGTGGTCAAACATGTGGTCAGACCGAGGAATTGATGATTTTTCGACATTCGGGAGAGCCGAAAAAGTCAGTGTTTGTGGGGGTTTTCGGCTCTTCTCGAAAATTCTACGCCGAGAACGGTGATTGAGTCCCGAACCAAGCGCACTACCAAACTGTGCCACACCCCGTTTTTGCACCCATATATTATATCATTGTTTTTTGGGTTTGTCAAGTCTTTTTTTGCAAATGAAAGGATTTTTTATTGCTCTTTAAATCTACAAAATTTGCTTTTAATACACGATTACCTTTAAATGAAAAATGGCGCCGCTTTGGCGCCATTATCAGAGCTTCTTTATCATTTTTGCGAAGAAAAATCCGTCATAATTATTTTCATAGGGGAAATTTGTTTTCATTTCTACAAGCTCAAAATTCGGATTTTGCTCTAAAAATTTCTTCACGTTTTCCTCGTTTTCCGCTGGATTTAACGTACAGGTTGAATAAACAAGTGTTCCGCCGTTCTTTACGTATTTAGAGCAATTATTCACAATAGAAAGCTGTATGCCGACAAGCTCATTCAGCGTATCGGATTTCTTTAATCTTAAATCGGGCTTTTTGGATACCGTTCCAAAGCCTGAGCAAGGCACGTCGCAAAGCACTCTGTCAAATTTATTAAGCCATTCGCTCTTAAATACCGCGGAGTCAGCATGATAGGCTTCAATAATGTTTATTCCGAGTCGGTTTGCCCCGCTTTTAATAAGAGAAAGCTTACTTTCGTGAAGGTCGCAAGAGAAAATCCTGCCTTTATTATTCATTTTTATTGCGGAGCCAAAGCTCTTCCCACCGGGACAAGCGCAGGCGTCAAGAACCGTTTCACCCTCCTTTGCGCCAAGCATCTCAACGCACAGCCGTGATGAGTCGTCCTGAACGAAAAAGTAGCCGTTATCAAAATCAGGCAGAGAAGTTATCGGCGCGTTTCCTACAAGATGGATACCGCTATCACTAACGCTTGAAGCCTCTGCTGAAAGACCAAGCTCATTTATACGTTTCAGATAAGCGCTTCTATCGGTTTTTAACGTATTTACCTGAATTGTGGTTATATTACGTTCATTTTGCGCCTGCATTATCCTTTCCGCAGCCGCTGTACCGTAGGCGTTCACCCAAAGCTTGCACAGATACCGTGGAAATGAGTAGGTGATAGAAAGGTAACCGCAGACGTCTCTGTCTTTGTCGGGAACAAAAAGCTTAATTTCTCCATTTTCGCCTTTAAGCTCTCTTTGAGCGCTTCGGAGCATTCCGTTAATATATCCGACAGCGCCTCTGTTAAGCTTTATCTTAGCGAGCGCAACGGTTTCGTTTATAGCCGCGTGGTCAGGTATGCTGTTCATATAAAGCAGCTGATACAGTCCCATTCTCAATATGACGAGCGCCTTGGTTTGTAGCTTTTCAATAGGAGTTTTTGACAGCTTTTTTATCTGGTGGTCAAGCGTTATTTGCTTTTCGATAACTCCGTAAAAGAACGCTGTATAGAACGCTCTATCACGGTAGTTAAGCTCGCTCCTTGCAATCTGACTGTCAGCCTCAAGGTTTGAAAAACGCTCGTTTTCAATACAGCTTATCAGTGAAAGATAGACTAAATTTCTTATATCTTGCATTATATAACCTTATATATGTTAAAAATTGTTAATTTGTGTTTGTATTAATATTGTAATAAATCTGTCTGTATTTGGTCGGAGATATGCCCTCGTGGTATTTGAAGTATTTAAGGAAATACTTGTAATCAGCAAAAGCATATTTTTTTGCTATCTCCTGAAGAGACATAGCCTCGTTTACGAGGTCGTACTTGATTTTTTGCATTTTCATTTCATCAATATATGCTTTGAGTCCTTCGGGATAAAACTGTCTGAATACTCGGTTAAGGTAATCTTCATTGTAGTTAAACTGAGAAGCAACGTCCGAGACCTTAATCGGTAGGTCGCAGTTAACCCTCACCCATTCCTTTACAGTTGAGTAAAGACGGTTATTTCCGGCTCCGCTTCGCAAATGCTCCGCGTTTAGCTCCATAAGCAGAACCTTGAGAAGACACTCGGTTGACTCTCTTGGATATCCCTCGGTATTTGCGTAATGGATAAGCTGACGTGTGATAAGCTCAGCCTGAGCTATGTTGTCGGGGTGAAAATATACAGGCGGAAGCTCATCAGGCGTCGCGCCCACGAAGTGTATCCAATAAAATGATACGTTGCTTGTACTTATACGCGAGCCGTAATGCTTTATACCGCTGTCAAGGCGAAGAATATCACCGGGCGACATAATGTATTCGGTTTCCCCTGAAACAATATAGAACGTTCCCTTAGTGGCTATAATTATTTCGGTGCTGTCAATAACTCTTTCAGGGTGCTTCCATTGACCGCGTGAAACAAATTTTCCGCCGTGAATGTATTTTAAGCTTTCGTACATGGTCGGATTTCTACTCCTGGCAATACTTTTAAATTAATTAACTAACTCTAAATTATTGTAACAGATATAGGTAAAAAAATCAATACCTTTTTCGTATTTTTAACTCCAATTACAGTAGATGAATTATCGAATTACGGTTTATGGCAGCTTCCGGGTAAGCGGTAAACAGATGCGTTTAATGAAGCAAAAAACTCGCGTTTTATCGAAAACGCGAGTTTTTTAAAATAGCTTATATATTATTTACCAAGCTTTCTGTCGATAAGTCTGTGGAAAAACTTGACTGTTTCGACAAGAGGAATAATGCAGAAGCCGAGACCGAGAGCAATGAGGAACTCCCAACCGCCCAGAGCAACCATGCCGAACACCTTTGCAATCGGAGGAACGAGAACGACAAGCGAGGTAAGCGCGAGCGAAAGCAGTCCTGCACCCCAGAGCCACTTATTCTGACCCTTGATGGTGAATATCGAGCCGCGCAGAGAGCGCATATTGAACGAATGGAATACCTCGCACATAGCAAGTGTGAGGAACGCCATAGTAGTGCCGAGCGTAGCGGCGTCGTAACGACCCGCGAGAAGAGCTTCGTGGTGGAACAGGTCGGCAACCAGCTCTCTGCCTATAAAGTAGGATATAAGAGTAATAACCGTAACGAGAGCGCCCTGATAGAATACAGCGGCGCCGAGTCCGCCTGCGAAAATTCCTTCCTTTGAATCACGTGGCTTGCGCTTCATTATATCAGCCTCAGGCTTTTCCATACCGAGAGCGAGAGCAGGGAAGCAGTCTGTGATGAGGTTTATCCAGAGAAGTTGAACGGGCTGGAATATCGCTACTCCCGCGGGGAGCAGGAAGGTTGCCGCGAGAATCGTGAGAACCTCGGAGAGATTGGAGGCGAGAAGGAACTGAATAGCCTTGCGAATATTGTCGTAAATACGTCTGCCCTCACTTGCCGCTGAAACTATCGTAGCGAAGTTATCGTCAGCGAGTATCATATCTGCAACGTTCTTAGTAACGTCCGTACCCGTTATACCCATACCGACTCCGATGTCGGCGTTTTTAATTGAAGGAGCGTCGTTTACGCCGTCGCCGGTCATTGCGGTTACCTTGCCCTTTTTACGCCATGCGTTAACAATTCTTGTCTTGTGCTCAGGCTGAACACGCGCGTAAACAGAGTACTTTTCAACAACGGTTTCAAAATCCTCGTCTGAGATTCGGTCAAGCTCAGCGCCCGTAATTGCTTCTGAGGCGTTATCAATGATACCGAGCTCCATCGCGATAGCAACGGCAGTGTCCTTGTGGTCGCCAGTAATCATTATAGGACGGATACCTGCGCTTCTGCACTCGTTGATTGCGTCCTTGACTTCGGGACGTACGGGGTCAATCATACCTACAACGCCAACGAAAACAAGGTCGTTTTCAAGGGCTTCGGGAGAGAAGTCTGTGGGAGTATCGGAATAGTCTCGGTAAGCGCCGGCGAGAACACGGAGCGCTCTGTCGGCAAACGCCTTGTTAACGGAAAGAACGTCGGTTATATCGTCATCTGTAAGAGGACGGACACCGCTTTCGGTGAGAATGTACTTACACTTTTTAAGAATTTCATCGGGAGCGCCCTTGGTAAACTGACGAACCGTTCCGTCGGTTACGTGAACGGTGGACATCATCTTACGCATTGAGTCAAACGGCGCCTCGCCGATTCTGGGGGACTTAGCCTTCAAGTCGTACTTAGGCATACCGTTTACGTACGCGAACTGAACGAGAGCCGCCTCTGTTGGCTCACCAACGACCACACCGTCGGTATCAACCTCAGCGTCGGAACAGAGCGCCATGCCCTTGGCAAGCAGCTCCTTGTTAGGCGAATTGAAATCAACGACGGTCATCTTGTTCTGAGTAAGAGTACCGGTCTTATCGGAGCAGATTATCTGAGTACAGCCGAGCGTCTCAACCGCCGTAAGCTTACGGATAATGGCGTTGCGCTTTGACATATTTGTAACGCCGATTGAAAGAACTATCGTAACAACGGTAGCAAGTCCCTCCGGGATTGCCGCGACAGCAAGAGAAATAGCGGTCATAAAGAAGCTCATGGCAAGCGAGAAGTCAAGAGGGTTACCACTGATAAGCGTACGGGCAACGTTAACACCTAAGACGAGAATACAAATACCTATAACGAGATAGGTAAGAATTTTTGAAAGTCCGGCGAGCTTGATTTGAAGGGGAGTTTTACCCTCCTGAGCCTGAGAAAGAGCGTCGGCAATCTTGCCCATCTCTGTTTCCATACCCGTGCCGACAACAACCGCTTTACCGCGTCCGTAAACGACGGTAGAGCCCATAAATACCATGTTTTTGCGGTCTCCGAGGGGAACGTCATTGTTCTCGTCGGCGGAAAGGGTGCCCTCCCTCTTTTCAACGGGAACAGATTCACCCGTTAGCGCCGCCTCCTCGATTTTCATGGAAGCGCACTCAATTATGCGAGCGTCAGCGGGAACAGCATCGCCAGCTTCAAGAACGATTATATCGCCAACGACTAAGTCCTCGCTGTGAACGGAAATAAGCCTTCCGTCGCGAATGACCTTTGAGGTAGCTGCCGACATCTCTTGCAGAGCCTCGATAGCTTTCTCCGCCTTGCTTTCTTGAAGAACACCGAGTACGGCGTTAATAAGCACGACAGCCAGAATTATAACGACGTCAAAAGGAAATTCCCAATGTCCCTCGCTTACTCCCGTGTAGATTTCAAGACCTGCCGCGATAGCTGCGGCAACGAGAAGTATAATAGTCATCGGCTCAGCAAGCTGCTTTAAAAACCTGACTAATAGCGATTCCTTTTTGCCCTCAACGAGCTTGTTTTTGCCGTTTTCATCAAGGCGCTTTTCAGCTTCCGCGGAGGTGAGACCGTTTTCAGCGGAGGAGCTAACCTGATTAATTACAGATTCCTTGTCCATTGCGTAAAATTTCATTGATTTAAGACCGTACCTTTCTTCGAATAGACGAATTATTTGGTGTCCCGTAAAAAAAGCGCAGCCCAAGCTACGCAAAAAAACCTGGGAGCTTAATAACGGGACTGTTTAAACATAAGTCTTGTTAATTAAGGCCTTTCCGGGCGTGAAAGAACGCCGAGCTGACGGATAAGCCACACGTATCGTGCTACCTACTCCCTTATGATTAGTTTAATTTTATCATAATATTCCTTATTTGTCAATAAGTTATGCTGTTTTTACATAATAATAGATAAAAGTTAAATAAAAACCCGAATACCGTTTTTATCGGAATTCGGGTATAAAGCTTTCGTCGGCGCTTTCGCCGCTTTGTGTGTATAAATATTTAAACCCAAGCTCCTGCGCGCGCTCAACTACACGCAGATAAGCGGCAGGAGAGAGCTTTTCGGCAAGCTCAGGGAAGGGAATATCTGGCTGCGGAGTGTACTGACTCATAATTGACAGCGCAATCCCGTCAGTACCGAAATTTTCGCGCAGAAGCGAAATTATCCTTCTTGAATCCGCGTCTGAGCCGGGAAGAACAAGATGGCGAACAAGCGTGCCACTTGTCATGAAGCCGTCCGCGTTAAAGACGGGCTTTCCGGTCTGCCTTTGCATTTCACGTATCGCATTTTCGCACACGTCATTGTAGTCAGGCGCTTTTGCGTACTGAGTTGAAAGCAGGGAAGAATAGAACTTGAAATCGGGCATGTAAACGTCAATAAGTCCGCAAAGCATTTTAAGCGTTTCAAGCCTTTCATACCCAGAACAGTTGTAAACTGTTGGTATTGTCAGTCCGCGCGCTCTCGCGATAGAAATAGCCTTAGCCACACTCGGCGCGAAATGCGAGGCTGTAACTAAGTTGACGTTATGTACGCCGAGCGCCTCTAACCTTAAAAATTCGTCCGCCAGCTCGCTTTCTGTGTATACCTTGCCCAGAGACGAGCCTCGCTCGCTAATTCTGCGGTTCTGGCAGAAAACGCAACCAAGCGAGCAGCCGACGAAAAACACCGTTCCGGAGCCTTTTACGTCGCTTTCAATGCCCTGACCTGACAGACAAGGCTCCTCCCAGTAGTGAGGCGCAATACGGGCAACACGCATATTTCCGTCGCAGCCGCAGCGCCCTAAAACGCCGCCCAAGCGGTCAACGCCGCACTCAAACGGACAAAGCGCGCAGGGTGAGTAGGGGTTAGTCATTCGTAAGAATAAGAACGGCGTTAATAGCGAGAGAGGTAATGATAGCGGCGCTGACAAGAGAACGCCTTACTATCTTGCGCTTGCGGAGCTTGTTCATGACCTCGGCAAAATGCGGGTCGGAATCGGGGATATCCGAAACGTCGGAATCGTCGTGATAGCTCTTAATTTCGCTGAGATAGTCGCGGCAGGAAGGGCACGTTACGAGATGAATGTCAATGGCCTTTGCGGTCTCCTTTGAACAGCTCTCGTCGGCGTAGAGAGGAAGCAGGTCGCGCACGACCTCGCATTTGTTCTTAAAAAAATCCTTCATTATCAAGTTTCTCCTTGAGTTGATTTTTAGCTCTGAAAAATAAAACCTTGGCCGAGCTTTCGGAAATCTCCATAAGCTCCGCGATTTTTGCAAACGGCAGCTCCGCAACCGTGCGAAGCCAGATAATTTCTCGGTATTTTGGCTTGAGGGAGTCAAGAGTCTTGCGGATAAGCTCGCTGCGCTCGCTTCTTTCGGCGCTTTCCTGTGGGTTGGAGGAAACGTCGTCGCATACCGTGTGAGTCAGTATTTCGTAGTCCACAATGGCATGCTTGTGCTTTCGTAGGTAGTGGAACCATAGATTTTTACCGATAGCGCAGAGCCAGGTGGTAACCGAGCAGGTGGCGTTGTACCTGTGCCAACAGCGGAAAGCCTCGTAGAAGGTGTCCTGAGTCAGCTCCTCGGCTAAATCGTGATTTCCGCCGCAGGTCCTGTAAAGAAAACGGTAAACGTCATTATAATGCGCCTGATAAACGTCCTCAAATTCCTTCAAGTAAACGCCCCCTTTCGTAAGATTGTATTTATTATACCACAAATTAAGCGAAAAATCAAGAGGGGAGGTAAGTAAACGGTATAAACAATAAATCCCTCGATTTCTCGGGGGATTTACATTATTTTATGAGTAGGTCTAATTTACAGTGTCCATAACCTGATTCTGAAGCTCAAAGCGAATATTTTCGTTTTCATCGTAGCTCATCTCAACGAGCTTACGAATGAAATCGGTGTCCGTTCCCATAGGAGCGATAGCGAAGGCGTAAATTCCCTGCTCGTGAGGAGCATACTTGAAGTAGTAATAGCCTTCCTCATCTCTGTATTCACACCAAGCGTTATAGAAGGTATCGGAGATAATGAGACCTCCGGTCATTTCGTTGCTCTTAAAGAAACCGACTATCTTGTAGTATCTGTAATCATTAGTTACCTTGTAACCGTCCTCATACGTTGATATAGAGATATAGTAGCCGGAAAGAAGCTCGGAGTAGGTAATGCCGGAAAGCTCAAAATAGGCAGGCATAGCGAGCGCGAAAATATCAGAATAGCTTACGTCGCCGTAGGTTGAGCTGCTGTACTGATTAGAAAGATAATTTGAGTATGCATTAGCAGACTCCTGACGTCTTCTTGCGTCATCGTATTGCTCGTCATCAAAATAATCGTCAACGTCTATTCCGTAATTATTTTTAACGATAGTTTCTACGAAGCTTCTATCGTTATGAATGGTACT